>JAFGHH010000279.1 GCA_016930215.1 Deltaproteobacteria bacterium
CAACAATCATTGGCCACCACAGAGAGACCCAAGTCAGCGGAATTGTAACCTACGTGGACACGAGCGACGGAACTCTGGTGCCCTCCAGCTGGTGTGCTCGGTTGAGGTTGTTCCGATACGTCTCGATGGCCTCGCGGCGCGCCCACCGCATGGAGCAAGTTGAAAGCCACGACCGTCCAAGAACGCATCGACCTTCGCGAACCTGGTGGTCGCGCCGCATCCGGATGCCCATTCGCGCACGCGGCCCGCCGGGGCGGTTTCCGGGCGACCCTTGCGACGGCCAGCCAAGCGCTTCCCGGAATGGCAATCCCCGCGTTCCTGGGCGGCGGGGCCGGCTCTGATACGCTGTGAAAACTGAGCGGGGACTGAAACAGAAGGGAGTTCATCCATGACCGCGTGCACGTCGATGATCGCGCTGACCGCGGGTGTCGGGTTGACCTTCACAGTGTCGTCGTCGGCACAGGACCCGCCGCCCGGCGGATGGCGTGGGGATAGCGTTGTCCGGGAAGCAGAGGAGACAAACGTCTGCACAGCAGACGACGGAGTCGACTCGATCAACTCGGCCTACTGGGAAAGCGTCTACGTGCCGTGCTACGCCCGCTGGGACCGTTGCAAGAGCTACAACTTCGTCCTGAATGTCGGCGATGTCCGGGTGGGGAAGAGCGGCGGTTCGTACTACAGCAATCCGGATACGTATTTCGAATCCGGGCAGTGCGGCTGGGCGACTCCCATCGAAATGAGTGGCCACCCGCTGTACGTGTACGTTGGTAACGCCTTCGGAATGAACTTCAGTTGCTCATGGAACCAGTGGGTCGCCATCGACTTCTGGGTGGAGGAGCACTCCACCATGGACTGCAGCGGTGTCATCCGCAGGCAGTGGTGGGATGGGCAGGACTGCAACATCGACTGCCTGGATAGCAGCGGCTATGGATACATGGCCGCCTACGGTATCGGTGACTGCGCCGCCAACGAGGCCAGCGAGCCGGAGTGGACGAACGTGTGCCACATGCCCGATGTCTTGATTCCTAATCTGATCTACCAGTATTCGTACAAGGTCAACATCCAAACCTGGATATACGTGGACGGAAGCTGGCAGTACGGCGTGCAGGACTCGGGCTGCTTCCTGGCCGCCTATTCATAGGAGCCGGAGCCAAGGCCCCTGGACCGAGGCCGACGGGCCTGGCGCCTTCCGGTACATGGGCGTGCGCTTCCACGGCGGTGCGCGCACGAGGAGGCCGGTGACCGCCCTGCGGGGGGCATCTGTGTCGGGATCGATCCTCGAGAGAGACGTTGGATGATTTCATGAGTCGAGCTGGACGGCGTCGCGCCCGGAGCGTAAACTAAGCGCAGAGGATTGCGGAGGGAATGCCGATGCGAATCAGGAGAATAGGTTGGTGCGTGACCGTTGCGCGAGCATTCGAGGGTGCCCGGAGCACGGGGATAGCCTGGGTGGTGTGCGCGGTGGTTGGCGTGACGCTGACGCTAGCGGGCTGTGATGGCGGAACGCAGTTGTCTGGGGTGCGGTGCGATCCGGGTGCCGTCGCCTGCGACGGGCGTTCCGTCGTTCGGTGCGATTCGAGGGGTGACGAATGGGTCACCGTGGTCTACTGTCCTCCGGAACTCATGTGCCGCAATGGGGCATGCATCGACCCCGAGGTACGCTGTGGCGACGGTTCATGCCTCGAGGGTATCGAGACCTGTCTGACTTGTCCGGCCGACTGTGCGTGTTCTCTCGATGCCGCATGCGTAGGCGGCACGTGCGTGCCGCGGACCACACCGATCTGCGGCGACTCCAGGTGCACGGACGGGGAGACCTGCAGCTCATGCGTTTCGGACTGCAGCTGCGTGGCGGGAACGGCTTGCAGGGGAGACACGTGCGTGAGCGACGCAGCCTGCGGCGACGGAGCATGCGGTCTGGACGAGGACTGCGTAGTATGTCCCCCCGATTGCGCGTGCGCCGAGGGCACGGTTTGCCGTTTCGCGAGTTGTGTGCCATCGCCCGAGCCGATCAGGGTGGCGGCGCTGCGTTCCGAGGTCACGGACTTCCCGAGCCGGAACGCGTTGGATGATCTTCAGCGCGATGCAGTCCGTTTTGGCGACATCCCCGTCCTCGTAGACATCACGGCGCTCGCCCTCGACGGGGTCACGAGCGCAGATCTTGCCGCGGCTGACGCCGACGTCGTGGCGCTGACGGATGTCTGGCGGGTAGACCGCGGCTGGGATCTCACACGGAGCGAAGTCGATGCTGTCCAGGCGTTCGTAGCGGCAGGCCACGGGTTTGTCGGAATGGGATCGAGGGCGCTTGAGCTGATTCCCGATCTTGCGATCATCGTCGGCGTGGTTCCTGTGGTCGAAGATACGTTTCTCCACTGCGACGGTGCGCACGCGATTGCGGTCCGGGCGCGCCTGCTCGACCATCCCATCCTGCACAGGATTCCCGACCCGTTCGAGGTGGAGCCATGTTCGACGCTCGGTGGCTGGGGAGTCCCGGGTGATGGAGAAGTCGAGGTGATCGCACTCTTCGACGACTGCTCGCTTGTCGATGGCGTCTACAGCTCCGGGGGCATCGTGACTCGGGCAGGCGGCGCTCTTGGGCTGGGTCGATCGGTGTTCTTCACGTTCGATCCTGCTCTGGCCGACGAGGACGGCCTGCGCGCGACGGAGGTTGATCGGCGACTGCTGTACAACGCGGTGGTGTGGGCCGCGGGGCGTTCTGCCGAAGTCCTGTGACGGCACGGCCGGCGAAGACGATGCGCTCGCGGTGGACGCGGTGGGCGACGAACGCGACGAACACGATGGACTGCATGACCGACGACGCCAGCGCTTCCACGAGGCGTCGTTCGGCGCCGTGACGACGACCACGACGAGAGTGGCGCCGACGAGGTGGTCGTAGTCGACGTGGGGGATGTGGAATCGACGATGACCGTGTACGATGTGCTGTGCCATCGACTTCTGCGGCCCCGTTTTCGGCGATTCCGTGGAGGCCTCGGCGGCTGGATCGGCGCGTCCGGTCAGCGTGCGGGTGTCGTGGATGACGTCGGCGGCTGTCGTCGTGGGCAGGATGGCGTCGTCGACCGACGCCTGCTTCGCGGCGGCGATTTCGGCGACCGGCCAAGCGCTCGACGTCGGCGGCGCCCGCCTCGCCTTCGGTGCCCGCCTCGTGGTCGTGGTGAACGCCGATGCGGCGTGACCGACGCCGTCTTCGCGACGACGATCCCGACGACCGGCAAGGTGCGCGTCGCGGACGGCGGCGACGGCATCGCGTCCGGCGCCCGCCTCGTAGTCGTGGCGACCATCGACGCGGCTTGACCGACGCCTGCTTCGCGGCGACGGGCTCGGCGACCGGCAAGGCGCTCGACGGCGCCGTCGCCCGCATCGCCATCGGTGCCCGCGTCGTGGTCGTGGTGGACGTCGAGGCGCCGTGGCCGACGCCTGCTTCGCTGCAACGACCTCGACGACGGACCAAGTGCTCGACGCCGCCGTCGCCCGCATCGCCTTCGGTGCCCGCCTCGTAGTCGCGGTGGCCGTCGAGCCGGCGCGACCGACGCCTGCTTCGCGGCGACGAACCGGACGACGAGCGAGGTGCTCGACGAGGGCGGTGCCTGCATGGGGGGCGGCGACAGCGTAGAGCGCGTCGTGGACGCAGAGGCGGGGTCGGCGATGCCCGCTTCGTGGCGACGAGTCTGACGACCGGCAAGGTGCTCGACGTGGTCGGCGTCGGGCAACGCCCACCGCGCTATGCCCGTCCCCTCGTGCGCGGGGTGTCCGTGAACCCGGCGTGACCGACGCCTGCTTCGTTGCGACGAACGCCACGCCGGGCAAGGCGCTCGACGCAGGCGGCGCCGGCATCGCCTTCGGTGCCCGCCTCGTGGTCGTGGCGACCGCGCCCACGGCGTGACCGACGCCCGCTTCGCGGCGACGAACCCGACGAGCGGCAAGGTGCTCGACGTGGGCGGCGTCGGCGTCATGGATGGCGCCGACCTGGTAGCCGTCGTGACCGTCGAGCCGGGGTGCCCGACGCCTGCTTCGTGGCAACGACCCCGACGGCCGGCAAGGCGCTCGACCTCAGCGGCGTCGGCCTCGTCGGCATCGTGGACTTCGAGGCGGCGCGACCGACACCTGCTTCGCGGCGACGAACCCGACGATCGGCAAGGTGATCGGCGCAGGCGGTGCCGGCATCGCCTTCGGTGCGTTCCTCGTCTCCGTCGCGCACATCGTGGCGGCGTAGGCGACGACCGGCCTCGCGACGACGAACCCGACGACCGACGAGGCGCTCAACGCAGCCGTCGCCCGCATCGCCTTCGGTGCCCGCCCCGTGGTCGTGGTGAACGCCGAGGCAGCGTGGCCGACGCCTGCTTCGTGGCGACGGGCTCGACGACGGGCAAGGTGCTCGACGCAGGCGGCGACGGCCTCGAGGACGGCGACGGCCTCGATGCACCTCGTCTGCGTCGAGTCCGTTGTTCGCGTCGAGCAGTTCGGTGACGTTGTGGTCGTCGCGGACGAGGGAGGCGGTGCAGGCGGCGCGGGCCAGGCGACGTCGTGGACGGCGGGCCTCGTCCCCGTCGTAGACGTCGAGCATGTCGCAGATGGTGCAGGCGGCGAAGGTGACGATCCGCGGCGCCGGCATCGGCGGCCAGGGCATCGAGGACTGTGTCCCGGCAAGTACGCGCCCCTGGTCAGTCCCTGGTCAGTCCTTGGTGCAACAGGTTCCGAGATGACGTAGCCTGCGCAGTCGAGGTGGGGGAGGGGAGGTTATTGAGAATGGCACGGAGGGAACGGTTCATTGCGCGCCATGAGGTAGCGGTGGAGCAGGACGGCAAGCGCTTCGTGGGCAGCTACGCGGTCGACCGTGGGATGATCACGGTGCACTTCGCGATGACGTCGGAAACGACGCAGGTCGGCGACTCGCCGCCGGAGGCGCTGGCGGAGCTGCTGCTCCACGAACTGGTGTCGAAGCACCGCAAAGACAGCAAGGGCCAGACTCACGCCGCCCCGGCGCCGTCCCCTCCGCGGAGAGGCAATTCTGGACCGACATGATCCGCCCCCAACCCGCGTTGCCTCCGTCGCTGGCTCCAAGAGCGTCGTGCGGCGCGGTCCAGGCGGTGGAGCTTCGGGTCCGGCTCCGTCCTCGCCCACGTCGTCCACGTCGAACTCGTCGAGGCGCCCTGCTGCGTGGTCTTCATGGCGACGCGGTGACGCGCGCGGCGCCCGGCAACGTGCTCGATGGGGACGGCGCGGCATCGAGGCCGGCTCCTCGTCGTCCTCGCCGTGATCGTCGGGCTGCCGCAGGCGACGCGGGCACCGTGTTGACGACCTCGACGACCGTCAAGGTGCTCGACGCCCGCGGCGCCGTCATCGCCTTCGGTGCCCGCCTCGTGGTCGTGGTGAACGTCGCGGCGGCGTGAGCGACGCGTGCTTCGTGCCGACGAGCTCGGCGACCGGCATGGTGCTCGATGCCGCCGTCGCCCGCATCGCCTTCGGCGCCCGCCACGTGGCCGTGGCGGGCGGCGCGGCGCCGTGACCGCCGCGTACTTCGTGGCAACGAGGGCGACGGTCGGCAAGGTGCTCGACGTGGGCGGTGCCTGCATCGCCTTCGTTGCCCGCCTCGTGGTCGTGGTGCCCGTCGCGGCGGCGTGACCGATGCCTGCTTCGCGGCGACGGCCCCGACGGCGGGCAAAGCGCTCGACGCCGCCGCCGCCGGCATCGCCTTCGGTGCCCGCCTCGTGGTCGTGGTGAACGTCGCTACGGCGTGACCGGCGCCTGCTTCGTGGCGACGAGGCCGACGACCGGCAGGGCGCTCGACGAGGGCGGCGCGGGCCTCGCAGGCGGCGTGCAGCGCCGGAGCGCCGTTCGCGACGCAGCCGTTGTCAACGATGCTACGCAGCTCCGACGCCGCCAGCGCTTCCACGATGCGGCGTGCGGCGCCGGGACGTTGACGCGACGCAAGCGTTGACGGCGATGATGTCCGTGCCCGACGCCGTCGGCGTTTCCACGAGGCGGCGGCGCCGAGGCAGAGCACCGATGCTGCGACGGCTTCGACGCCGCCAGCGTTTCCACGAGGCGGCGGTCGTCGCCGGAACGGCCCCGCCCACGACGCCCCCGGCGCAGACGAAGCGCCCGCGGCAAGCGCGGAGGGCGACGAACACGATGCTCTGCCTCCCCGACGGCGGCAGCGCTTCCACGAGGCGGCGCACGGCGCTGGGGCGGCGAGCACCACGTGGTCGGGGCGCTCGACGTGCTCGACGAGGGCGAGGCGGGCGACGAAAGCGATGCGTACCTGGTCGACGACAGCCCTGGCCCGCCGCACCAGCGCCTCCACGATGCGGTGTTCGTCGCCTGCGCGGGGACCACCACGACGCAGGCGTTGAAGGCGCGATGCCCGACCTGGACGACGGAGGCAGCGCCCCACGAGGCGGCGACGGCGTCGTCGGCGTCGAGGCCGTCGGGACGACGAAAGCGACGAACGATGGCGCCCGCATCGAGGACGGCGAGGACCACGTGCTCGTCGTCGTCGAGGCGGGCGGCGTCCTCGGTGCTCTCGGCGTGCCCGGCGGGGGCGGCGCGGGCGGCGGGGACGGTGATGGAGTCTAGGGCGGAGGAGACGTCGTCGGCGGGTCGCGAACCGACATGACGATGATCGTCACCACGATGATCGTCCTTGGCGCCTCCGTTCCCACGGAGTACGCTTACTACGATAGTGTGGGCGCAGCCAAGAGGGGCAACGTCGATGTCTTTGACCTTGCATGTCTCTTCCCATCCGGCGCTGGCAGATGGCGTGCACCGCGTCCTGCAGCGGGCGTCCCCAGCGGTGCTGCGGGCTTGGTGGATCCTGCTTGTCATCGGCTGCGGCGCGTCCGGGGCCGGGGCGGACGGGGCCAACGACTCGGCCGACGGAGGGACCGACATCGGCGAGAGCGACGGAGCGGTCGATGCTGCGGATGTGGTTGACGCGACCGACGTTGTCGATGCGGCCGAGGAAGTGGAACATGCGGATCCGTGTCCGGCGCTGGTTGACGACTTCGCGGCCGTCGAGCTGGCCCACGGGTACAACGATTCCGCACGACCGGCACCCGGCGCAGCGGGCTGGGTCGTTCCTCTCCTCGACGTGGCTTCCGCGGATGCGGCCCTGTGCGTCATGCCCGTGTCGCGGGACGCGCCGGCGGCGGGGCCGATGACCACCGCAGCCGGAGGAGCCCGAGGCGCGTTGGGGTGGCAGTCCCCCGCGCTCGTGTGGACCGGTGAGGAGTCGGTCGGCCTGTTCCAGTCGGCGGACTTCGGACATCCGGTGGCACAGGTCGTGCGGCTGTCGGGGGTCGAGGCGATTCCGACTGGCGACCCCGTGGCGCTGGACGACACCGGCTTCCCGACCGGGTCCGCCGTCGGCGTCTGGTCGGACGGTTCGCTGGCCGTCGCCTACGCCGCCTGGACGGATGGAACCGAGCGCGCGGAGTTGCGATTCCGCCGCTTCGATCGCAACCTGACTCCCCTGTCGTCGCCCCGCACCACAATTGCGGACGCAGCCTTGACCTTCGCGCCTCGCGATCTGGCCTTCAGTTCCGAGGGCGGCGTGCTGCTGTGGACGGAATGGCCGGTGTCCGGCGCGACTTTCGAACTTGCCTGGGTCCCGATCGCCCCGGACGGGACGGGGCGGGGCGAGCCCCAGTCGGCTGGCTGCGGTGCGGCACGGCCGGGCTGTGGCTCGGTCGCTTGGACCGGGCGCGAGTACTTCGTGCTCTACTGTTGCATCGATGATGGGACCGGGATGGTCGATTCCTGGGTGCAACGTCTCGCCGCCGACGGGTCGACGATCGAACCCGCGGCGGCGCTCGCTCCCGGGCGAACACTCGGCTTTCCCATCTGGGACGGCAACGCGCTTGTGGTCGTGACGACCGAGACCTTCCCCGACCTCCATGCCCGCCTCGCGCTGCAACGATACCATCCCGACACGGGGGACCTGGACGCACCTCTATGGGAGCACGAGGGTCCCCACGTGCTCCAGCGCGGAATGGCGTTCGCGGACGAGCGCCTGTTCCTTCTGTGGACGGACGGCACGGTCGGCAGCTGGAGCGTGATGGCGCGGGGCTGGCGCTGCGCGCCGGCGAAGAAGGAGGAAACGCCATGAGAAAGCGAGGATGCCCTCGAATTCCGACCCTGCTCTTGCGGCTCGGCTGCGGATCCTTGGCCGCGCTGGCGTGCGGTTGCGACGAGCACAGCGAGTCCGCGACCGGTACTGGCCGCGTGGGCCTTGACGTCGACGAGTTCTCGGTCGCCCTGCGTGACTTGGCCGAGGTCCAGGCGCATGCCCTGGCCGGGCGCCCCGCGGACCCGCCCGCGATGGACGTGGCCCTGTCCGACGAAGCCGGCCCGGGGGCTCTTCCCGGCGATATCGAGGTGCTGTACGGGCCGACGGGCTTGCTGACCTGGGTGAGCGGGCCTGACTTCCGCGTGTCCACTGAGGACCTGGGATTGGCGCCAGAGGCGTCACCTCAGGTTGTCGCTGAGGCGTTCCTGGGCCGGTATCGGGTGCTGTTCGCCTCGGACGACGCAGACCTGGCACTCGAGCCGCGCGACGTCCGGCACGACGTGGCCGGGTGGTCGCACGTCCGGTGGCGTCAGACGGTGGATGGCGCCCCGGTTTTGGAGGCCGAGGTCCGCGTGCACCTCGACCCGCTCGGGCGGGTGCGTGCCGTCGACTCGATGCTGTCCGCAGGACTCCTCCCAGGTCGCCCACGGCGGCTCGCCGCCGTTGAAGCCGTTTCCCGCGCCCTCACCGAGGCATCAACCGCCCTCGAGACCGAGCCGGTCGCCAACCAAGCATGGTGGGACCCGTGTGTGGATGGAGCAGGAAGCGGGTGCGGCGCGATCCCGGTGTGGCGCGTTCGGTTCCGCGCGGCCGATGGCCGTGACCTCCGCATCCTCGTCGACGCGACCGACGGGACGATCGCGGACCTGCGCGACCTGTCCGCCTACATCCTCAATCGCTCCATCTGGGACCACCGGAACGCGTGCGGCGCCGCGGACGAGGAGTGCGGCGACGACCCCTACCACCCGTGGCCGGGCACCTGTGGCGCCTGCAGCAGCATCTGGTACTACCTGGAGGGCTCGAACTGCCACGGCGACGGGTTCCCCCCGGGGGAGGGTGACTGCGACGCCGACGCCTTGGCCGCTTGGGACAACGCGTCGACAATCCACGGCTACTGGTGGACCCATCTGGCCCGGGATGGATGGGACGACGGCGGCGGCCGGCCGATGTGGACGAGAGTCCACGTGCGCGGCTGGGGCACGGGATCGCAGGCGTACGAGGACTTCATCGTTGTCGGCCAGCCAAGCCTCGGAACGCACGCGCACGAATTCGCACACCTGATGTGGCACAACGACGTCGGGTACGAAGGCGGTTCGATGTGGAACCAGTACGGCTCGTTGAAAGAAGGAACTGGAGATCTCTACGGCGGTCTGGTCACCAACGGAGGCGAGGTCAGTTGTGGTGCACCGCCTGGGGTCCGCTGTACGGCCTACGGCAATCCCGTGCATTGGTCCCAGTACGGCGCGACGCTGGCGCTGCGCACGAATGGGAAGATCGTCAACACGGGGGCTTGGGTCCTGGGCCAGACCGACTTCGACGACGATCCCGTTGCGCCGGGAACGCAGCTCGATTGGAACGGGGTCCGGACGACCTCGTTGGGCTTCCCGGAGTGCGAGAAGGTCCATCACGACGCGCAGCGGACATGGTTCCAGACGACCGAGACTTTCCGCAGCTACCGGGCCCACATGATCGGTGCCGCCACCGCGCGCAGCGCGAACTCCGGCGTCCAAACGACCAACGCAATGGACGCGCTTGGGCTGTGGTCACCGATGTACGCGGTCGGCGGTGGTTCTACGCAGATCCTCGTTCCGGCGGGCGATCGTTTCGCCGCCGTCCGGACGACAAGCGGCGGCACCGATGCCCTATGGCTGTTCTACCGCAAGCGGTACCCGACTGCAGATGCCATCTACATGCGCTGGTGGAGCGCGTCGGGTTGGTCCACCGAGTACCGCATCGACGACGGCGTGAACACCGCGCTGAGCGAGCCGGTTGCGGTCGTGCGACGTTGGGGCACCTACCAGGACGTCTTCGTCGGCTGGCGTGGGCCGACGGACCATATCATCTACCGCGTGTGGTGGGACAACGGTGGGAGCTGGAGCCTGCAGCCCTCGGTCGACCTGGGAGGGACCAAGACTACCGGCTCGACACCCGCATTCGGCGCGCTCAATGTCGGGACCGGGATCGACCGGGTGTACATTGTCTACCGCGGCACGGGCGGCGGGTCGAACCAGCTGTACGAGACCTACGTCGATGATCCAGCGGCGCCGCGCAACCTCGGCACGAACTACCGATCGGACGTGGCGCCGGTTCTCGTGGGCTTCGATCCGGCGGACGACCGTTTGCGCCTCTACGCGTTCTTCGTCCGCCCGGATATCGCCACCGGGGACGATCTCTTCTACGGAGTCCTGGCGGCCGGCGGATCCTGGAGCACGCCGGTCGACTTGACGACCCTGCTCAACGGCCTGAGTGGCGTGCCGACCAACGTCACTCGGACGCGCCGGCCCGTGGCCGCGACGGTGTACGGCATCACCGACATGCGGATCCACCTGTTCGAGGTCGCTCGCGAGGACGTCGGCAGCGGCGAACTGTGGACGTTCAACCTCGACGAGACGTCGCCCGGCGTGCTGAACTCTGTGGGAACGAGACCGGCGCCCCAGTACTACACGAACGGCGAATCGGCGGGTGGTGCCGCCCCCTACACGACGCGCCTCTTCCACTTCTTCGTCCCGAAGTACCTCTACTACGAGACGCAACGCTCCGACTAGTCCCGCGGTGCCCGCCCTGTCCGCCTCCTCATCCGCTCCTGGCGACTTCCAGGGCCACGATCCGCAGCAACCACCCCCTGCGTGCGACGGTCGGCAGCGCCCACCTCGCTCCGGGCTCCTCCTCGTCGCTGTCGAACCCGCCGAGGACGGACGTCGACGACATCGAACACGTCGCCTCCGTCGTCCCCCGTCGAGCAGGTCGGGACATCGCGGGCGTCGTGGAGGTCGGGGGCGCTGCGGCTTCGTGACGGCGACCGGGACGACGGACAAGGTGCTCGACGCCGCCGTCGCCCGCATCGCCTTCGGTGCCCACCTCGTGGTCGTGGTGAACGTCGAGGCGACGTGACCAACGCGTGCTTCGTGGCGACGAGGGCGACGGTCGGCAAGGCGCTCGACGTGGGCGGCGCCTGGATCGTTGACGACGGCGTCCTGGTCCTCCCCGTTCTCATCGATCCGGCGTGAGCGACGCCTGCTTCGTGGCAGCGACCTCGACGACCGGCGGGGTGACCGACGCGGGCGGCGACGGCATCTCGTCCGACGCCATCCTCGTCCCCGTCGTGATCCACGAAGCGGCGCGCCCGACGCCCGCTTCGCGGCGACGAACCCGACGACCGGCAGGGCGCTCGACGTGGTCGCCGCCCGCATCGAGGGCGGCGAGGACCAGGCGCTCGCAGCTACATCCGGTCGCACGCCGTCATGCACTGGCTTTTCTCGCGGTTGCACTCGTCGTCGCAGTCGTCGCGCTCGTCGGCCGGCTTGCGGCTGCACGTGGTGTGGCAGCCGTTCCAGTCGCTGTTGCACGCCGCCCGGCAGTGGAACTGGGCATCCGAGTGCGCGTCCTTCGCCCAGGCGCCGGGGATGGCGAACCCGATGGCCAGCGCGGTACCGATCACGATCGCAGCGATCTTCGTCCTCATGGCATCCCTCCTGTTCGGCGTTCCTTGACGCTGGAACTCTGGCACGCATTCGCCGGGATGGCAATTGGCCCCAGCAGTCGCGATGCCGCTGCCAAGCTGCCCGACGCCGGCAGCGCCCCCACGATGCAGCGTCCTGCGCCGCTGCCGTGCCCACGACGCAGGCGCTGACGGCGATGACGCGCTAGCCGACGCCGCCAGCGCTTCCACGATGCGGCGTTCGGCGCCCCTGCGATGCCGCCCACGACGTCCGCGGCGAAGGCCAAGCGTTCGCGGACGACGCGGTCAGACGACGAGGGCGATGCCTCGTTGATCCGAGGGTGAGGATGGTCAGTCGGTAGTGTGATGGAGGTCCGCGCAGGCAGGCGCCTCGAACCGGCCGTCGAGACTCCAGTCGGTGGATTCGATGTGGACCGTCCCGACGAACACGCGGTTCCAACCGCTACCGCGAACCTCCGTCAACGTGACCCGCGCCTGTCCCTACCAGCAACCCCGTCGCTGCGTCATGAAGTGCGTCATGGCCAGATCTGACGTCGAGTTGGCGAGCGTCGCGAACCAGGGACCGCGGTCGTCGGCCGCGTCCGGGCACCGGGACGTGCCGGTCGGCCGACGGAAGGGTGCCGCGGAGCACGATCAGGACGCGCGCGTTCGATCCCGTCCAACGACGGGGCGGCCACGATCGATCACGGTCCGCGGGTCAGGCCGCGCGGCGCTCGTAGCGATGGTGCAGGCCGCCGAGGATCGGGATCGAGATGACCTTCCCCATCTCCGGCGGCTGGACCGGCCGCGGGATCGGC
>JAFGHH010000280.1 GCA_016930215.1 Deltaproteobacteria bacterium
AGGTAGTCTTCCAAGGCGCCGCTCAACTGGTCCGCGGGAGCCATCTTGTAGATAGGTCTACCAAGTACAAGGTCGTCTGTCAAGCGCCTCGGCGACGGTGACGAACGCTTCCGGCGGATGTTGTTCGGGGCGGTGGTCGAGGCGGACGCCGGGGAGGTCGACGAGGCGTGCCAGTTCCTCGGGGGCAAGACCGCCGTGGCGCAAGGCGTTGCGGAGGGTCTGGCGGCGGTGGCCGAAGGCGGCGAGGACGACGCGGCGGAAGGCGGGGCGGAGCGCGGGCGGGCAGAGCGGCGCCGCGCGTCGTTCGAAGAGGACGACGGCGGAATCGACCTTCGGCGGCGGGTGGAACGCTCCGGCGGGGACGCGGAGCAGCTTGCGTGCGGTCCAGCCGGCGGCGCACAGCACGGTGAGCGCTCCGTAGTCGCGGTTGCCGGGGGCGGCGACGAGGCGCGCGGCGACCTCGAGCTGCACGAGGAACACGACGCGGTCGGGCGGCGGGTCGGCGTCGAGCGCGGCGCGGAGGAGCAGGCCGGTGAGGTGGTAGGGGATGTTGCCGGCGACGGCGAGCGGGCGGGGGAGGTCGAGCGTTGCGAGGTCGAGGTTGCGGGCGTCGCCGTGGCGGATCTCGACGTGCGGGCGGTCGGAGAAGGCGGCGGCGGCGGCGGCGGCGAGGTCCGGGTCGGCCTCGACGGCGAGGACGCGGGCGGCGCGGCGGGCCAGCTCGGCGGTGAGTGCTCCGGTGCCGGGTCCGATCTCGACGACGGACCAGGAGCCGTCGGGGACGGCGGCCGCGGCGATCCGCTCGAGCTTCCCGCGGTCGGTGAGAAACGACTGGGAGAGGCTGCGGCGGGGGCGCAAGCCGAGGGACCGCAGGACGGCGCGCGGGTCGTCGGGCGGCGGGGTCGGGGTGGTCAACCGGGTGTCCGGGGAGGAGGTCCGGCGTCAGCCGGCGACGCGGCAGGTGCCTTCGAAGCAGTACTCGGTCTCGGGGTTGCAGGCGTTGCCGCAGCGGCCGCAGTTCTGCGAGTTGCTGCGCAGGTTGGTGCAGTGGCCGTCGCAGTAGACCTCGTTGACGCCGTAGCAGACCTCGCTGGTGCAGACGGCGTCGCCGCAGGCCTCCGTGAGGCTGCAGGGGGCATCGCAGGCGCCGCAGTGGAGCATGTCGTTCAAGGAATCGACGCAGCCGCCGCCGCAGTCGAGCTGGTCGGGGATGTCGATCATCGGGCAGGGGTCGGGGCAGGCCGCCGGGGCCATGCACTCCCCGCAGCAGCACTCCTCGCCGGAGTCGCAGGCGTTGCCGCAGGTGCCGCAGTTGTCGTGGTCGGTGTTGAAGTCGTGGCATTCGCCGACGCAGACGCCGCAGCTGCAGGTTTCGCCGGAGTCGCAGGCGTAGCCGCACTCGCCGCAATGTGCGGGGTCGGACAGCAGGCCGGTGCAGTCGGTCTCGCCGCAGTCGGCGTAGGGCCCGTCGGGGCAATTGAGCTCGCAGACGCCGGCCCGGCAGACCTCGGTGGTGGCGCAGGCGTTGTCGCACTCCCCGCAGTGGGCGCTCGAGGACTGGGTGTTGACGCACTCGGTGCCGCACAGCACGGTGGGCGGCGTGCACGTCGTGCCCTCATCGGCGACGTCCGGGATGTCGCGCGCGTCGGTGACGTCGGTGTCGTCCGACGAGTCGTCGCCGCAGGCGGCGAACGCGGCGAGTCCGGCCAGCAGTCCGATCACGATCCAGGTGCGTACGGTCATCGGGGCCCTCCCTTCGGTTGCGCGGTAGCCTACTTGGCGGGCCGCGATGCGTCAACCGATCCCGGCAGGGGCGGGGCGGAGGACGACCGAGGCATCGACCACCGCGCAGCCGCGGCCCCGCTCGGCGACGACCAGCGGGCCGACGCAGGCGGCGGCGACGAGCGCGGAGAGGTCGGCGCCGAGGCGGGCCAGGCGGACCAGCGTTTCGGCCAGCGCGTCGGTATCGATCGCGGCGGCGGCGGCGGTGCCGAGGTCCAGCTCGGCGCACAGCTCGAGCGCCTGGGAGCGGCGGAGCGGCGCGGCGCGGACGACGGCGCGCGGCTCCGCACCGGCGCGGTCGGCGCGGCGGGCGACGAGCAGCGGTCCGAGGCGGTCGTCGCGAACGACGCCGACCACCAGCCGCGCGGTGCCGGCGGCCATCCGCATCACGGTGGCCCCGAGCAGCCGGTCGGGGCGGACCATCCCCTGGGCCCGCAGCAGCACCTCGTTGAACCCGGTGCGCACCGCGGCGTCGCCGTCGAGGTTCAGGCGGACGAGGCCGGCGGCCGCCTTGCCGGGCAGGTCGGGCGACGCCGCCTTGACGGCCACCGGGCCGCCAAGCTCCCGGGCGAAGCGCGCCGCGGCCGTGGCGGTCGGGCAGAGCCGCCACGGCGCCACCGGCAGGCCGTAGCGTCCCAGCAGCTCGAGGCTCGCCGGCTCGGACAGCGTGCGGGCGGGACCCATCAGCCAGCTGCCGAGCGCCGGCACGTCGACCTCCGGGAACGCCGGCAGCGGCTCGGCCAGCCTGCGGCGGGCGTGGCCGACGCGCAGTGCCGCCAGCACCGCCGCCGCCGCCTCGGGCAGCCCCGACAGGAACGGGTTCCCCTTGTGCCGCGGGTCCGTCGCCGGCGGGGGCAGCGGACCGTGGAACGCATGCACCGGCAGCGCCAAACGGGAGCGGCCGGCACCCTCGGCCAGCGCCGCGGTCCACAGCCGCACCCGCTCGTCGGACGGCGCGTCGCCCCGCGGCGGCTGGCTCGCCAGCACCACCACGTCGAACCGCTCGTCCGCCGCGAAGGCCCGCACGCGCCGCGCGCCCTCGCGCGGGTCCTGCACCGCGCGCCCGGTGAGGTCGAGCGGGTTTTCCGGGGCGGGGTCGCGCGCG
>JAFGHH010000281.1 GCA_016930215.1 Deltaproteobacteria bacterium
CTGCGCGGCTCCACGCTTCCGGCTGCGGAGCGAACCGAGATCGAGCAGATGGTCCGCGAGATGGGCGGCACGCTGCCTGCGGAGGCCACGACGCCGCCCCCCCCGCCCCCTCCCCCGCCGCCACCGCCGCCACCCCCGGACACGCCGGACACCTCCGTCTCGGTGACAACGCCGACGGAGGAGGACGACGACGGGCTCGATCAACTGTGGTTCTGGACCACGGCCGGTACCGCGGTGGCGCTCGGAATCGGCGCCGGGATTACCGGCGGGCTGCTCTACTCGACCCATGAGGACTTCGTGAACGGCGGCAGCACCGACCAGGATCTCGCCGACAAGGGCGACACGTTGCTGGTGACGACGTACGTGTTGGCCGGCCTCGCCGGCGCGGCGGCGGCGACGGCGCTGGTGCTGGTGTTCTTCACCGACTTCGACGGCGAGTCCCCCGAGGACGCCTCGGGCGTCGGCGTTGCCTGGGTCGCCCCGGGGGGGCTGGCCGTCACCTGGTAGCGCGCCCCACGGGGGCGCTCGAAGGAGGGAAGCCGGATGTTCCACTTGCGCCACCTCGTGTTTGCCCTGCTCCTGGCACTGTCATCCTGCGGTTACGACTTCACCGTCCACCCCGCGGACTCGGACACGACGAGTCCCGACGACGGCGAGGATGACGGCTTCGTCGAGGACGACGGCGAAGGCCCGGACGCAGACGCAGACGCAGACGCAGACGCGGACGCCGACCCCGACATCGGATCGGATGCAGATGCCGACACCGATGCCGACGCGGACGGGGATGCGGACGTCGGCCCCGACGCAGATGCCGATGCAGACGCAGATACCGATGCCTGCGCATCCCACGACCACCGCGAATGCGTAGCGGGCGACGTGCACTGGTTCGACTCCTGCGGTGTCGACGAGGGGATCGCCGAGACGTGTCCAACCCTGCACAGCGAGTGCCTGGGCGCGGCGTGTTCCTGCACCGGGCACTGGACGGGACCTGCGTGCGACACCTGCGCTCCCGGCTGGACGGGCGCGACGTGCGAGACGTGCGTTCGTTTCGCGCGGGTCGGCGGCGCCGCGGCCGCGTCAGGCTGCGACTCTTGGACCGACGCCTGTGGTCGCGTACAGGACGCGATCGACGCGGCTGCCACGGCCGGCTGCGAGGTATGGGTGCAGGCCGGGACCTACTACGTCTGGGAATCGGCGGCGACCGACACAGTTCGGCTTGCCGCGGGGATCGCGATCTACGGTGGTTTCGCGGGAACGGAGACGCTGTTCGCCGCTCGCGACATCGATGCCAACCGGTCGATTCTGGCTGGACACCAGTCGTCGGGCTCCATCAACCGCGTGTACAGCGTGGTGACGGGTGCGTCGACAGGCACCGCCGCGGCGGTACTCGACGGGCTGACGATCCAGGGCGGGAGTGCCGTGGGCACAGCGCCAAGCGACAAGGGCGGCGCGATCCGGAATGACGGCCACGACCTCACCGTCCGCAACTGCCGCATCATTGACAACTCGGCGACGGGCGGTGGCGCGATCTACAACGCCGGCGGTGCGACGCTGCGCATCGAGGACTCCCTGGTCGGACGGAACACGGCGGTCAACGGATCCGCCGGCGGCATCCTGAACACGGCCGCCACGCTCGTCGTCGAGGACTCGATCCTCGTGGATAACCATGCCACCGTGGCCGGCAATCGGGGGGGCGCGATCTACTCGGGTCTCGGCGGAAGCGTGACGGTTCGTCGCTCGAAGCTGCTCCGGTCGGTCGGAAGCCGCGCCGGCGGAGGAATATGCGGAGCCAGTTCCTCGATCGTCGTCGAGGATTCGATCCTGGTCGGACTCGCAGGTGATCTGGCTGCGGCGGTGTTCGCGGACGGTACGCTGACGGGTTGTTCCGGAGGCGTCTGCACGCTGCGATTCGTGAACTCCGTGTTCGCCGGAAACGTGGCCAACCATGCGGCCGCGCTTCGCATCTGGGAGGACACAACTCCGGGCACGATCGCCAACTGCACGTTCGTGGACAACGTCTGCATCTCCCCCGGACCCAGTTCCATGGCTGCGGGCGGACTCACTGTCACCAACGTCATCTCCTGGTACGCCACCTGGCCGCCCTGGAACGGCGAGGGAGGCAGCTCGAATGTGACCTACTCGGACATCAAGATGGCGTCCGGGGTGTACGCGGGTACGGGCAATCTGGCCGTCGATCCCGGCTTCGTCACCTACCCGACGACGGCGGACGGCGTCCTGACGACGACGCCAACCTACGACCGCGAGCTCTTCCAGACGGTCTTCACGGACTCCACGAAGTCGTGGCCGGCTGGCTCGCTGGCGGGCAAGTTCTTCGTACGCTCCAGCCCCGGCAGCTACGACCGCTGGTACCTGATCGACGACAACACTGCGACCACGGTCTACGCCTGGGGCGAAGCCGGCGGCCCGAGCGACACGCCGACTCCGACCGCCGGGATGGAGTACCGCATCGTGGATCTGCGCCTTGGTGGCGGCTCGCCCGCGATCGACGCTGCCAACGGAACGGCGGCTCCCTCCCTCGATCTGGATGGAAACCCCCGGTTTGACGACCCTGGCGTCACCAACACCGGCACCGGTACGCCGCCCTACTGCGACATTGGGGCGTGGGAACGACAGTAGGGCGGCCGCCGGTACGGCCGGACGTGCGACCAGTGCCCGGTTGGCTGGAACGCCGCCGGAGGCTGCGCGGCCTGCCTCCCGCACCGCGACATCGGCCTAGACTGCCAGGACTGCCTGCAAGGTTGGGGCGGATCCGACTGCACGGTCTGCGACGTCGGCTACACCGGGGCCAGTTGCTCGTCCTGCGCGGCGCCGTACACGGCCGGCACCGGAGGACTGTGCGTCTACGCCCCGCCGTGCAACGCGAGCATGGGATGGGCGACGGCAGGGGTGATCCCGCCGGCCTTGCATTCGGGTTCCGGACACTGGTTGCGGGCCGGCACCAGCGGCCAGCCGACGGTGATCGACCAGTTCTCGGGCCTCGAGTGGCGAATCTGTCCGGTCGGAAAGACCTGGTCCGGCACCGCCTGCACCGGCACGGCGACCACGGCGTCGTTCTCGGCCACGGCCACCAGCTGCCGCGGCTCGTGGGGCGGGTATTCGGACTGGCGCGCGCCGACGCTCGACGAGTTGGAGACGCTGGTCGACCGCTCGCACGCCTCCCCCGCCATTGACAACGCCAGCTTTTCCTCGTACGGCCCGGGCATGATGTGGAGCACGACGCCGATCCCCGGCGACCCGGGCCACGCCGTCGAGATCTTCTTCGGCGAGAAGGGACACGAGTGGCAGGACTCGACCTCGTTCCAGGGAACCGTGGCCTGCGTCCGCCGGGGAGCGACGGCCGGGCCCAGGCGGTTCTCCACCGTCGGTCCCGGCGGTGCCGTCGTGCGGGACGACTTCTCTGGTCTGGAATGGGACCGCTGCCTGCTCGGCGAGACCTGGGATGGAACGACCTGCACCGGGACCAGCACACAAGTCAGCTGGACGGACGCCATGGCGGACTGCGGCGAAAACCGGCACGGCAGTACCGGCTGGCGGCTTCCCACGGTCCGCGAACTTCGCCTGCTCCGCAACTGGTGCGAGCTGGGGCAGTCGCCGGACACGGTGGCCTTCCCGGGCCTGACCGAGCAATACCACTGGACGTCGACCGAGTATGCCGACGACCCGACGAATAGCGCGTGGGGCGTCCAGTTCATCTTCAGGACCTACTCGCGCGACTTCCTCAAGACGTCCGTGACCGACCTCTACGCCCGGTGCGTTCGCGGCATCCCGGGCTGCACGGAAGGCGTCATCAATCCGCTCAACGGAAACACCTACTTCTACTGTCGCGTCCCGCTCGCCTGGGCCGCCGCGCAGGCCTACTGTGCCGAGCACGGAACGCACCTGGCGAGCCTGACGGATGCCGGAGAAGCGGCGTTCGCGGCGGGTCTCCTGGCGCGGCACGCCACGGCCACCAACTCCTGGGTCGGGGCCTCCGAACCCGGTGCCGAGGGGAGTTGGACGTGGGTGAGCGGGGAGCCGTGGGCCTATACGCGATGGAATCCGGGCCAACCGGACGATCACCTCGGAAACGAGGATTGCCTGGGCGTGGATCGTGGAAGCGGCAACTGGAACGACTTCACCTGCTCGAACCTCGTAGGCTTCGTCTGCGAGTTGGAGATCCCGTGACTTCCGGCCGGCCTGCGCGTGGGCGCCGAGATCGGCACGCCCGTAGCCGCGGGTTGTTCGGCACGAAGACCGACGACGACCGAGTCGTCGATGCCGAGGACTCGATTGGCGACCTGGCCCTGACAGGTGAAAGGAGATCCAACCGATGCTGAGATACCGCGGTCTTCCCGTCGGACTCCTGCTACTGCTCTCGTCCTGCGGCTACGACTTCACCGTCCACCCCGCGGACTCCGACACCGCGTCCGCAGACGACGGCGAAGGACCGGACGCAGACGCCGATGCGGATGCGGATCCCGATGGCGACGAGGATGTCGGCCCCGATGCCGACGCGGATGCCGACGCGGATGCCGATGCGGATGCCGACGCGGATGCCGACGCGGATGGTGATGCGGACGCGGACACCGACGACGGCGGCGTGATCGTCGACTGCAGGGGAGAAGAGAACTTCGTCTTCTGCTCGATCGACACGACGGCCGCGCCGAACGGCGATCTCTGGTACGACCTCTGCGTCGACTCCAACTGCACGTCGCCGGGATCTTGTGACACGATAGCCTGCAATACGCCCGGTCCACACATCAACATCCTCCCTGCCGACCTAATCGGGGACTACACGAGGGCGACGGGAGTCCCCGCACAACCCGTGGTTACGGACAATGCAACGGGCCTCATCTGGCAAGGCTGCGTCCAGGGGCCAGCCATCTCAAGGTGCCAACCCGGCGTAGTCGCGCAGGTTCTTGCTGACGAGGGAGCGTCGTGAGGGCTTGGACC
>JAFGHH010000282.1 GCA_016930215.1 Deltaproteobacteria bacterium
CCGCTACGAGTACCACGGCTCGCCGCTGCGGACGGGCGAGCGGCGCAGGCGGGTCGTCGTCGCGGCGCCGGGATGGACCGTCGGCCGGCGGCTCGTCGTGCGCCCCGTGGTCCGGGAGCTCGCGGACGACGGGGCCGGGGCGCGCGGCCGATGAGCGGTTCGGGCGCGCCGGCGGTCGGGATCGATTTCGGCACCACCGGCTCGCTCGTCGCGTGGGGTCGCCCGGTGGACGACGCGCGCGGCCTCGAGCCGACGGTGATTCCGGTGCCCCAGGACGGGCGGGAAGAGGCGGCCGACGTGCTGCCGACGCTGCTGTTCTTCCCGGCGGCGCGCAAGGTGGTGATCGGCGAGGCGGCGCGCGAGCAGCTCGGCCTGCGGCCGGACCGGGTCGTACGGCGGCTCAAGCAGCTCGTCGGGCGCTTCCCGCGGGTCGCGGTGGCCGGCCGGGCCTACGATACGACGAAGCTGACGGCCGCGGTGCTCGGGCGCCTGCGTCGGGCCGCCGAGGCACGGCTGGGAGGCCGCGTGCGCGAGGCGGTGCTGACCGTGCCGGCCTCGTTCGACGTCCACCGGCGCCGCGCACTGCTCGATGCCGCGGCACTCGCCGGCCTCGCCGTCGGACCCCGGACGCTGCTCGACGAACCGGTCGCCGCCCTGGCCGCGTTCCTGCACGCCCGCCGGTCGGCGCCGCGTCCCCCCGGCGAGCCGGACTTCGAGACCGAACGGCTGGTGTTGCTGCTCGACGTGGGCGGTGGCACGAGCGACGCGTGCGTGGCGCACGTCCGTCCGGACGGTGCCGGGCTTGCCGTCGAGCTGCGGTCGCTGTCGCGCTTCACCCCGGTGGGCGGCGACGACCTCGACGCGCTGGTCGCGCGGCGGCTGATCGAGCGGTTCTGCGCGCGGTCCGGGCTCGACCTGGGCGCGCTGCCCCGCGGCGACCGGCTGCTGTTCGAGCACCGGATGCTGCGGACGGCCGAACAGGTGAAGCGGGACGTGGCGGCGGCGCCGGTCGACGGGGTGGAGCCGGCGGCACAGGTGCGGCAGCTGTTCCTGCACGGCGAGCACCACCTGGTGGAGCGGATCGACCGCGCCCGCTACGCCGAGTGGTCGGCGCCGCTGCTGGCGGATCCGCGGGACCGCGCCGCCGACGCGCCGCCGGGGGTGCTGGACGCGCCGTGGGACGCGCTGCGCAAGGCCGGGGCGAGCCCGGCGGACCTGGACCTCGTGCTGCTCGCCGGCGGAATGGCGCTGGTGCCGGCGGTGCAGGACGCCGTGGCCCGGCTCTTCGGCCGCGCGTCCCGGGTGGTGCCGGACGCGTTGCGGGCGGTGGTCGCCGGCGCGGTGCTCCAGCACGGCGCGCTGCTCGGCGGCCGGCCGGGACTGCGGCCCGCGACGGCGATCGCCGCGGAGTCGGTCGGCGTGCGCACGGCGGGCGGGGGATTCCGGCGGCTGATCGGAGCGGGCACGCCGTTGCCGGCGCGGGTCGTCGAGCGCCGCGCGTTTGCGGTGCCGCCGGGCTGGGGCCGCTACGTCCGGATCCCGGTGGTCGAGGGGGAGGACCCGCGACCGGACGGACACCGGCTGTTGGCCACGCTGGCGCTGCGGTTTCCGGGGCGGGTCGCCGAGGGCGAACGGTTGTCGCTCGAGGCGACCCTGGACGAGAACAAGCTGCTGGAGCTGCGCGGCTTCCTCGACCGCGACCCTTCGGTGTCCGTCACGGCGCGCCTGCGGCTGGACGAGCCGGGGACGAACGACCCTGCGCGCGCGGAGGAGGACGCGTGAGCTGGACCGGACGGCGGAGCGCGCCGCTGCACGCGTGGCGGATGACGCCGCGCGAGGCGATCGCGTTGCAGCGGCGGCTGGCCGAGCGGGTTTCGCACGAGCCGCCCCGGCGGCCGCCGCGCACCGTGGTCGGGCTCGACGTCTCGGTGCGACGGGGCGAGACGACCTGCCGGGCCGGCGCGGTGCTGATGACCGTCGAGCCGCTGGCCGTCGTGGCGCGGGTGCGGGTCGAGCGGCCGCTGTCGTTCCCGTACCTCCCGGGGCTGCTGTCGTTCCGCGAGCTGCCGGTGCTGCTGGAAGCGCTGGCGCGGCTGCCGGAGCAGCCGGAGGCGTTGGTGCTCGACGGGCACGGCCTGGCGCACCCGCGCCGCTTCGGCCTGGCCTGCCACCTCGGCGTGTGGGGCGACCTGCCGGCGCTGGGCGCGGCCAAGAGCATCCTGTGCGGCGAGCACGGCGTGCTGGGCCGCGCGCGCGGGGCGACGGCGCCGTTGGTGCACCGCGGCGAGATGGTGGGCGTTGCGCTGCGCACGCGCGCGGGGGTCAAGCCGATCTACGTGTCGATCGGCCACCGGCTCGACCTCCCGGGCGCCGTCGAACTGGCGCTGCAGCTCGCACCGCGCTACCGGCTGCTCGAGCCGATCCGGCAGGCGCACCGACTGGTCAACGAGCCGGAAGACGGAGGGGACGGGGAGGGAAACGAGGGAGCGGGTTGTGGAGGACGGGCTCGGCCGCGGGGCTAGTAGCGATCGCCGCCGCC
>JAFGHH010000283.1 GCA_016930215.1 Deltaproteobacteria bacterium
CGCTGCTGGCGCTCGACGTCTGGGAGCACGCCTACTACCTCAAGTACCAGAACCGGCGGGCCGACTACGTCCAGGCGTTCTGGAACGTCGTCGATTGGGCGGAGGTCGGCCGCCGCTTCGACCGGGCCGGCGGCCGGTAGCCCGCCGGAGGCCGGGGAGGCGGCGGCTGCAGGCCGTCATCGGTCGTTCCGGCGGTTCGTCGCGCGGAAGCGCCCCGGCTCGGTGAGCGCGCGCGGGTCGGCGAGCAGCCGGTCGCGCTCGGCGGGCCCGAGCAGCCCGCGCTCGGCCGCGAGCTCGAGGACGCCGCGGCCGGAGCGTGCGGCTTCCTGCGCGAGGGCGGCGGAGCGGTCGTAGCCGAGCGACGGGGTCAGCAGCGTGGCCAGGCCGGCGGAGCGCTCGAAGTTGCGCCGGCAGCGGTCGGCGTCGGCGGTGATGCCGCGCACCGCGCGCTCGGTGAACGCGCGGAGGGCGGCGTCGAGGAGTTCGAGCGACTGCAGCAGGTCGTGGGCGAGCACGGGCAGCATCACGTTCAGCTCGAGCTGTCCGGCCTGGACGGCGGCGGCGACCGTGGTGTCGTTGCCGAGCACCTGGAAGCCGACCATGTCGAGCATCTCGGCCATCACCGGGTTGACCTTGCCGGGCATGATGGACGAGCCGGGTTGGACAACTGGGAGGGCGAGCTCCGCCAGGCCGGTGCGCGGTCCGGAGGCGAGCAACCGGAGGTCGTTGGCGATGCGGATCAGGTCGAGGGCCAGGGTGCGGAGGGCGGCGGAGGCGTCGGCGAAGTCGGCCATCGATTGCATCAGGGCCATCGGGTTCGCGGCGGGGCGCACGGGCAGGTCGGACAGCTCGCGCAGCCGCGCGACGGCCGCCTCGCGGAACCGCGGATGCGCGTTGATCCCGGTTCCGGCGGCCGTGCCGCCGAGGTTCAGCTCGGCCAGGACCTCGGCGGCGCGCCGCAACCGTTCGCGGTCCTTGTCCAGTCCCGCGGCGTAGGCCGCGAGTTCCTGGCCCAGGCGCACGGGAACGGCGTCCTGCAGGTGGGTCCGGCCGGCCTTGACGATGTGGTCGAACTCGCGTCCCTTGTCCGCGAACGCGTCGATCAGGCCGCCCAGCGTCCGTTCCAGGCGTCCGAGCATGCGAAGGGCGGCCAATCGCAGCGCGGTCGGGACGACGTCGTTGGTCGACTGGCCGAGGTTGACGTGGTCGTGGGGGTGGACGTGGGCGTAGTCGCCGCGGCGGCGTCCGAGCAGCTCGAGGGCGCGGTTGGCGAGCACCTCGTTGACGTTCATGTGGAGCGACGTGCCGGCGCCGGCCTGGAACACATCGACCACGAACTGGTCGGCCAGGCCGCCCGCGGCGACCTCGGCCGCGGCGCGCGCGATCGCTCCGCCGCGCACGGCGTCCAGCTCGCCCAGCGCGACGTTGACCTCCGCCGCCGCCTGCTTGACCAGGGCCGTGGCCCGCACGAGCTCCGGATGGGTGCGCAGGCCGGAGATCGGGAAGTTGCGCACGGCGCGCAGCGTCTCGATGCCCCAGTAGGCGTCCGTGGGGACGTCGAGCGTGCCGAGGGAATCGTGCTCCGTGCGCGTGTCCATGGGCGCCTCCCGCCGTTCCCGTGTCCCGCGTCGAAGGTAAGGGTGTCGGGCCCGAAGTCAACGGTCGAGGCGGTCCGGCACCGCGGTTCAAGGCTGCAGGTCGGCCAGCACGGCGTCGGTCAGTTTCTGTCCGCAGAGGACCACCATCGGAGTCCCGGGTCCGGGGTTGACGGTGCCGCCGACGAAGTAGAGGTTGTCGCAGAGCAGCGAGCGTTTGGGCGCCTTGAACGCCATGTTGCGCGTGCGGTCGCTGACCGCGCCGTAGATCGCCCCGCGGTTGGTGAGGTACATCCGCTGCAGGTCCTCGGGCAGCAGTACGTCCTCGACGACCACGTGTTTCCGCAGGTCGCGCAGCCCCATCCGCTCGAGCTTGTCGAGCACGCGCTGCTTGAGCGCGTCGTACGCGGCGGCCGCGAACGGCGGGTCCTGCACGCAGGGAATGTGCGGCAGGACCTTGATCACGTCGCAGCCGGGGGGCGCGATGGTGTCGTCGCTGCGCGTGGCGCAGACCACGTACAGCGTCGGGTCGTCGGGCAGCCGGTGCTCGACGTGGATCTGGTGGAGGAAGCGTCGCGGGTCGGCGGAGTAGAAGAAGTTGTGGTGTGCGAGCTGCGGGTAGCGGCAATCGACGCCGAGGTCGAGCACCAGGCCGGAGGCGGCGGGGGCGAGGGCGTACTCGTGAGCCTTCAGCAGGGGTCCGGTTTCCCCGAGCAGCCGGCGGTAGGCCGGGACGACCTCCATGTTGCAGACCACGAGGTCGCCGCGCGCGGTGCGACCGTCGGCCAGCCGCAGGCCCGTCACGCGCTTGCCGGACCGCTCGAGCGTCGCGACCTCGGAGTCGAGGTGGACCTGGACGCCGAGCTCGTCGAGCAGTCGGGTCAGCGCCCGTGCGTAGCCGTACATCCCGCCCGGGACGTACCACAGGCCGTGGGCGAGCTGGGACCAGGCGAGCGAGTTGAGCAGGGCGGGGGCGCGGTAGGGGGAGGAGCCGACGTACTTGACGAAGAACTCGAGCAATTGGGCCAGCGGCTCGTGCTTCACGTGGCGCCGCACGCCGAGGTCCATGCGGCGGAACCAGTCGATGCCGGTCAGCGCCTCGCGCTGACTCTTGCCGCGGAGCACCTCCCAGAACCAGTCCGCCCCGCGCTCGAGGTAGGCGTCCTCGGCGAAGGCATAGAGCGTGCGGGAGTACTCGACGAACGCGCGGTAGCCGGCGGGGTCGGCGCCGATCCGGGCCACCTCGCGCTCCATCGTCGCCTGGTCGCGGTGCAGGTCGATCGTCAGGCCGTCCTCGAAGAACCCGCGCCACTGCGGCGCCACCTCGACGAAGCGGACGTAGTCCTCCATCCGCTTCCCGGCCCGTTCGAAGGGCCGGCGGAAGTAGTGCGGGAGGATGAAGATCGAGGGGCCGAGGTCGAAGCTGTAGCCGCGGACCGTCTTGGTGTTGAGCTTGCCGCCGAGCTTGTCGTTCTTCTCGAACAGCTCGACGGCGAACCCCTCGGCCGCCAGCCCGGCGGCCGCCGACAGGCCGCCCAGGCCGCCGCCGACCACGAGCACCCGCTCCTTGCGTCGTCCGTCCATCGTTCCGCTCCTTCCCTCAGCCCGCGGCGCGTCCCGAGCGCCGGGGCGCGATCCGATCGGCGCAGTTCATGCCGGAGATCGTGACGGCGACGACGCCCTCGCCCGGGAACGTCGAGTCGCCGACGAGGTGCAGGTTCTCGATTTCCGTGCCGTGGCCGGCCCGGCGGTGCAACGACTGGCTGCGGACCTGGGCCGGGCCGCCCACGGCGCCGTAGCGCCGCCCCAGCTCGCGCTCCAGCCGCGCGGGGCTGAGCGCGGCCAGCACGCGGCCGCCGGCGGCCGCGACCTCGGCGGGCGC
>JAFGHH010000284.1 GCA_016930215.1 Deltaproteobacteria bacterium
GGCGAGTCGCAGCCGTCGGGCGAGTCGCAGCCGTCGGGCGAGTCGCAGCCGTCGGGCGAGTCGCAGCCGTCGGGCGAGTCGCAGCCGTCGGGCGAGTCGAAGCCGTCCTCCGGTTCGTCCCCGGGCGCCGCGAACGGGTCGAAGACGGCGTCGACCTCGGCGGGCTGACCCGGGCCGGTCCGACCCCGTTGCACGGTTGCGTTGACAGGCCGCGGTCCGCGCGGTAGATGGGGCGTGCACCCGGAAGGGTGGGGTGGTGGGGCGTAGCCAAGTTGGCAAGGCACGGGACTTTGGATCCCGCCACCGCAGGTTCGAATCCTGCCGCCCCAGCCGAGTCGCTTTCCCGGCCGCGCGGGCCGGCGCAGGACCGGAAGAGGTGGAGCCGCCATGTCGCTGCGCACCGTCTGGATCTTCTCGGGGGGCGCCAACCGACCGCTGGCCGAGGCGATCTGCAACCATCTCGAGATGCCGCTGGGTCGCTGCAAGATCAGCCGCTTCTCCGACGGCGAGCTGTTCACCGAGATCGGCGAGAACGTGCGGGGCGTCGACGTGTTCGTCGTCCAGCCCACCTGCTCGCCGGTCAACGACCACATCATGGAGCTGCTGATCATGATCGACGCGCTCAAGCGCGCCAGCGCCGGCAGCGTGACGGCCGTGATGCCGTACTACGGCTACGCGCGGCAGGACCGCAAGGTCGCCCCGCGCACGCCGATCACCGCCAAGCTCGTCGCCGACCTGCTGTCCGCCTCGGGCGTCAGCCGCGTCGTCGCGATGGACCTCCACGCCGGCCAGATCCAGGGCTTCTTCGACGTCCCCTTCGACCACCTCTACGCGTTGCCGGTGATGGTGGACGCGCTGCGGCCGTTCATCCGCGACCCGGCCCGCACCGTGATGGTCTCGCCCGACGCCGGCGGCGTGCAGCGCACGCGGGCCTACGCCAAGCGGCTCGGGATCGATCTGGCGATCGTCGACAAGCGCCGCGAGAAGGCCAACGTCTCGGAGGTGATGAACATCATCGGCGAGGTCGAGGGCCGGACCTGCATCCTGTGCGACGACATGATCGACACCGCCGGCACCCTGTGCAACGCCGCCAAGGCGCTCCACGACGCCGGCGCCGCCCGGGTCCTGGCCTGCGCCACCCACGGCGTCCTCTCCGGCCCCGCCGTCCAGCGGATCGATGAGTCGCCGCTCGAGGCGGTCGTCGTCACCGACTCGATCCCGCTCCCCGAGAAGGCCCACGGCAACAAGCGCTACGTCGTCGTCTCCGTCGCCAAGGTGCTGGCCGAGACGATCAAGCGCATCCACCAGGGCGACTCGGTCAGCTCGCTGTTCATCTGAAGATCGATCGGGTCGAAGCTGTTGGTTCCCTGCGTCCTTGCGCGCGTTCCGTCCCTGCGTCCCGGCGCGAGGCTACGGATCCAAGGTCTGCTCGAAGATCCCCAGCCGCACGCGGCGCCCGCGGTCCGCGCGCGCCTCGTCCAGCGGCCGCAGGCGTACGCGCGTGTCCGGTCGCCACAGCCCCACGAACAGCTCGTAGGTGCCGGGCGGCACGTCCGGGAACGGTCGGACGTCGAAGCGGTCCTCCACGATCTCCCCCGGCCGCCAGCGATTCGTCGGGTACGACCAGTCGCCGGGCTCGTGCTCCCCGGCTCCGCCCCCCGCGAACCGTTCCTGTCCCTCCCGCGTCGGGTCGGGGTGGAGGAACACCTCCCAGCGCGCGTCGAGCGGCTGCGTCGCGCGCCACCAGGTGGTGACGAACAGCGGGCGATGGCGCTTGATGCGCGGCGTCTCGATGCGCCAGCCGAGCAGCTCGATGCCGTTCTCGAACGCCAGCGGCGGGTCGAACCGCCGTGCGTCCGCGGGGAGCGCCGCGACGACCGTGGCCGGAGTCGGGAACAGCACCTCCGGCGGCGGCGTGCGCCGGGTCGGCTCGGGCGGCGCCTCGCCCGGCCGCGGCGGCGTCGGTGCCCTGTAACCGCCGCCGACCGCCAGCACGCCGACCTGCGCCCCGGCCCCCTCGCCGGTCCCCGGCCGGCGTACGAGCTCCGTGCCGAGGTCCGCGCACAGGCCGGCGAGGCGTTCGAGCGCCTCGCCGGGGTCGTCGTCGAGCGTCGTGCGGTTCTTGCGCAGGCGGACCGGCACGGCCTCCAGCCACCGCACGCCGCCGCGGTCGAAGTGCAGCCGGAACACGAGACCGCGATGGCTCGGCCCCTCGTCGTCGTAGTCCCACAGCAGGTTGCCCGCGTCGTAGAGGATCGGGCGGCCGCGGTGGATCTCGATCCCCTGGGCGCGGTGGGCCGAGTGTCCCAGGACCGCATCGACGCCGGCCTCCTCGACCAGCCGTCGGGCCAGCCGGCGCCGCTCGGGGCTCGGCTCGTCCCGGTTGTTCGGCCCCCAGTGGATCGTCAGGAACACCAGGTGCGCGTGGCGGCGGGCCTGCGCGACGGAGGTGCGGACGGCGGCCACCAGCTCGTCGGGTCGGCCCTCGTTCCAGTAGTTGGTCCCGGCGCGTCCGCGGCGGACGTCGAAGCTGGCCTGGGTCGCCTCGGCGCCGATCAGCGCCACCACCACGTCGCCGGCGCGGCGGTAGACCGGCGCCGCGGCCTGCTCCGGAGTCGCCCCGGCGCCGACGTGCTGGATGCCGGCGGCGTCGAGGATGTCGAGCGCGTCGAGCAGCGCCGCGGGTCCGTAGTCGCCGGCGTGGTTGTTGGCCAGCGTGACGACGTCGATCCCGCCCTCCACGAGCACCCGGACCAGGTCCGGCCGGCCGCGGAAGTAGAACGAGTTCCGCTCGTTCTTGTCCTGCATCTCGCCCCGGGACGAGATCACCCCCTCCAGGTTGACCAGCGACAGGTCGGCGCCGTCGAACAGGGGCCGCAGGGAGCCCAGCGGCCCGCGCGCGTCCTGGTCCGTGACGCCCCAGTGCATCCGGCGGGCCAGCACGGTGTCGCCGGCGAGCACCAGGGTCTGCAGTCGCCCGAACTCGCGCTCCGGCTCGGTCGAGGTCCGGCGCTTCGGCGGCGGCCGGCAACCGGCGGCGAGCAGGCCGCCGAGGGCGGCGGCGAGGGCTGCGACGAGGACCGATTGGGCGGCGGAATGCGCGTGCATCACGACCGGGACTCTAGCCGAATCCGGTCCGGAGGTCGCCTTGCGCGACCCGGGGTTTCGTGCAAAGGTTCCCGGGCGCGACCGCCCCGACGGTGCGCGACGCCGTGTGTCCGTCGCCGTCGCTCCGGGGCGCTTCGGGAAGGAGTGCGAGATGATGCATCGTGGCTGGATCGTGTGGGTGTTTGCGGCGGCCCTGGGCTTCGCCGCCGGATGTTCGGACGACACGACGGTCACCGACACCGGGCGGGACGACGTCGGGGCGGACGCCGACGGCGAGGCGGACGTCGAGGACGTCGAGGACGTTCCGACCGACACGGGGGACACGGCGGAGGTCGAGGGGGACGTCGGGGACACGACCGACGTGCCGTGCCTGGTGGACGAGGACTGCGACGACGGGCTGTTCTGCACCGGCATCGAGCGGTGCGTGGACGGCACGTGCACGTTCGGGGCCGACCCGTGCGACGACGCGATCGATTGCACGGTCGACTCCTGCGACCCGGACCTCTCCCGCTGCAACCACGTGGGCGACGACGAGGCGTGCCAGAACGGGATCGTCTGCGACGGGGCGGAGACGTGCGAGGTCGGCGTCGGGTGCCAGCCCGGCACGCGGCCCGACTGCCGGGACGACAGCGCCTGCACGATCGATAGCTGCGACGAGGCGCGCGGCGGGTGCGTGCACGACCCGCGGGACCTCGACGGCGACACCTACATCACCGACGCCCGCTTCGGCGACGAGGACTGCGGCGGCGACGACTGCAACGACAGCGACCCGACGGTCCATCCGGGGGTTCCCGAGGTCTGCGACGACATCCGGGACAACGACTGCGACACCTTCGCGGACTTCGCGGACGACGAGTGTCGTCCGGCGAACGACACCTGCGACGGCGCGCTGCGGCTGGAGGAGGACGTCTCCGTCAACTCCTCGACGAACGGCACGATGGCCAACTACACCACGGCCTGCGGCAGCTCGAGCTACGCCGACGTGGTGTTCTCGATCGATGTCACCGAGGCGATCGACGTGATCGTCACGGTCACGTCCCGCGGCGGCACGCTGTACGCGGACTTCGAGCGGGCGCCGTGCGGCGGCGGCTCGACCGTGTCGCTGCAGTGCCTGAGCGGGACGACGATCACCCTGCGCCGCAACTCCCTCGCGCCGGGCACGTACTACGTGATCGTCAAGGCCAGCTCGGCCGTGGACTTCTCGATCTCGTACGCCACCGACGGCCCGACGCCGATCCCGCCGAACGACGTGTGCTCCGGCGCGTACGACATCGATCCGTCGGCCGGCCCGGTGACCGGCACGCTGCTCGACACGTCGAACCACTACATCCCCGGCTGCGCCTACAGCTACACCTACAACGACGTGTTCTACCGGCTGGTGCTGACCGAGCCGCACAAGATCACGATCACCGCCTCGCTGACGCCGACGACCTACAGCACCTACCTTTCGCTGATGACGACCTGCGGCGAGGTCTCGACGGAGCTCGCCTGCGCCTCGGGGAGCACCTCGACGATCAGCCGCAACTTCCTCGACGCGGGAACGTACTACATCGCCGTCGATGCCAACTCGACCAACCCCTTCACGCTCAACGTGCGGCTCGAGGACCCGATCTACCCGCCGGCCAACGACCGCTGTTCGGGGGCGATCAACGTCAGCGGCGGCGGCATGTTCCTCGGCACGCTGGTCGACACCTACCGCGACTACCCGCCGAGCTGCTCGACGACCACGACGCTGAGCGACGTGGTGTACTCCTTCACGCTCGCGGCGCCCCAGGACGTCGCGATCAGCGTCGCCCCGGTCGGCGCCTCGACGACCCACGTCGCCGCGCTGCGCACGACCTGCGACGACGGCACGTCCGAGATCGGCTGTCGTTCGGGCAACCCGGCCCAGTTCACGCGCCGCAGCCTGGCGGCGGGCACCTACTACATCATGGTCTCCGGTCCGACGACTGCCGGCAGCCAGTTCCTGCTGCAGGTGACGATGAGCGCACCGACGCCCGTGCCGCCCGGCGACGTCTGCAGTACCGCGGTCGACATCTCCGCGGGCGGCACGTTCGCCGGCACCACGGTCGCCTGCTCGGACGACTACGTGCCGTCCTGCGGCACCTCCGTCGCCTACGTCGACTCCGTCTACCGCTTCACGCTGGCCACGCCGCGGGACGTGACCCTGGCGCTGACCAGCTCGGCCACGACGAACTACCTCGACCTGCGCTCCGGCGCCTGCGGCGGCGGCACGGCGATCCGCTGCGTCTCGGCCGCGGCCCCCAGCGTCTTCAACCGCAACGTCCCGGCCGGCGACTACTGGGTGCTGGTCGATACCTCGATCGAGACGCCCCACTCGCTGACGGCGACCTTCGGCCCGCCCACCACGGCTTGCGACGGCGCGCCGCTGATCAATGTCGACTACAGCTCGAGCACCACCTTCACCTACACGCATACCGGCACGACGGCCGGGCGCCCGGCCGACTTCGACCCGAGCTGCGTGGGCGGTGAAGGCCCCGACATGGCGTTCCAGCTGGTGCTGCCATCGCGGTCCGCCGTGACGGTCACCTCCACGACCACCGACTTCGACGGCTCCCTGCACATGCGGAGCGACTGCGACGTCGCCTCGAGCCAGATCGACTGCGACGACGACTGCGGCGGCACCCGGGCCTCGTGTCTGCCCTCCACGATGACCTCGCCCACCGGCACCGGCTCGCTGACCCTCGAGGCGGGCAGCTACTACATCATCCAGGATGCCTTCTCGACCGGCTCCGGCTCGTTCACGCTCAACGTGACCGCGACGCGTCTGTAGCGCGACCGTCCCCGGGCTACCGTTCGGGCCACCCCTGCTCGCCCACCAGCGGCACGAAGACGCAGCCGCCGGCCCCCTCCCGGACGAAGCCGTCCGGCGTGCGGCGCACCACGGTCAGCTCCTGCAGGCCGCGGGAGCCGACCGGGACGACGAGCACGCCGCCCGGCCGGAGCTGCTCCGCCAGCGCCGCCGGAACCTCGGGCGCCGCCGCCCCGACGACGATTGCGCAGAACGGCGCCGCGTCGGGACAGCCGAGCGACCCGTCGCCGACCCGCACATCGACCCGATACCCCAGCTCGGCCAGCGTTGCGCGCGCGCGCTTCGCCAGCGAAGCCAGCCGCTCGAGCGACACGACCTCCAGCCCCAGCTCCGCGAGGACGGCGGCCTGGTAGCCCGAGCCGGTGCCGACGTCGAGCGCGCGGCGCAGCGGGGGTGCGGCGGTGAGCGCGAGGGCCGTCATCTCCGCCACGATGTACGGCTGCGAGATCGTCTGCCCGTCGCCGATCGACACCGGATGGTCGCCGTACGCCTCGTCCCGCACCCGCTCGGGGAGGAACCGGTGCCGGAGGACCCGGCCCATCGCCCCAAGAACCCGCTCGTCGACGACGCCGCGGGCCGCGAGCTGCTCCCGGACCATCCGCTCCCGGCGCGCCGCCCAGGCCGCCTCGTCGAGCGCCCCGGTCACGGCTCCTCCCGCTGCCGGACCGGGAGGCGCGCGGCACGCAGGGCCGAGGCCAGCGGCTCCATCGGCGGGGTCTCCAGGCGCAGCCGGTGTCCGGTGCGCGGGTGCGGCAGCTCGAGCCACGCGGCGTGGAGCGCGAGCCGTCCGTCGTCCCCCAGCGGCCGGCCGCCGCGCTCGACGTCGCCCCAGATCGGGTGGCCGAGGGCGGCGAGGTGCGCGCGGATCTGGTGTCGCTCGCCGTGCCGCAGCTCGGCCACCACCAGCGTTCCCTCGGTGCCGGAGCGGGTGCGCAGGATCCGCGTTTCGGGCACGGCGCCGCTCCCGGCCTCGGCGCCGGCGACGACCGTCGCGCCGCGCGGTCCGCGGGCCTCGAGCGGCCGGCGAACGCGGGTGGGCCACGGCGCGCGCCGGACCCCCTCGACCAGCGCCAGGTAGCCCTTGTGCAGCTCGCCGGCGTCGCCGGCCCGCAGCAGCTCGGCGAACGCGGCCCGCGTGCGCCCCGCTACGAGCAGGCCGCTGGTGCCGTGGTCGAGCCGCGAGATCAGTCCGGCGTCGCGAGGCGTACGCCCCAGGCCCGCCAGTCCGGCGTCGTAGGCCACCAGGGCGTTGGCCACCGTGCCGATCTCGTCCGGACGCTGCGGCACCGACGGGATCCCGGCCGGCTTGGCCACCGCCAGCAGCTCGGCATCCTCGTAGACCACCTGTACGCCTTCCACCGCGCCCGGCACCGGCGTCCAGTCGGCGCGGGCGGGGGCCTGCTCGACCCGCACGCGGTCGCCGGCCCGGAGCCGGTAGCCTTTCGGCGCGTGCCGATCGTTGACTCGCACCTGTCCGTCGTCGATCACGCGCCGGGCCTGCGTCAGCGAGCTGCCGGGGAAGCGGCCGCGGACGAACGCCTCCAGCCGCGTCCCCGCTTCGACCTTCGACACGACTGTCTCCATCGCGCTCGCCGCCACGTCGTGCTCCCGCGCGGCGCCCTCCGCGCCGTCGTCCGCGTCCGCAGATGCCCACAGGAGCCGGCGAGGGTCAACTTCCGGGCGCCGAGCAGGCTACCAGGTGCCGACCGCCAGCGGGAGCTGGACGGACCAGTCGTCGACCGGGCCCGGGGCCGCCAGCGCGTACAGCGCGGCCAGCAGCGTCGTGGCCAGCGCCGCGTGGCCCCAGGCCAGCAACCCGGCCAGCGACCACGGGTCCTCGCCCCAGTGCGCTCCGAGGAGCGGGGGCAGGGCGAGCGCCACGGTACTGCCCGCGGCCCAGCCGACGGTCCAGCCGGCGAGCAACCCGTCCGACGGCCGTTCGACCCCGGCGGGCACCGGCTGCACGAACCACATCGTGGCGCCCATCGCCGCCAGGTCGACCAGCGCCACGACCAGCGCCTGGAACGTCGCCTCGGTCCAGCACAGCGCCCGGGCGTCCCGCCATTCGCCGTCGTCGCACGGCGTGCCCCAGGCCCACAGGATCAGCCCGGCGGGTACCGCGCCGGCGGCCATCCCGACGGTCCAGCGCAGCATCGCGTCATCGATCGGCCAGCCGGCTCCGTGGATCGCCCCGGCCGCGACCCCCGTGTGGATCGCCAGCGCCGCGAAGGGCCAGGCGGCCGACAAGCCCTCGTCCTCGACCTCCGCGGCGCGGGCGGAGGCGGCGGCGGCGGCGCCGAGCCCCAGCGCGAGCAGGATGACCGTCGTCGCTTGCAACGGAACCGCGCGGCCCCCGGCCGGGTTCCCGCGGCTGCACCGGCTCGCACCGTCCATCGGCCGGGGGAATACCACAGCGCCCGCGCCTTTCGTAGGGAAGCCTGCACGCTCAGGGCGCGGCGAGCCGCCGGAAGTCCGGCGGCGGGGCGTACGGGTCGGCGCCGGCGGGGCAGCGGGCGAGCGGCTCCGGGTCCGCGCCCCACAGCGTCCGCAGCACCCCGTCGCGCCCCGTCTGCAGCAGCTCGAGCCGCCCGCGGCACCACCGCTCGGAGGCCCCGTCGAAGCAGCCGGCCGCGGGATCCTCCGGCAGGCACCAAGGCAGCGGCCGCGGGAAGATCTCGCGCAGCGGCCCGCGCGGCGCGTTCGCCAGCGGGCGGTTGTCCTCGAGCCACAGCGGGACCATCCACAGGCCCGTGAGCCGCCACCCCGCGACGCGCGCCGCCGCGCCGTCGTCCGTCGCCGGGTCGAAGCGCAGCACCGCCAGCGCCTCGGTCCGCGCCTCGAGGCGGAACTCCGAGTCGCCCGTCGGGATCAGCGGCACGCCCGGGTGGACGCCCCAGCCCATGTTGGAGACCAGGTTGCCGACCGAGAAGACCAGCGGGACGACGCGCCCGTCGCGCTCGACGCGTTCCACCGGTCCGACGACGTGCGGGCCGTGGCCGACCACGGCGGTCGCCCCCGCGTCCGCGAGTCGCTCGGCCCAGTCGCGCCAGGCCGGCAGCGGCCGGGCCTGGAACTCGCCGACCCAGTGCACGACGACCAGCAGCGCGTCGGCCTCCGTCGCCGCCGCCCGCACCTCGTCCACGGTCCGTTCGTCGAGCACGGCGACGCGGGCCGCGGCGTCGTCCGCCGGGTCGCGCGGGGGCGACGGCAGCCATAGGTACTGCAGCAGCAGCACGCGCGGGTCGCGCTCCGAGAGCACCGCGGGGGCGCGCGCCGTCGCGGCGTCGCCCGCGCCGACGTGGACGAACCCCGCGGCCTCGACGGCCGCGACCGTCTCGGCCAATCCCTCGCGGTGCTGGTCGTAGGCGTGGTTGTTCGCCAGGGTCAGCGCATCGATGCCCGCCGCGCGGAACCCGGCCAGCGCCTCGGGCGGGCCGTTGAAGCGCGGCGGGAACGGCCGCGGCTCCTCGCGCTCGGCGGCGATCGGGCTCTCGAGGTTGGCGACGAAGACCGTGCGGCCCACCGCCTCCAGGCGCCGCCGCAGCGGCGCCAGCTCGCGCAACAGCCAGGCCCAGCCGGCGGCCGGGTCGTCGCCCGCGTGCTCGCGGGCCACGCTCGCAATCTGGTCGTGGAACATCAGGTCGCCGCCGACGATCACGAACAGCGGCGGCGGGAGGCCTGCCATCGGTGGTTCGGCGTCGTGCGCGGGCGGCGAGGGCGTGTCGGCCGCCGCGACCGGCGGGGGGTCGAAGGCGCTTGCGCTCGCCGCGTCGGGTCCCGGTTCGAGCGTTGGTCGGGCCGCCGGCGTCGCGACGTCGGCGGAGGCGACGACGGGCGGGCCCGGCGAATCGGGGTGCGGCGCGGCAGCGGGTGTCCGGCAGCCGAGCGCGGCGAGCACCGCCGCGAGCGCCGTCGGCCCCCTACGCCCCATGGCCCTTGCGGCCCGGGAACAGGGCGCGGAGCGCCTCGGCCAACGCCTTGACGTCGGCGAAGCGCTCCTGCGGGTAGAACGCCAGCGTGCGGAGCACGACGGCGTCCAGCGGCGCCGGGACGTCGGGCCGGAAGCGGCTCGGCGGGGAAGGCGGCGGAGGCGGCGGGTTGGGCCAGAACGGGCGCGACATCGCCGGACCCGCCTCGAACGGCAGCTTCGCCGTCAGCGCCTCGTACAGCACCACGCCCAGCGCGTACTGGTCGGCCGCCGGGCCGGTGGCGCCGGCGTCCGCGATCTGCTCGGGCGCCATGTAGCACGGCGTGCCGAGCATGCCCGAGGCGCGGGTGAGCTGCTGTGCGCCGCCGAGGTCGAGCATCTTGGAAATGCCGAAGTCGAGCAGCTTGACGACGTAGCCGTGCGCGGCGTCGGGGATCGTGCCCTGCGGCCGCGCCAGGAACAGGTTGCTCGGCTTCAGGTCGCGGTGGATGATGTGCCGCTCGTGCGCCACCGCCAGCGCCTCGCACGCCGCGCACAGGATGTCGATCGATTCCTTGATCGGCAGCGGGTGCGCCTCGGTGCCGGTCTTGCCGTAGATGCGCTGCGCGAGGTCCTCGCCCTCCAGGTACTCCATCACCAGGAACGGCCGGCCGTCCTCGTGCCAGTCGAAGTCGTGGACCTGGACCACGTTGGGGTGGCCGATCGCGCTCGCCGCCATCGCCTCGCGCCGGAAGCGGGTGACCATGTCCGGCGCGCCGGCGATCTGCGGGCTGAGCACCTTGACCACCACCTTGCGGCCCAGGTCGAGGTGCCGGGCGAGGAACACCTTGCCCATCCCGCCCTCGCCCAGCTCGTCGACCACCTCGTACTTGCCCAGCAGCACCGAGCCCCGTCCGAGCGGTCCCGGGGTGCTGGAGCGGCGTCCGGGGGGTCGCCCGGCGGTCGAAGGCTGGAACGCCCCGGGACTCGGCGGCCGCCGCGACTCGTCCATCCGCGTGGCGCCGAGCGGTGCGGCCTGCGCGTCGGCGTCGAGCGTCTCCTCCTCCTCGACGTTCATCGTCTCCAGCACGAAGCGGCCGAAGCACCGCGAGAACGGCGCCCAGGCCCCGTCGCGCTTGGCGACGTAGCCTTCCTTCTCGAGCCGCTCGGCGATCCGCTTCGAGCCCGACGACGTCACGCGGCCCCGGGACGCCTCGAGCACCGCCTGCCGCTCCTCGGCCGACAGCCGCTGCTCCCAGACGTAGCGGAAGTGCGGGTCGACCTCCTCGAGGAACCGTTCGAGCACGGCGCCGCGGTCGAGCGCCGCGCCGTCCTGCTCGTCGAGGTGCTCGAACAGCGCGGCGCAGGCGATCTGGACGAAGAACGGGAACGTCCCCGCCAGCTCGTCCAGCACCAGCTCGACGTGCGGGGCCAGCGGCAGGCCCGCCGCCGCCGACGGCTCGGTCACCAGCGCCGTCGCCTCGACCCGCGACAGCGGGCGCAGGCGGACGGTCTGGAACACGTTGAAGAACGGCGAGTCGGCGACCTGGGCCGAGTGGCAGACGGAGCGGAGGTCGCGGCCCGAGGCGGTGACGTAGGCGAGCTTGTGGTTCTGGGCGAGGGAACGAAGGAACGAGTAGACGTCGAGGTCGAGGGCCTTGTGGCGCGTCACCACCTCGAACTCGTCCCACATCAGCACCAGCCGCACGCCCTCCCGGTCGGCCCGGCGCAGCAGGGCGACGACGGCGTCGCGGGACGGCGCGGCGGGACGGTCGGTCCCGAGCGCGTCGGCGATCTCGCCGCACAGGAAGCCGAGGAACGCCGGCTCGTCGGCCGGCACGCCGGCCTGGAAGTCGTGGTAGCGCAGCCGCAGCGCCGTGCGCACCGTCTCCGGCACGTTCGCCGCCAGCACCTCGGGGTGCTGGAGCTGGTGCAGCGTCGAGGACTTGCCGATGCGGCGGTCGCCGACCAGCGAGAACGACTGCGGCGGGTCCGCCGCCAGCCCCTCGAGGATCCGGCGCAGCTCGCGCCGGCGCCCGTAGAACCGGGCCGGCTCGCGCACGGGCAGGCGGTTGAGGTACGGGTTCTTCCTCACGTCGTCTCCCTCAACCGCCGAAGAAGCGCTTCATTCGCCGCAGCAGGCCCGGGGACGACGGGTCGCCGCCCCGCTGCGCGGCGATCGCCCGCCGCAGCGCCTCGGACGTCAGCACCCAGTTGCCGTCCTGCTCGCGCAGGTAGCCGCGGCGGGGCCCGAGGTCGCGCAGCGGCCGGGCGTCGCGCTCCCCGGGCGCCTCGCCGGCGGCGAGCCGCGCCAGCAGCCCGCGGTGCGTCTCCGCGAAGTGCGCCCACAGCTCCTGCAGGTACGGCGCCAGCGCCTCGTCCAGCGCCGCCCGCGCCTCGTCGGACGCCGGTGCCTTCCCGGCCGCCGCGACGTCGCAGCACGCCGCCACCACCGCCGGCAGCCCGCCCGACTCGGCCCACGCCCAGTCGGCCAGCTCCGTCCCGAGCCCCGGGGCGCGCTCGGCCGCCAGCGCCCGCGTCTGCGCCTCGTCCAGCGGCCCCAGGTTCAGGTTCTGGAAGATGTTGAAGAACGGCGACTCCTCCACCTCGCGCGACACGCAGAGCTGCTGCAGGTCCTGGCGCGAGGTGGTGACGTAGGCCACCGGGAAGTTGTTGGCCAGCGAGCGCAGGAACGAGAAGAACGTGGCGGGGAAGGCCGGCGAGCTGGTGACGCGGTCGAAGTCGTCGAGCAGCAGGATCAGGCGGCCGCCGGCCTGCGCCAGCTCCTGCACCTGCGCCTCGAGCGAGGCGTAGGCGCGGGGCGAGGCGTCGGGCGAGCCGGGGACCGACGACAGCCGGGCGCCGTCGGCGCCGCCGTTGGCCAGCGTGTCGAGGACCACCGCGAGGAACGCGGTCGGAGAGGTGCTGACCGGCCCGGTCATCGCCAGGCGGATGAAGCGCGTGCCGGTCGGCGGGGCCGGGTCGGCGGCGTCGGCCGAGGCGGCGAGGCCGTCGAGGAACGTCGACTTGCCGATGCGGGGGTCGCCGACCACCGAGACGCACTGCGGCCGGTCGGCGTAGATCCGCTGCTGGACGCGTCGGGTCGGGGTGGTTCTCGGGACCACGCGCGCTACCGGTAGCCCTCGCAGCTCAGCAGCTCCTCGTTCGTGATCAGCCAGGCGTTGTCGCTGCACAGCGGCTGCTGCATCATCGTGCACTCGTCGCCGTCCTCATCGATCACCTTGATGTCGTAGGTGTCGCACGGCATCGTCAGCGTCACCGTGCCGCCGTTGGCCGGGAGGATGTTCTGGCCGAGGTGGTCGTTGCCCCAGTTGGGGTCAGAGCTGGAGCTCATGTAGAGCTGGTAGATGTCGTAGTTCGACACGTTCTGGATCGTGATGCTGGCCATGGCGCCGCCGGGCACAAAGCCCGTCGGCTGCACGTAGGCCCTGGGGCAGCCCGTCCCGAACAACGTTACGAACAGCGCGATCGGCAGCCACTTGCTCCGCACGATGTCCTCCTGGTCGCGAACCCCCCGGGAAAGTGCGCCCGGCCGCCCGGCACGAGCGGCGGACCCTGGATTTCTAGCATGCGGCCGGCGGTGTCGTCAAAGCGCCGGGCCCAGCGTCACCGTGCCGTCCGCGGCGACCGTCACGCCCAGGCGCAGCGACAGCGTCTCCGTCTCGCCGTCCTCGCCGCGCACGCGGAACGACACCGTGCAGGCGGACGACCCCTCGCGCAGCATCGCCCGGCCGTCCTCCCCGTACGGCGAGAACGTGCCGAGGAACCAGCCCGGAGGGAACACCTCCCCCTCGCTGCGGAAAGGCTGGACCTCGAGCTGCCCGAGCTCGCAGGTCGCCTCGAGCGGCTCCACCGAGTCGGGCGGCGCCTCCGTCACGCCGACGGCGAACCGGATCGGCGTCGCCCACCCTTCCGGGCGCCCGTTGTGCATCGCCGCCGCGACGCGTCCCTCCTGCGCGAACAGCTCGCGCGGCTCGAACCGCATGGTCGGCATCGGTCCCGGCGGGTCGCAGCCCATGCCGTGGCGGCCGTCGAACGGCGGCTCGGGCTCCAGGAAGAGCGTCCGTTGCTCCTCGACGGCGAAGGCGTACCCGTTCGCCCACCAGAACGGCTCCGCCCACGCCGTGCGGGATCCGTCGGCCAGGCGGAGCCGGACCACGACCCGTCCGTCGTCCGTCCCCTCGCCCGCCCGCACCGTGGCCACGGCGCGCGATCCGTCCGGAGCGACGACGAGGCGCTCGATCCGTCCGCCGTCCGCCTCGAGGCCCTCGATCGCCGCCTGCGGGAGCGTTGCCGTGACCGTCACGGCAACGGCGGACGGCTGTGGTGTCGCCGGCCGGCACGGACCTCCGCCGACGTAGCGGTGGTCGGTGGTGAGCCGCACCTCGAGCCCCGGGATCGGCTCCGCGGCGGGCTCGACCGGCTCCCGGACGTCTGGATCCGGCGCTCCGGAGGCGTCCGGGCCTTGCGGTCCGGCAACGCCGGGGCCCTCCGGGTGGACGACCGCCGGCTGCGGCTGCGCGCAGGCCAGGGCGCCCGCGGCGGCCACCGCGGCGGCGCGCGCGGGGACGCTCCAGGCCGACCTCCGCGCCGCGCGGCGCCGGGGCGGAGCCGCGCACTCCTCGAGCCGCGCGAGCAGTCCGCGCAGCTCGGGGACGAGGACCGCGTCCGCCGCCTCCAGCTCCGTCGCCAGCCGCCCGGTTGCCGCGGCCTGCCCGCGGTCCCCGGTCGCCGCGGCCTCGACGATCCCGGCGAGCAGCCGACGGTTGGAGTCGGCGAGCCGTCCGAGCGCCGTGCGCGCCCGCCCGGCGAGAGCCGCGGTCCGCTCTGCGCCGAACAGCCGTTCGGCCACGGCCGCCGCGGTGCCGACGCGCTGCGCCAGCGGGATCGCGCCGCGCTCCCCGCAGCGGCGCCCGAGCGTCGCGGCGAACAGCTCGAAGGACCGGCGCGCGCCGGCGTCCCGCAGCTCGTAGTCGCGGCGGCGCCAGTCGCCGAGCAGCCGGCCTTCCCGGGCGAGCCGGCGCGTCAACGCCGAACCCTCGTACGGCTCGGCGCGCCCGAAGTTGAACGGCTGGTCCGGGTACGCGGCGAGCAGCGCGAGGTTCTCGCGCAGCTCGTCGAGCGTGCCGTCGGGGCGCCAGAGCAGGAGGTTGGAGGCGACGAAGACCCCCGCGGACCGCAGGTCGTCGAGCGCCGCGCGCACGCGCTCCGGCCCGACGCCGCGGGCGAAGGCCCGCAGGCCGACGGACGAGACGGTCTCCACGCCGAGGAACACCTGGACGAGTCCGGCACGGTGCAGCGCGCGAAGCGTCTCGCGATCGATCCCGTCGGGGCGGGCCTTGATCGCCAGCGCCACCGGGGGCAGCCCCTCGGCCGCCAGCGCCCGCTCGAGCCCCACGGCGCGGGCCAGCCGCTCGGCCGGGGCGCCGCCGAGGAAGTCGTCGTCCTGGAACACGAAGAACCGCGCGCCGCGCGTCCGCCACAGCTCCGCCAACTCGTGCGCGAGGCCCTCCGGGGAGCGTTCGCGGCGCACCGGGCCGTCGGAAAGCGCGGCGAAGGCGGCCAGCGAGCAGAACGAGCAGCGGCCGCGGCAGCCGCGGCTGGCGAGCACCGACGCGGCCGGCACTCCGGCGCAGGTCGGCGTCGGCGTGTCGCGCGCGGGCAGCGGCAGGGCGTCGAGGTCGAGCGGCCTGGTCGGGCGGGGGCCGCGGCGCACGCTGCCGCCGTCGCGCCGCACGAGGCCGGGGACCCCGGGCAGCCCGGTGCCGCTCTGCAGGGCGTCGGCCAACCGGACGATCGACTCGTCCGCCTCGCCGCAAAGCACCGCGTCGAGCGCGGGGGCCTCGCGGAGCAGGTCGTCGGCGGCGAGCGAGGCGAACGCCCCGCCGGCGACCACGAAGCCGGCGAACCCGCGCGCCCGCAGCGCCGCGGGGACTCCGAGCAGCTCCTCCGCGCCGACCTGGAAGGCGAGCGACACGCCGACGGCGTCGGGCCGGTGGGCGAGGGCGGCCCGCGCCGCGGTGTCCGCGGGACCTTCGAACGGGACGAACGTCGCCTCGTGGCCCGCGGCGCGCAGCGCGGCGGCCAGGTATCCGAGGGCGAGGTTCTCCTCGAGCGTCGGGCCGATCAGGGCGAATCGCATCGCTCACTCCTTTGCCAGCCGCTCGAGCAGCCAGGCGATGTTGCGGCCGAGGGTGCGCATCGTCTCGATCCCCTCGGCGTCCTGCAGCACGTCGCCGATCTCTCGGCCGATGCCGACGTTCCAGTAGCTCGAGCCGGGGACGATCATCTGTCCGACCAGGAAGAAGTGGTTGAGGGTGTCGAAGGTGCGGATCGCGCCGGCGCGCCGGGCGGCGACGACGGCGGCGCCGACCTTGCGCCGGAACAGGTCGCCGTTGGCGCGGGAGACGTAGCCGGCGCGGTCGATCAGGGCCTTCATCGAGGGGGTGAGGTCGGTGAAGTAGACGGGCGAGCCGAGGAGGATCGCGTCGGCGGCGAGCATCTTCTCGAGGCAGGCGTTGAGGTCGTCCTGGGTGACGGAGCAGCGGCGGTCCTTGTTCTGCTTGCACTTGCCGCAGGCGGTGCAGCCGCGGAGGTTGCGGCCCGCGAGCTGGACCACCTCGGTCGTCGCCCCGGCCTTCTCGACCTCCTCCAGCACCGTGCGCAGCAGGAGGAACGTGTTGCCTTCGCGCCGCGGGGACCCGTTGAACGCCACGACCTTCATCGTCCGAGCTCCTTTCCCAGCCGGCGGACCCGCTCCGCCACGCTTCCGTTGTAGCGGGCGGCGGAGCCGGGCGCAACGCCGGCGAGCCCGTCCGGGTCCTGCGGGCGGCGGCATGCACGGACGGTCGCCGCGAGGCTCCACCGCTCCACGTACTTGACGGCGCGGGGCAGTGGCGGCTCGATACGTGGGGTTTCCGGGGCGGGCTACGGGGTCGGGTCGACGTAGATCCCGGTGATTTCGCAGGAGACGGCGGTGAACACGAGGCCGACCGAGATCGCGTCGGGGTTGTTCTCGCCCTCGTAGCAGAAGTACGTTCCGCCGTCGGCCTCGCACGTCTGGCCCGGGGCGCAGTCCGTCTGCACGGTGGCGGTGGTGCACGGGTCGTCGGTGAACCCCTCCGGGATCACGTCCATGTCGGCCTGGCCGGCCAGGATCGACCGGATGGTGTTGATATCGATCGAGCTGCCCGCCAGGTCGAGCTGCGCGATGGCGCGCGAGGCGTCGCCGAGCGTGATGTAGCCGCCGATCAGGCCGTTGACGATGCGGCCGTTGAGTCCCGGGTCGCCGGTGGGCGCGGTCTCGAGGTCCCACACGATCCGGGTGCCGTTCATCTCCAGGTGCAGGTGCGAGTCGTCCTGCACGGTGAGGTCCACCGTGAACAGCGACGGGCCGGCCTCGAAGTCGCCCCGCTGCAGGTTGCCGTCGGCCGCCGGCGTGACGTTGAGGATCCCTTCCGGGAAGCTGATCAGCGCGGTGTCCTCGTCGGTCGGGTCGGTCAGCGACTCGGGGTCGATCAGCAGCTGTCCCGTGCCGTCGAGGTTGTTCGTCGGGTCCTCCGGGTCGTCTGCGTCCTTGGCGGCGTAGCCGAAGAGCGGCACCCAGCCGGGGTCGTTCGTCCAGTCGTCCACGTCCCGGTGGCTGAGCACGATCATGAGGTCGCCCTTGGTAATCGATTCCGCGATGTCGGCGTTGGCGTCGAAGTCGAGGCCGGCATCGACCAGGGCGGTGAGGAGGCTGCCGAGCTGGTTGTCCACGCCGCCGGGGCCGTCCTGCGGCAGGTAGGCGTGCCCGGCCGGGGTGTTGATGCCGTCGATGTTGAACCCCTCGCCGTCATCCTGGTTGCCGATGCGCAGCGAGTCGATCACGAAGTCGGCGCGCACCCCGTCGCTGGGGTTGTTTTCCACGCGCCCGGCGCCGTCGTCGGTCGGCGTGTCGGCGGCGTCCGTGCCGCTGTCATCGTCGCCGCACGAGGCCACCGTCCCGAGTCCGAGCAACGCGGCGGCCATCGCCGCCAAGCCCACGGTCATCCACCTGCTCGTCATGTCCTCTCGCCTCCTCCGCGCGGACGCGGCACCAGCCCCCGGGAACGGCCGCCCGCGGACAGGGAACGGTAGCATGAGGACGGAGCGGCGGCAAAGCAACGAGGAGCCGACGGCCGGGGACGGCAGGCCTCCCGGGACGACGGGGCTTGACGGGCGGGCGTGGTGCGGGCAGAAGGGATCGAGATGGCCGGTCCGGGATTCGTCCACCTGCACCTGCACACCCAGTACTCGCTGCTGGACGGTGCGATCCGCCTCGGCGACCTGTTCCACCGCCTCCCCGAGCTGGGCCAGGACGCCGTGGCGATGACCGACCACGGCGTGATGTACGGGATCATCGATTTCTACAAGCGCGCCCGCGAGGCCAAGATCAAGCCGATCCTCGGCTGCGAGGTCTACGTCGCCCCGGGCGACCGCCGCGACAGGACCCGCCGCGGCGCCGGACACCTCGTGCTCCTCGCCGAGAACCTCCAGGGCTACCAGAACCTCGTCTACCTCGTCAGCCAGGCGCACCTCGAGGGCTTCTTCTACCATCCGCGGATCGACCGTCCGCTGCTCGGCGAGCGCTCCGCGGGGCTGATCGGCCTTTCGGCCTGCGTCGGCGGCGACGTGGCGCGGGCGGTGATGGAGCAGGGCGAGGAGGAGGGCGAGCGGGTCGCGCTGGCGTACCGCGACCTGTTCCCGGCCGGCAACTGGTTCCTCGAGGTGCAGCACACCGGCTATCCGGGCCAGGAGGAGCTGAACGAGCGGCTGCGGCGGATCTCGAACCGCAACGGCATCCCGCTGGTGGCCACCAACGACGCCCACTACCTGTACCGCGAGGACGCCGCCGCGCACGACATCCTGATGCGGATCCAGGAGGGCAAGACGATCCGCGACCAGGTCAACCTCAGGCACTCCGAGCTGGCGCTGTACCTGCGCAGCGGCGACGAGATGCGCGAGGCGCTGCCGGACTACGTCGATGCCGTGGAACGCACCGTCGAGCTCGCCGACCGCTGCAACGTCGAGCTGCCGCTCGGGAAGGCGATGCTGCCGGACTATCCGGTGCCCGACGGCGAGACCCGCGAGTCGTTCCTGGAGCGGCTGACCGAGGAGGGGCTGCAGCGGCGGTTCTTCGAGCTCAAGCGCGACGGTCACCCCTTCGACGAGGTGAAGTACCGCGAGCGGGTGGCGCACGAGATGAAGATCATCTGCGAGAAGGGGTACGCCGGGTACTTCCTGATCGTGCAGGACTTCATCCGTCACGCGCGGGACGAGGGGATTCCGGTCGGGCCGGGCCGCGGCTCCGGCGCCGGCTCGCTCGTCGCCTACTGCCTGCGCATCACCGACATCAACCCGATGCGGTTCGAGTTGATCTTCGAGCGGTTCCTGAACCCGATGCGGCCGTCGATGCCGGACTTCGACGTCGACTTCTGCAAGGAGCGGCGCGACGAGGTGATCGCCTACGTCAGCAAGAAGTACGGCGAGGACCGCGTGGGCCAGATCGCCACCTTCCACCAGATCAAGAGCCGCTCGGCGGTCAAGGACGTCGGCCGCGTGCTCGAGGTCCCGTTCCTCGAGCGGGACCGGCTGTCGAAGCTGATCCCGCCGCCGGCCCCCGGCGAAGCCGGCTCGATCGCCCAGGCGCTGGAGGCCGAGCCGCGGCTCAAGCAGGAGTACGACCGCGACCCGAACGTCCGCCGGCTGCTCGACTTCTCCGGGCGCCTGGAGGGGCTGCACCGGCACGCGGGGCAGCACGCGGCGGGCGTGGTGATCGCCCCCGGCCCGCTGTGGGAGCTGGTTCCGGTCTTCCGTTCCAAGGACGGGGTGCTGGTCGCGCAGTACGACATGAACGCGGTCGAGGCGGTCGGGCTGGTGAAGTTCGACTTCCTGGGCCTCAAGAACCTGACGACGATCGACCGGGCGACCAAGCTGATCCGCCGCCGTCCGGGGCTCGAGCGGTTCGACATCAACGGGGTGCCGCTGGACGACCGCGCGGCCTTCGAGCTGATGACCTCGGGGCAGACGCTGGGGGTGTTCCAGCTCGAGTCGCGGGGTTTCCGCGAGCTGCTCAAGCGGCTGAAGCCGGACCGGATCGAGGACATCGTCGCCGCGGTGGCGATCTACCGTCCGGGCCCGCTGGGCGTGCACGCCGACGAGCAGTACATCAAGCGCAAGCACGGCCAGGAGGGGATCACCTGCCTGCACCCGATCCTGGGCGAGGTCTGCGCGGAGACCTACGGCGTGCTCCTGTACCAGGAGCAGGTGATGCAGATCGCGGTGCGGATGGCCGGCTACTCGCTGGGCGAGGCCGATCAGCTGCGCAAGGCGATGGGCAAGAAGAAGAAGGACGTGATGGAGAGGAGCCGGGAGCCCTTCGTGGCGGGCGCCCGGAAGCGGGGGGTCGAGGAGGGGATCGCGCTGCGGGTGTTCGAGGACCTGGCGCAGTTCGCCGAGTACGCGTTCAACAAGAGCCACTCCGCCGCCTACGCCGTGATCGCCTACCAGACCGCCTGGCTCAAGGCCCACCACGCCGTCGAGTTCCTCGCCGCGCTCCTGACCTGCGACCGCGACGACACCGACCGCGTCGTGCGCTACATCTCCGAGGCGCGCTCGCGCGGCATCCAGGTGCTCAACCCCGACGTCAACGAGTCGCAGGTCGACTTCGACGTGCTCGCACCCGAGCCCGGCGCGGCCCCCGACCGGATCCGCTTCGGCCTCGGCGCCGTCCGCGGCGTCGGCGGCGCCGCGCTCGACGCGCTCCTCGCCGCCCGCGAGGCCGGACCGTTCCAGGACCTGTTCGACTTCGCCGGCCGGGTCGACCCGCGGCCGGTCAACCGCGGGGTGTTCGAGGCGCTGATCAAGTCCGGCGCGTTCGACACGCTCGGGAAGCGCGCCGGCGTCACCCGCGCGGCGATGTTCGCCAGCATCGATCGGGCGCTCGAGTTCGGCCGCAGCCGCCAGCGCGACCGCGACGTCGGCCAGACCGCGCTGTTCGACGCCTTCCTCCAGGGCGGCGGCACGCCCGCCGCCGACGCCCCCGCGGACGCCGGGCCGCCCGCGGACGGCGGCTATGCGGCGGCCGAGGCGTGGGACGAGCTGGCGCTGTTGCGCTTCGAGCGCGTGGCGATCGGCGCGTATCTCTCGGGACACCCGCTGCACCGCTACGAGGAGGACCTGAAGCGCCACCAGACGGTCCCGGCGGCCGAGGTCGAGGAGCGGGGGCTGGGGGCCGAGGTGCGGGTCGGCGGGATGGCGGAGAACCTCGTCGAGCGGCTGAACAAGAAGACCGGGCGCCGCACCGCCGTGTTCATGCTCGAGGACCTGACCGGCGCGGTCGAGGTGTTCGTGCCGCCGCAGGCACTGGAGAAGGTCGAGGCCGCGCTGCACTCCGGCCTGGCCCTGCTCTGCCGCGGCCGCGTCGAAAGCGCCTCGTTCCGCGACCCCAACCGCGGCGGCGGAGACGACGAGGACGAGGCGCTGCGCTTCGTGCTCCAGGACGCCGCCACCTTCGAGCAGGTGCGGCTGGACCAGGCGCGGGTCGTCCACCTGCACATCGATGCGGGCCGGCTCCACGACGGGGCGTTCGAGCGGCTGCGCGCGGTGCTCGACCAGTGCCGCGGGTCGTGCGCGACCGTGCTGCACGTGCGCGTGGCCAACCGCGGCGAAACCGTGATCGCGCTGCCCGACCGCTATCGCGTCTCGCCCACCGACGCCCTGATCGTCGGCGTGTCCCGCGAGTTCGGCCCCGGCACCGTGACCTGGCAGTAGGTCCCGCCGCCGCCGGCCCGCCGTCTTGGCGGCTCGACGGGCCCACCCTTGACAACCCTGTCGTCATTTGTCATGACATTTGACGATGAGTCCGTCGCTCCCGCCGGGCTCCACCGGCTGGTCGGTGGTCCGGAGGCTCGACCTGGCGGCGCGCGTCGCGCGCAAGTCGTGTTTCCTCTTCGGGCCGCGACAGACCGGGAAGAGCCACCTCCTGCGCCGGACGCTGCCCGGCGTCCGGGTCTACGACCTGCTGGACTCGCAGGTGTTTCTCGATCTGTCCGCCCGACCGGGCCGGCTGGCCGAGGAACTGGCGTCCGGCGAACGGCTGGTCGTGCTCGACGAGATCCAGCGCCTGCCCGGGCTGTTGCACGAGGTGCACCGGCTGATCGAGGAGCGTGGGGTCCGGTTCCTGCTGACGGGTTCGAGCCCGCGCAAGCTCCGGCGCGGGGGCGTGGACCTGCTCGGCGGGCGCGCGCGCACGCTGCGGCTGCACCCGTTGAGCGCCGTCGAGTTGGGGTCGGACTTCGACCTCGACCGGGCGCTCGACCGCGGCCTGCTGCCGGCCCACTGGCATTCGGACGACCCGGACGCGGACCTGGGGGCGTACGTGGGGAGCTATCTCGAGCAGGAGATCGTGGCCGAGGCCGCGACGCGCAACCTCCCTGCCTTCAGCCGTTTCCTGCGGGTCGCGGCGCTGTGCAGCGGCACGATCGTCAACTTCACCGGCGTCGCGGGCGATGCGCAGGTGCCGCGGACGACGGTCTACGAGTACTTCGGGATCCTGCGCGACACGCTGCTGCTGCACGAGCTTCCGGCCTGGCGCGAGTCGGTCAAGCGCAAGCCGATCGCCTCCTCCAAGTACTACTTCTTCGACGTCGGCGTGGCGCGGGTGCTGCAGGGCCGCCGCCACGCGCGCGGCACGCCGGAGTACGGGCTCGCGTTCGAAACCTGGCTGATGCACGAGCTGACGTGCTGGCGGGACTACCGGAGCGGCGACCCGCTCGCCTACTGGCGCTCGACCTCGGGTTTCGAGGTGGACTTCATCCTGGACGACCACACGGCCGTCGAGGCGAAGGCGACGGCCAACGTGGCGGGACGGGACCTCCGCTCGCTGCGCGCGTTGCGCGAGGAACGGCGGTTGCGGCGCTACCTCTGCGTGAGCCTCGAGCCGCGCCGCCGCGTCGTCGACGGGATCACGATCCTGCCCTGGCGCGAGTTCCTCGAGGAGTTGTGGGCGGGCCGGTACCGCTGAGCGGCCGCTCCCCGTCGGCATTTCGCGAGTTCGGCCCCGGCACCGTGACCTGGCAGCAGTCTCCGGCGTCGCCGCTTGTCCCTCGTCGCCCCCGTGCTATCGTCCTTTCCGGGGCGCAGGAGGAAAGCGAATGACGGGCATGCGTCTGTTTCTCCCGGTGGCGGTCGCCGCCTGCCTCGCGGCGGGCTGCGGCGGCGGAACCCAGTTGCTGACCGAC
>JAFGHH010000285.1 GCA_016930215.1 Deltaproteobacteria bacterium
CGCGGACGGCCTGGACTGGGGCGACGCGGCCCGACCAACGGTCGGCGAGGTAGGCCACGGCCAGTCGTCGTTCCGGCGGATGCCAGTAGTCCGCGCGAGGATCGAAGCCGAGCGCGTGGGCTTCGGCCATGCGCAGGCCGCCGCGGATGCACTTGAGCACCTGGATGTTGTGCTCCACCGCGGCGCGCATCTCCGGCTCCCGGTCGAACCGGTCGAGGAGTCGTCCGAGGTCGATGGCCGCGCCGCCGTGGTTGGTGCCGCTGTCCTGCACGCAGAACCTCCTTTCCCGACGCGGGCGAGTCTACACCGTGGCACGCACCCGCCGGTAGGGTGCTACCACCGCATGTCGTCGACCTGTTCGTCCTCTTCCTCGACGACCTCCGCCCCCGCCTCCCGTGCCGCCTCCTGGACCCGCCGCAGGGCGGCGAGCAGGCTGCGCTGCAGGGCGACCCAGTCGTCGTCGGTCAGGTCGAGGTTGCGCTCCCAGCGGAAGCCGATCCGGCCGCCGTAGGAGGTCCGCTCCAAACGTTCGAGCACGTGCTGCTCGACCGCCTCCGGCTCGAAGCGCTCCGCCGGCGAGACCTTGCCGCAGACCGGGCACCGGAGGTGCCCGGCGGCGGCAGGGTAGGTCGGTCCACGGTTGCCGTGCCACCAGTTCATTGTCGCGTCTCCTGTCGCGGGCAACGCCGCAAACGTCGGCGGCACCTGCCTCCGAGGCGTTTTCGTGTTGCCGTAACCGTTGCCGTAGATGGGGTCCTTGGAGGCCGATCGCCGGGTTGGAACCCCGGTCGATCGCCTCCGTTGCCGTCAGGTTGCCGTGACCCTGCATCCCTGGGCGGAACGGGACGGAACGGGACGGCAACGGACGGGATCCGGATTTCGAGTCGCTTCGAGAGGATGCGGGCCAAGGCGCCGTCGTGCTTCATGAATTCCGCATCCAAGAATTGCGGTTCGAATCCCGGTGGGGTCGCCAAGCAGGATAGTCGTCCCCGTTCCGCTCGGAGCCCGTGCCGCGGCGACTGGTTCCCCAGCGTGCCGTTTCGTACCACCGCGTGCCGCGTCGTCAGCGAACGGTCGACGCGGTTGCTGCCTGCCGAACGGTCGCCTGTGATCTGTTGATCAAGTGTTGACATTAGATCATGGTCGGGTATCCTGGGCGCGATGCGTGAGCCGTTGGCCGAACGCGAGGTTCGGCAGCTGGTCCGGGGGATTCTCGCTACGGGAACGGTCGGTTTCAGCGGGCACGCCCTGGAGGAGCTCTCGAAGGACGGGCTGACGACCCTGGACGCGACGAACGTGCTGCGCGGAGGCGTGGTCGACCCCGGCGAGTGGGAGAACGGAACGTGGCGATACCGGTTGCGTACGAGAAAGGCGACCGTCGTCGTCGCCTTCCGGTCCGAGACGCGGCTGGTCGTCGTGACGGCCTGGAGGAACCGATGAAGTGCATCGAGTGCGGCGGGACCATGAAGACGCGGCGCGAGAACTACCGGTACGACGCCAGCGGGTTGCCGGTCACCCTGGGCGGCGTCGAAGTGAGCCGATGCCCGAAGTGCGGGGCACACGAGGTGGCGATTCCGCACCTCGAGGAGTTGCACCGGGTCATCGCGTTGGCCGTCATTTCGAAGAACGCAAGGCTGGCGCCGCAGGAGATCCGCTTCCTGCGCAGGTTCCTCGACTGGTCCGGCGCCGAGCTCGCGCGGCACCTCGGTGTGGACGCATCCACGATCTCCCGGTGGGAGAACCGCCAGCAGGCGATGGGGCCGGTCGCGGACCGCTTGCTGCGCCTGATCGTCGGTTGCCGGCAGCCGGAGCGCACCTACACGGTCGAGAAGTTGACGGAAGTGCGGGCGGCGCCCGCGAAGCCCGTTCGGATCGGCGTGCGCGAAGCGAAGGGGACCTGGCGGGCGGACGCGGCCTGACGCCGGCGTGAAACGAACGGCGATCCTCAAGAGCCGAGGTCGGCCGCGACCCGCTCGAGCCAGTCGAGCGCGCCCGGCGTCTCCTGCCAGCCGCGACGGTAGTCGCGCGCCATCACCCGCGCCTCGCTGTCTTGACCGGGACTGTAGCCGTCGGGAAGGGGTCCGACCTTCTTGCGGCCCGTCAGGTATGCCGGGACGTGCGGATTGGAGCGGAGCGCCCGGACCAGCCGTTGTCGCGACTCGTCCGTGTCGCCCTGGTCCCGGAAGGCCAGCAACGCCGTCGTGTACTCCCAGCCGGCGAAGCCGTCGTCTTCGTACTGCGCGAGCAGCGCGCGCAAGTCCTCCGTTCGGCCGGCATCCAGCAGCCATGCCGCGAGGAGATATCGGTTGCCCTGGTTGTCGTTCGGATTGAGCACCAGCATCTCCTGCAGGTGGGCGATCGCCTCGTCGCGGGCGTCGAGCGCCCAGAGCACCTGAGCGAGGTTCGCCCGCGCGCGCATGTACGGTCGTGTCTCGAGCAGGCCCCAGAAGTGGCCGACGTCCTCGGCGAAGGGCCTGGGACCCAGCGCGCGCTCGGCGGCTTGCAGACCCTTCCGGAAGAGCTTGCACGCCTCGGTCGGGTCGCGGGCCGACTCCTCCCCGAGGAGGTTGTAGGCGTCGGCGCAGTCGGGGCAGATCTCGAGCGCCTGTCTTGCCAGGGCCACGGCCTTCTTCCGCGTCGGCGCCTCCCAGGCGTCGTAGATCAGGTCTTGCGCCCGGTCGAGCGGCGATAGCCGGCTCGCGTCGGGCTCCGCGTCGTCGTCGCCGAGCAGCGGTCCCATCCGTTCCATCATGGCGTGGAGCGCGGCGACGTCGCTTGTCTTCGGCGGCTTGGCAGTACGGCGGGCCGGTGCCGGTCGTCGGGCGGCAACTCTCCGGTGCCGGCGCTTCTGGGCCGCACGCTGCTTGGACTTCCCAGTCTTCTTCATGGCCCGATCTTCTTCCGGGTTCGACCGGCCGGGCAAGTCCATCCGTACATGAGGGGACGGAACCGCTCGCCTCGCCTCGGTCGATCCTGCGGGTCCGAGCCCGCGCTCCGTTGCCGTCAGGTTGCCGTGACTCTGCAGCCGGGGGCGGAACGGGACGGAACGGGACGGCAGCGGGCGGGATCTGGACTTCGAGCCGACTCGAGAGGATGCGGGCCAAGGCTACGTCATGCTGGATGATTTCCGTATCCCGGATTTGTGGTTCGAATCCCGGTGGGGTCGCAATCGGTAGTGAACGGGCTTCCGGAGTCTCCTTCAGGTCTCCTTCGACGGCGTCTTTGCCCGCCACTTCGAGGTCACTTCCGCGGCCCTCCGTCCGCGTCGCGGATCTGCGCCTCGAGGAAGGCCTGCATCTGCGCCTCGTCCGGAAGCTGGAGCTGGTACTTCGAGACGAACAGCCGGTTGTCGATGCCGGCGAGCGCGTACTTCACCAGCGCCTGGTTCTTTCCCGTGCAGAGGAGGATCCCCACGGGCGGGTTGTCGCCGGCGCTCATCTCGTTCTCGCGGTACCAGTTCACGTAGGTGTTGAGCTGCCCGAGATGTTCGTGCGTGAACCCGTCCACCTTGAGTTCGATGAGGACGTGGCACTTGAGGATGCGGTGATAGAAGACCAGGTCGACGAAGAAGTGCTCGTCGCCGATGAGCAGCCTCTTCTGCCTCGCCTCGAAGCAGAACCCGCGGCCGAGTTCCAGGAGGAACTGCTCGATCTTGTCGAGCAGCGCGTCCTCGAGGTCCGACTCGTGCATCACGTCCCGGGGCTTGAGCCCGAGGAACTCGAACACGTACGGGTCGCGGATCGCGAGCGCCGGCATCGCGGTTTCGGCGGACGCGCCCGCGATCGCCGCGAGCTTCGCCTTGTCGTGCGAGAGCCCGGATCGCTCGAACAGGAGGCTGGCGATCTGCCGGCGCAGCTCCCGGACCGACCACTGCCCGCGGAGGCACTCGGCCTCGTAGAAGCCGCGCTTCGCCGGGTCTTCGAGCTTCAGCAACGCGTCGAAATGACTGAACGACAGGCCCTGCAGGAGGCGTTCGGCCGGCAGCGCGGATTCGGGAGACGGCGTCTCCCGAATCGAGCCCGGGAGCAGCAGCGGGGATCCGGGAGACAGCGTCTCCCGAATCTGCGGGTAGGTCAGGTAGAACAGCCGGTACCGGCGCAACTCGCGAGCATCCGTCCGCGCCAGCCCCTCCGCGGCGAGACGCTCGGCGACCCGCTCGACGAGCTGCTCGCCGTAGGCCGCCCGGTCGCTGCCGTTCTGCTCGAACTCGTGGAGGTGCATCCCGATGAGCCAGTTCCGCAGCGTCAGTCCCGCGTTGACCGCCCGGATCGCCTCGTCCGCGAGCCGACCGTGGACGTCCTTGAGCCGTTCGATCAGCTGATCGAAGTTCATCTGCCACTCCCCGAGAGCCGGTCGATCACCTTCGCGCCCCAGCCCTCGCGAGCCTGCCCTCCCGGGCCCGCCGGGCGAGGATGTCTCGGCCGATCCGCCTGTCCGGGTGCGGCCGACCTGCGCGACGAGCCGGGTGTCCTGACCGACGCGCCATCAAGTCACCTCCGGAGTCATCGAGCCCGACGGTATCGCAGGCCGTTCGCCTACGCCACCACCTCCAGCGATACCGGCAGCAGCAGCTCCCGCACGGCGGCGACGACATTTCCGACTCCGCGGGCCGGGTTCACTACCGTCAAAGACCCGGTGGGGTCGCTCGGTTGAAACGTAACAATTCGGGATTAGGTGCGAATCTGCTGCCGCGCGGAGGACATGAGCTCCGTTGCCGTCAGGTTGCCGTGACTCGGCACCGCGTTCCGTCCCGTTCCCACCTGTCCCACGCCCGCTGGGACGAGTGGCGCCCTACCTCCCGCAACACCGCTTGTACCTGCGCCCCGAGCCGCACGGGCACGGGTCGTTGCGGCCGACCTTCGGCGGCTCGGATCCCGTCTCCAGCGCGCGTCCCGTGTCGATGAAAGCCTCCAGCGCCAACGCCGACTCCTCGTCCACCCCCGCGAGGCCGATGATCCGGTGCAGCGGGATCGAGACGCCCTCCGCGTCGTCGGGAGCGTAGCCGTCCACGAACTCCATGCCGCGACGCGCCGCGACCCGGTCGACCACGATATCCCGCCGGGCCTCCCCGCCCGCCCCGTCGAGCCACTTCAGCTCGACGCACAGCCCCTGCACCATCTTGCAGATCAGCCGCAGCGTCCCCTGCGACGGCGTCGAAACCCACCGCCGCCGCGGAGGCGGGATCGGAGCGGGAAGGCCATCGTCGAGATCGTCGTCGAACTCGTCCGCGATGCCCCCCTCGTCGTCGTCGTCGAAGATGTTGTCGGAGTCGCGCTGCGCCATGGGGCGCATCGGCCGCGCAAGCTTTGGGAGCGCCTTGCGGACCGATCCCGGTCCGCCCTTGCCGGCCGGGCGGGCAACGGCTTCCTCCGGCGCGGGCGGAGGTTCCGTCGAGCGCGTTCCTTCGACCGCCCGCCGCAACTCGGCGTCCGGCTCCGGGTTTTCGCGCTCCACCACGAAATCGGACGCCAGCTCCCGCAACGGCCGTCGCGGCGTGCCGTACGGGTCCGCCGATTGCAGCCGGATCGGACGCGCGACGTGCTCGATGCCCGCCGTGCCCAGCGCCGCGGCGAGCCTGTTGAGCTGGAAGCGGTCGATCGCCCAGATCCCCGGCCCGACCTCCGGCCCGAGCAGCCCAGCCACTTCCGGTGACGTGCGCGCCTTCGCCGCCCCGGCGGGATCCGGGCAGTAGAGCACCGCGCCGTCGATCAGTCGTGCCGCCTTCGGCCCGCCCGCCCAGTCCGCCACCGTCGCCGCCACGTTCTGCGGCACCGCTCCCGGCGCCACCGCCTCCAGCGCCGCCAGGATCTCCTCGCGCCCGAGACCGTTGTCCCGCGCGCGCCGCACCGCCGCGGGGGTGAGCACCAGCGTCGCCACGTCCTCGATCCGCCGGACCTCCGCGATCGACGCGATCCCGAGCGCCCGGGCAACGTCGGTCTCCGGCGGCAGCAGCACCTCGAAGTTCGGCTGCACGTAGGCGCGGCCCGCGACGGCCGGCTTCTCTCGCCCCCGCAGCGCCGGCGGAACCCGCAGCACCTCCCGTCCGTCCTCCGTCTCCCCCCGCTCCACCTCGGGCAGTCGGCGCAACGACCTCAGTGTCGCGTCCGACCGCCGCGCCGCCTCCTCGGCGTCGCACCGATCGCCCGGCCGCCACCACCCGGCGGGATCGACGGCACGCACCGACGGGCTCATCCGCGCCACAAGGTCGTCCGCATACACCCAGCCCTCCCCGGGTGTCCGGGAGAGCACCGCGAGCGCCCTTCGTCCGTCCTCGAACAAGGAACGCGCGGCGAGGCTCAGGCGGATCCCGGCGCGCCGGGCGGGCTCGAGCGCCGTCCACTCGGCGCACGCGCTCCGGTTCGCCAGCAGCGAGTTCACCCCGAACTCCAGCAGCCCGGACACGCGGGCGAGCGAGATCAGCCGGTCGAGCCGCCGCAGGCCCTCCTCGTCTCCGGGGAAGTAGACGCGGGCCAGCTTGTCGCGCGCCGTCTTGAACACTTCGCCGTCGGCGGTCACGCGCGGCGGATCGTTCCAGAACGACCCCACGAGCAGCGCGAGACGCAGCTCCACCGGACGGTCGTCGCCGCGCCGCTCGAGGCGCACCGTCGACGGGGGAACCTCGCGCAGCGTCAGCGCGGCGACGTGGGGCCCGAGCACGTCGGCCAGGATTCCCGGAAGGGTGAGCATCTCGGCGTAGACCTGCTCGTCGTCCGCGGGCGACAGCGACAGACCGGCCTCGCGGAGACGGTTCACGGCGTGGACGCCCCAGCCTTCGCGTCCCAGGCGCCGGTCGACCTCCTCGCGGCACGCCCGGACGCTCAGCATCCGACCTGGGATCTCACAGAGGATCTCCAGCAGGACGAGCGCGGGGGGAGGGAGCCGGCGCAGTCTTGTGAGGATGAGCGCGGGATCCTGCAGGACCGCGGCCAGGCGATCGATGCCGTCGCCGGCGGCGGGCCCCGGGTCGCCGTCGAAGCGCTCGACGAGATGCCGCGCCGTCTCAGGCCGGATCAGCTCGGCGAGGGTTGAAGCGAAGGATCCGCGCTCCCTCGTCCGACCCTTGCCCTGCCGGCGCTCCGCCGTCTTCCGCATCCTTGGCTTCCTCCGCGCGCGCCCAGTCCTCCACGTAGAACCGGTACCCCTGCTCCGTCAGGAAGAGCTGCCGGTGCAGCGCGTAGTCCTGCTCGGACGTCCCGCGCGAGACCAGCGTGTAGAAGGTGGAGCCGCACTCCTTCGGCCGCAGCACCCGTCCCAGCCGCTGTGCCTCCTCCTGTCGCGAGCCGAACAGTCCCGAGACCTGCACCAGGACGTTCGCCTGCGGCAGATCGATCGAGAAGTTGCCGACCCGCGACAGGACCAGTACCCGCTCGTCCCCCGCGCGGAACGCATCGAAGTGCCGCTCGCGTTCCGCGGTCGACGTCTCGCCCGTCAGGAGCGGCGCGCCGAGCCGTCGCGCGAGACGCTCGAGCTGCGCGATGAAATGGCCGATCACCAGGATGCGGTCGCCGCGATGCCCGGCCAGCAGCTCCTCCACCACGTCGTCCTTGGCCGGGTTCTCCGCCGCGATGCGGAACGCCTCGGCGCCGTCGGCCGCGGTCGAGTACGCCAGCTTGCGGTCGCCCGGCAGGTCGAGGCGGATCTCGTAGCACGAGGCCTGCGCGATCCACCCCTGCTGTTCCATCTGCTTCCACGGCACGTCGTACCGCTTCGGGCCGATCAGCGAGAAGACATCCCCCTCCTTGCGGTCCTCGCGCACCAGCGTCGCCGTCAATCCGAGCCGCCGGCGGGCCTGGATGTGCGCGGTGATGCGGAACACCGGGGCCGGCAACAGATGCACCTCGTCGTAGACGATCAGGCCCCAGTCCTGCGCGTCGAACAGCGCGAAGTGCGCGTAGTCGCGCAGGCCCGCGAGATCCTCGGGCGTCGGCCCCGACACCGCTCTTCCTTCCGGCGGCGGCGCGGCCGAGTTGCGGCGGCGGCCCGCGCGGTGGGCGACGACGTGGTACGTCGCGACGGTGAACGGGCGCACCTTCCGTGTCGTGCCGGTGTACTCGCCGACGTCGGCCTCGGTGAGCGTGGTCTTGTCGAGCGCCTCGCGAATCCACTGGTGCACCGCCGCGCGGCTCGTCGTGAGCACGAGCGTTCGCGTCTGGAGGGCCGCGGCGGCGGCGAGGGCGACCACGGTCTTGCCCGCGCCGCAGGGGAGGACCACCACTCCATGGCCTCCGCCCGACGCCGCACCGCCCTCGACGAAGATGCGCGCGGCCTCCTGCTGGTAGTCGCGCGGGGCGAACGGGGCTCCGCCCAGCGACACAGGGCGGAGGGCGAAGGCGAGCGGCGCGCCGGGGGCGAAGCCGGCGCGATCGTCCACGGGGAATCCGATCTTGAGCAGCGTCTGCTTGAGCACCCCCCGCCTGGCCAGGTCGACCAGGAACCGCTCGTCGGCATCGCGGCCGGCGAAGAGCGGCGCGGTCCGCTTGTCGGCGGCGAGGCGGAGGGCGAGGTGCGGGTCGAGGCATTCGAGGCGCACGGGGCCGCCCGGCTCGCCCGCGGGCAGCAGGCGCAGCGAGCCCCAGCGGGACATCAGGTCGGCGACGTTCGCGCGGACGTTCTGGGGGACGTCGAAGCGGGCGAACTCGTCGAGCGCGGCCAGGACCTCCCGGGCGCCCATCCCCGCCGAGGCGGCGTTCCAGAGCGACAGCGGGGTGATGCGGTAGGTGTGGACGTGCTCGGGCGACTTCTCCAGCTCGGCGAAGCGGGCGATGACGTCGCGCGCGGGCTCGTACCGCGGTCCATCGACCTCGAGGAGGATGGACAGGTCGCCCTGGACGATTGCCGGATTGTCGGAACGCATCGCAGCGGCGCCTCCCGAGCCGGACCCGGGGATTCGTTGCACCGCGGGATGCCGGTGTCAACGGGGGCGGAGGCGGGGTGGGGAAACGGACGTCGTCGGTCAGGCGACTCGCAGGCTGGTGGTCGGGAGGCCCAGGGCTTCGAGGCTTCCGAGCTCCAGCTTCTTGGACGCCTGGTCGATGTCGAGGCCGACGACGTTGCCGTCGGCGTCGAGGTCCGCCACGAGCCCGTCGACGACCTCGCGCGAGTCGGTGTTCGGCCGCGGGTTCAGCTCGATGTACAGCGAATCCGTCTGCTCCTCCCGGCGTACCGGGTTGCCTACGATCCGTTCGCACCATTCCTGCTGGATGTAGGGACGCTTCCGCAAGACCTGTTCGAGGAACTAGCGCGTCGCCTTCATCGCCATGCGTCAGCCTACACCGCTCGCGGGTTTCGGGCCAAGTCGGTCGCCGCAACGGCGGCTTCCGTTGCCGTCAGGTTGCCGTGACTCTGCAGCCAAGGTGGTCGTGCGGAACGGCGACCGCGGCCGACTCGCCGGTGTCGGTCGGCAAGGGCTCCCCGGTCGCCCAGTGCCGCAGGACGTTTGGGCAGAAGTCGACGTCGTTCGGCCAGCAGACGGTTCCCAACTCCGGGTGGACGGCCACGCGGCCGAAGAACGCCGGGTCCTCGAGCGCCTCGAACACGCCGCCCCGACCGACGATGCGCTGTTCGAGGTCCACGTCGCCGACGACCCCGTCGTCGAAGGTGAGGCGGAGCCGGTAGCCGTCGAGCACCTCCACCTGTCGAATTGCCGACGGTCGCATCGTCGTCTTCTCCTCCTCGGCGCAACGGCTCACGGAGAAAGCGTGCCGTTCACCAGGCCGGGCGGATCGATCCGTACCTGCGCCCGCTCCTCGCCGTGCGTCACGTGGAAGCGGGGAGGCGGATGATCGTCGAAGTACATCGCGATCACCATTCCGAGGAATCGGCTGACTTCCGGCACGCTCCGTCCAGCTCCTCGAACACCCTGACACCGGAAGCCGCCTGGCGCCAACCGCACTGCCGTTCGAGATGTCACGCCTGGGCGCTCGACGATCCGCGTTCACTCCGCGGACGCGAAGGTGACTGCGTCGTCGTCGGCAGGCAGCGGTCCCATCGTCTCCATCATCGCGCGGAGAGTCCCGACGTCCAATGCCTCGGCCGGCTGGTTGAAGGTACGCGCGGCCGACCGCGGGCTCTTCCGCCCCGGGATCACGGAAGCGATTGCGGACCCTTGCGTCCGCTTGGCGAGTCAGCCCTGGGGCAGGACGGTGCCGAAGGTGAGACGGTCGTTCTCGAATTCCCCCATCCAGATCTGGTAGGCCGACTGGGCATCCGCGGCATCGACGATGCGGAAGCGCCAGAAACGGACCGTCGTGGCCTCGCGGTCGCGCGTCTCGTGCTCCGTTCCCCCGAGCGTCGCGCGAACCTCGGCCGGCGTCGCGCCCTCGACCACGCGCGCCACGCGCTCGTTCATCTCGGCGAGAGTCACCCGAATCGCAGGGAGTTCGGCGACGGCAGGCGGCTGCCGCGGATCCTGGAACGGCCGGGGCACCGCGCCGCCGGCCAGCGCGGGGCACAGCGCAAGCACGAAACCCGCGGCGACACCCGACGAAATGCGCATCGGCTTCCTCCTGCCCCCCGCCCGGGTCGAGCGGACCGGACCGGCGGGGCGGCGTCCATCCTACGTTCATCGCCGCTCGGGGATCTGGACGGCAGGGGCAACGGGCGTGCGGCCCCGACGGCTCGGGACGGCGGCACCGCCTCACGGGCCGGAGCAGAGGAATTTGAGGCCCGCGGTCTCGATCGTGCCGGCGCCGTCGGCGACGAACGCCAGCTCCCAGATCCCGGCTGCGCGCGGTCCATCCTCGAGCAGCACGGTTCGCGAGATCGGGTGCCGTCCGGCGCCGCCGCCCGGCGCGGACGCCTCGACCCGACCGAGGTTGTGCAGCGTGCCGTCGGGCGCGACGAGCCTGGCTCGCCCGTAGATGCCGCCGTCGAATCCAAGCTCGAGGGTCGCGACGATGCCGCCGAGGGTGCAGTCGCGGTGGACCGCGAGGAGCGTGCGGGGGTGGGCGCCGGGACGCGGTGCGCGGGCGTTCGGCTCCCAGCTTGCGGTCCATTCGTCGAGTTCGACGCGCTCGTCCGCAGCGTCCGCGGCGCCGGTGCCGCTGCGGACCGGCTCGCAGAACAGCCGCAGCCGCGCCACCGTCACGTCCGGCGTCGGCATCGGGTCCGTCTCGCCGGTGGCGGGCTGCGAGTAGTCCGCGCCCCGGAGCCGGCTCTCGTAGGTCCACGTCCCCGCGATCGGCACTCCGCGCTCCGGGTGCAGCCCTTCCAGCGCCGCCCAGTCCCAGGTCTTGATGAAATCGATCTGGAGCGCGCGCAGCCGCAGGCGCGCCGAGCGTCCCGACGGTGCGGTCAGGGTGACGAATCCGTCCGGCATGCTGTCGACGCCGACGTCGAGTTCCACGCGGCCGAGCGCGCAGGTCTCGGTCACCTCGAAGGTCCGGCGGACCTCGCCCCGTCCCAGGTGTTTCGCCTCCAGGACGACGTCGCCGTCCGAAGCGAGCGGCTCGGCGTCGGCGGTCGGACCGTCGTTCGCGGCCCTCGCGTCCGGCGCGTCTCCGGTCGCGGGGTCGGTCGAGTCCGGCGGCGGAGCGGGTTCGGACGGCCCGGCGTCGTCCGGCGCCGCGGCCGTCCGCTCTTCCACCGGGAGGACGTCGGGGGTGCCGGCGGGGTCCTCCGGCGCGGGCCGGTCGGCCGCGGAGGTCGCGGCGGCGTGCGCCGCGTCCGGGCCGCGCGACTGGATGTCCGGCGCATCGGGGGAGTCCCGCTTGCACGTGGAAGCCAGCAGGGCGCCCGCGAGGGCGACGGTCGTCAGGGCACCGGCGGCGACCGAGCGGAGTCGAGACGTCAAGGCCCACCTCCCTGCTTCCGCCCGGCGGGTCGGAAGCGTTGCGGCGATCGGGTTCGTCGCGTCCGCCGCCGCCGGTGTTCTGCGCCGCGGAGGGCCGCTCCTCGTCGAGCGGGAGAGCCTGGCGAACCCCGGTCCACCGGGCGACGCTCCGCTCTTTCCGGGCGCGAGCATAGGCACAGCTCCGCCTGCCGGGGAAGTCGGCAGGTGACGGCGGCGGGAGCGGTCGCCGGAGCGCGCTCACCGGGCTCACCGGGCTCGCAAGGGATCGACTTGACCCGGCCGGGAGACCGCGACACCTTCCGGAGCATGGTCGAGGGTGCGTTTCGGCGGAAGAGGGATGGCGCGCGGCGGGCCACGGCCGTGGCCGGACTCGGATCGTGGATTGTCCTGCTGCTCGGCGTTGCCTGCGGTCCGGGCACCGCACCCGCGGGAGATGCCGACGCGGTGGCCGACGCCGACCCGGGGGAACAGGTGGACGGCCCGCCGGACGTGACGCCCGAGGCCGACGCGGACGGCGGCGGCGAGGACGCCGACGTTCCGGACTGCACCCCCCGGTCGTGCACCCCCGCCGACCCGCTCTGCACGCCGCTCGACGACGGTTGCGGCGGCGCCATGACCTGCACCAACGCGTGCGGCGGTTGCGAGGTGCTCGCGGGAGCGCCCGGGGACCCGTGCTGCAGCGGCGGTCTCGCCGGGACGCTGGCCTGCGACGCCGGCGGGCTGGTCTGCGCGGCCGAGGCGCGGCTGTTCCGGTTCGCGCTGCCGCATCATCCGCCTGCCGACCGCGCGGAGCGGGACGCGTGGCACGACCTCGCGTTGTTCGCGACGTCGGTCCAGGGGCTGGTGAATCGCGACGCCCCGCGGCTGTTCCTCGACGCGATGGACCACGACACCGTGTGGTGGTCCCGGCTGACGGCGCCGGGCCAGCGGCTCGCGGGTGCGACGCCGGTCGAGGTGATGACGGCCGAGGAGTTGTACGAGACGTTCCGCTGCGGGCTGCGCGGCCTGGTGCTGTGGGATCCGGCGGTGCCGGCCACGCTCAACGTCGCCACCTCCGTCGCCGGGGCGGAGGACGTCGCCCTCGTGCGCCGCGACCTTGCGCCCGGCTCGCTGCACCAGCGCCTGCTGGCGCTGCCGGAGCCGCCGGCCGTGGTCGTCGACCTCACGGGGCTGTTCACGGGCAGCGGGACGATCCCCGACACGACCCGCGCCTCCAGCGGCTCGGCGAAGTGCGACGCCTATCTCTGGCTGCTGGAGCGCTACGTGCGCCCGGGACGCGTCGCGTCCGGCCATGCCGGGTACATGATCGATGCCTGGTGGCTCGACCATCCGATGGGCGCCAACGCGACGCAGACGTTCAACCGCGACTTCGTCATTGCGCGGCGCGGGGTGGTGTTCGACCTCTCGAACTGGGGCGACGAGCGGCCGATCGACGACCCCGGCCAGCCGCTGGGGACCGACCGGGCGACGCTGCTCGAGCTGCTGCGCGGGCTGTACGACCTGCACGGGGGCGCCGGGATCACGCAGGTCAGCGGCTTCACGCCGTGGGCCTGGAAGTACACGAACTTCGGCGAGGCGGGCGGGCGCCACGAGCCGGTGGCGACGGAGTGGGACCTGGCGCGGATCCTCTCGGCCTACAACGCCCTGATCGACGGCGACGCGCTGGGGATGACGACGATGGCCAACGCCTCGCTGTACGCGCAGGCGTTCCTGCCGGCCCGCCGGGTCGCCGAGGCGGCGCCGACGGCGGGCGTGCTCCGCGACCTCGGGGCGTGGGACAACCGCCTGGTGAATCCCGGTTTCGAGGACGACGACCACGTGGGCGGCTGGAACGTCCGGCTCAGCGACTACCTCACGATCACCGAGCCGGCCGCGACGCGGTCGGGGATCAACGACCTGCACGCCCGGGCCCGCGCGGACGTGCCGCCCAACTCGATGGCGCAGGACGTCGAGGTGGACCTTGCGCCGGGCCAGACGGCTCGCGCGTCGATCTGGGTCCGGGCGCTGGACGGCGGCGGAACCGTCACCGTGGCACTGTGGGGCCTCGGCGCCGCCGTCGAGTCGGGCAGCACGTCCCGGGCGCTGACACCGGAAGACGGCTGGCAGCGGCTCGAGGCGTCGCTCACCGCCTCGACGAGCCACGCCTCGATGCGCGTCGAGCTGTACCTGCCGGTCGGCGGCCCGCAGTTCGCGATCGACGACGCCGCGCTGTGGATCGACGGCCGGCCCGCCGGCGTCTCGGCGCGCCGGTACGTGGTCTGGCACATGGGCGACTACGACTCCGCGGCGTGGATGTACCAGATGACGCCGAGCCGCTGGGACGACCCGCGCCGCGGGGAGGTGGAGCTGGCGTGGGCGTTCAACCCCAACCTGAGCGACCGCTTCGCGCTGGGCTTCGACCACTTCGAGCGCACCGCGACGCCGCGCGACCATTTCAGCGGCGGCGACACCGTGGCGGGGTACGTCAACGTCACGAACCTGTGGGGCGCGCGGGACCCCTCGGGCCTCCCCGACAACCGCTCGGCGTTCGAGGAGTTCGCCCGTCCGTTCCTGCGCCGCCGCGGCACGACGGATACGGTGTTCGCGCTCAACGGCTCGTCGGGCGCCTACGACGACGGGGCCTTCGAGCTGCTCGGGCGGCTGACGCGGCGCGGGGTCGCGTTCAACATGGCCGGGCAGCCCTCGCGCGGCCCGTTCCTGCGCCACGGCGTGCCGTTTCTCGGACAGGACGGCGACCTGGACGCCGGCAGCCTGGACGAGAGCGCCCGGCGCGTGCACGCGGCGGCGGGCGGCGCGGCGCCCGGGTTCCACGTCTTCCGCATCGTGCTGGCGCAGCCGGCGTTCCTGTCGGACCTGACGGTCCGGCTGTTCCGGGAGCGGCCCGAGCGACGGTACACGGTCGTCGCGCCCGGCGTGCTGTTCCGGCTCCTCGCGCTGCAGCTCGGCGCCGCGCCCGCCTACGACGCGACGTTCGTGGACGACGACCTCCCGGCCGAGGCGCCGGCCGGGTCGAGCGTCCCGCTGCACGTCACGGTGCGCAACGACGGCTTCGACACCTGGGCCGCGGGCGATTTCCGGTTGGGCCTGCACTTCGGCGCCGGCCCCATCGCCGCCCGGACCCTGCCGTCCGACCCGGGCGCGTACCCGCAGCGGTTCGCGCGCACGGAGCCGGTGGGTCCGGGCGAGACGGCGACGTTCGAAGGAATGCTGGTCGTGCCGGCGACGCCGGGGACGTACGCGGTGCAGCTCGACATGGTCCACGAGGGGGTGACGTGGTTCGAGACGCAGCGCGGGATGCCCTGGCAGACCACGCTCCGCGTCACGCCCTGACGAGCCGCGAGTCCGGCGTGTCCGCGCCGGCGTCGGGCGGCTCCTCCGGAAGCATGCTCGGGCGCGCCTCGACCAGGCGCAGGCGGCGGTTCGTCGCGGCGAGCCGCTCGGAGACGACCCGCGCCAGGTGGAACAGCAGCTCCGCCGCCAGCGCCGGCTCGTCCTTCATCATCGCCTGCAGCACCTTGCGGCGCAGCATCAGCACGCGGCCCGGCGTGACCGCGCGCACGGAGGCGGAGCGGGAGCCGCTCTCGCGGAAGAACGCCACCTCGCCGAGCACCTCGCCGGCGCCCACGACGGCCAGCCGCCGGCCGCCGGTCAGCACCTCGAACGAGCCCGACAGGATCACGTACAGCTCCCGCTCGACGTAGCCCTCCTGGGTCACGAGGGTTCCCGCGGCGACATCGACGATGCAGCCGCGGCGGCCCAGCTCGCCGACCAGTTTCTCCGGGAGCTGCTGGAGGAACGACGCCCCGGCCTCGGCGTCCTGCAGCGTGTGCTGCATCTCCTCCCAGATGTGCTCGGGGTCCATCACCACCGAGCCGTCCTCGAACAGGTGCTCGTAGCGGGCCACGTCGAGCGGCGGGCGGCGGCCGGGGCCGTAGTACTTGCGGGCGATGCCGGCGGCGGGGGAGCCGATCTTCGCCAGGCGCTCCCAGTCCGAGGGGAAGCCCATCATCGGCACGTGCATCCCGTCGGCGTGCGGCACGAGCGCGCCGCCGAAGGTGCGGAAGCCGAGCTTCGCGTAGGCGGAGATCAGACCGGGCGCGCAGCAGAGGAACATCACCTCGACGCCGTGCCGGCCCACGAGGACCTCGTAGCCGGTGCGGGCCAGGGCCGGCAGCAGCATCCGGCCGCGCAAGGTGGGGTGGATCATGAACCGCCCCAGCTCGGCGACCCGCAGTGTCGCGATGTCGGGGACGCGGTCCATCGACAGCATGCGGAACTCGCGTTCCGGCACCTCGCCCGGTCCCCAATGCATCAGCCGCACCGCGCCGGTGACCTCCGGCATCGTGCCCGTGTAGAGGTGGATCGAATACGGCCCGTCGTCGTCCTCGTCGCGCAGCCAGCGTTGGCCGTGGTCGACGCCGCCCACGGTGTGGTGCAGCTCCTCCACGTAGACCCGGTAGCGGAAGCGGTAGATCGTCTCGCGCTCCTCGCGCGTGCAGGCTTCGTGGACGGGCTCGAGACGGGCGAGCAGGCCGGTCAGCATGGCGTCAGGTGCTCCCGCGCCGCGCGGGGCGGCGCTGCAGGTAGTAGTCGATCACGACCGGCAGGTAGGCCGCCGGAGGCGGAAGCTCGAGCCCGTCTGCCGCCAACAGCTCGCGGGTGCGTTCGGTGCGGAACAGCCGCCGCTCCTCGAGGTAGTCGAGGAACACCGGTGCGGTCTTGAGGGCGCGCTGCAGTTTCGGCGGTGCGACGAGGGTCAGCGGCCCGAGCAGCAGCCGGAAGCTCCACGCCGGCAGCGGGAGCAGCAGCGGGACGGAGAGACCGGCGGCGCGGAACCGCTCGCGCACCAGCGGTTGCAGCTCCCGGAGCAGGATCGCCTCCGGTCCGGCGCACTCGTGGAGGACGTGTCCCGCCGCGTCCGCGTGGTCCAGCGACCACAGCACCGTCCGCACGAACCAGTCCATCGGTACGGTGTCGACGCGCGCGTCGCCGAGGCGCGGAACCAGTCCGCGGCTGCGGACCCCGGCGAGAAACTCGCACAGGTGGTAGAACACCTGGAAGGCGCGCACGCGGCCGGTGCGCGAGTCGCCGACGACCATGCTCGGGCGGTGGACCGTCAGCGGCAGCTCGTCCGCGGCCCGTCGCAGCAGCGTCTCCGCCTCGGCCTTCGCCTCCTCGTAGGTGTTGTGGAACGCCCGCGGCCGGTCGAGCCACTCCTCGGGCACCTCGGGCAGCCGGCCGCCGACGCCGATGGTGCTCACCACCTCGAGCTTGCGCAGGTTCCGGACGGCGCGGGCGAAGTCGAGCACGTGCGCGGTGCCGTCGACGGCCGCGGCGCGCGCCGCCTCGCGCGGGAGGTTCATCCGGATCTGCGCGGCGCAGTGGACGACGTGCGTGCAGCGCTCGGCCAGCCCGTCGTGCGCCGCGGGCTCGAGCCCCAGTCGCTCGTGCGTGATGTCGCCGCGCACGGCCCGGACGCGCGATTCCGCCGCCGCGGCGCCCTCGGGACCGAGCAGTCCGTCGAGCAACTCGTCGCAACGGCGTGCCACGGCGGCGTCGTCCGGCCCGCGGAGCAGCAACGAGACGGCCGTGTCGTCACGGGCGAGGAGCCCTTCGAGGATGGCGGCGCCGAGTGCGCCGGTGGCGCCGGTGAGCAGGACGTGCGTCACGGCCCCACCAGTTCCAGCTCGGTGGTCGGTGTCAGGCGGTCCCGCAGCGCGTCCAACTCGGCGGCGTGCCGCCGTTCGACCACGTCGCGCCTCAGTTTGAGGTTGCTCGTCAGCTCGCCGCCCTCGATGGTGAACGGCCGCGTCGTCAGCAGCAGCCCCTGCGGCCGCGTTCCCGGTGGAAACTCGCCGAGCGCCCGCAGCAGCTCCGCGCGCAGGCGGTCGGGCGCGGGCGCCGGGCGGTCGAGCACCAGGACGCCGACGACGGCGCCGCGCAGCAGCACCGCGGCCTGCTCGACCCCCGGCACCTGTCGCAGCGCACCTTCGATCGGAGCGGGCGCGACCCAGCGGCCGTTGGGCGCCTTCCACAGCTCGGCCTTGCGGCCGGTGAGCCGGAGGAACCCCCCCGGGAGCCACTCGCCGAGGTCGCCCGTGGCGAGGTAGCCGTCGGCGGTGAGCGACGAGCGGTGGCGGGCGTTGTCGGCGACGGCGGGGTCGAAGACGCCGGGGCCCTTGACCTGCACCTCGCCGTCGTCGGCGAGCCGCACGTCGTTGGAGCGCATCGGCCGGCCTACCGAGCCGGCGACGGCCGCGCCGGGCGCGCCGGCGGCGATCGGCACGACGTTCTCGCTCTGGCCGTAGGCTTCGTAGATCGGGAGGCCGAGCGCCGCGAAGCGCTCGAGGATGCCCAGCGGGCAGGGGGCCGAGCCGCTGACGAAGTAGCGGAGCCGGGGGCCGAGCACGTTGCGCAGCGGGCGCAGCACCGTGCGCCGCGACGCCGCGACGGCCAGGCGCAGCGTGAACGGCACCCGCTCGCCCCGCTGCTCGAGGCGCAGCAGCAGGAGGGCGGTCGCGAGCGCGCGCTCCACCAGGAGCCGCAGCGGGCGCGGCGCTTCGGCCAGCTTCGCGCGCATGCCGTCCCAGAGCTTCTCGAGAAACCGGGGGACGGCGACGAAGACCTGCGGGTGGGCGACGCGCGCCACGTCCACCGCGGCGCGCGGGTCGCCGACGACGTACGACGTGCCGCCGCGGGCCATGGCGCAGAAGTTGATCATCCGCTGGAACAGGTTGGCCAGCGGCAGCCAGCAGACCAGCGTGCTGCCCGCCTCGAGGTCGGAGAACCGGTCGAGGATCGCCTCGCAGGCCAGCACGACCTGGCGGTGGGTGTAGGTGACGGCCTTCGGCAGGCCGCTGGTGCCGGAGGAGAAGGCGACCAGCGCCGGGTCGTCGGCGGTGCAGACCGCCGGCGGGGCCGTCGGCCCGGCGGCGAGCGTGCCGAACGGGGTGCAGTCGGACGCCGCTCCCTCGAACAGCACGAGCGCGCGCAGCCGTCCGCGCGTCTCCGGACGGATGCGTTCGAGGAGTCGCGGGTCGCCGGCGACGAGCACCGTCGGTGCGAGCTGCGCCACGAGCGTGTCGGCCAGCTCGGCGGGGTAGTGCGGGTCGATGCCGACGACGCAGGCGCCGAGCTGCAGGGCGGCGTGCTGGCAGACGTCCCATTCGAGCGAGGTCGGGGCGAGGACGGCGAGCCGATCGCCGCAGCGCAGACCGAGCCCGGTGAGGCCGCCGGCGACGGAGCCGACGGCATCGGCGAAGTCGCGCCACGAGGTGGCGCGCCAATCGTGGGCCGCGTTCCGCGTGAAGTACGCCGTGGCGTCCGGCGTGTCGGCCAGGCGGCGTTCGAGCAGTCCGGGAATGGTCGGCGGGAGCGTCGGCGGCTCGGCACGCATCCCCCGGTGTTTACCCTTCGCCGCACCCGGTCGCAAGCGTCGGCGACCGCCGTCGCCGGGCGACGACTCGGTGCGGCAGGACGACGGCGTCAGTGCCGGTGGGGCGCCGTGCCGCCGTGGGCGTGGCCTCTCGCCAGCGCGCCCGCGCTCGGGGCCGGATGGATGCGTCGGGTCAGGAACACGCCGCCGTGCTCCACGCCCTTCTCCGCGAGCAGGCGTTCGGCGAAGGCGCGCGCGTCGCGGGCGCGCGCCCGCAGCACGATCACCTCGAGGCACCGATCGTGGTCGAGGTGCACGTGCATCGAGGAGACCACGTGGTGGCCCTCCTCGTGCTGCAGGTGGATCAGCCGCCGGCTCAGCTCGCGCCGGTGGTGGTCGTAGACCAGCGAGACCGCCGCGACCACCTCGACCCGCTCGTCCATCTCCGCCTCGACCAGCCGCTCGCGGATCAGGTCGCGGAACGCCTCCGAGCGGTTCCCGCGGCCGTTCGCGGCGCACCAGGCGTCGAACCGCGCCAGCAGGTCCGCATCGATCGCCACGCCGATGCGGGCCAGTCCGTTCGTCTCGTGCCGCTTCGTGCGCGCCATCGTCGCCTCCCCGTCTACTCCCCGCCGACCGACCAGGTCAGCTCGGTGGCGGTGGTGACGTCGCCGCCGCAGTCGAAACGGTAGCGCAGGTGGACGTCCGTGCGGCCCCCCTCGAAGAGGTCGTGCGAGACCTCGGTGCGCTCCACGCGGACCGGGTTGCCGCCGGCGCAGATCGGCACGGCGGGGCCGTCGGGCCGCAGGACGCCGCAGGAGCCGGGGAGCGGTCCCTCGGCGCGCAGCGCCTCGAGCCCCCGGGCGAGGAACGCCTCGAGCGACTCGCCGTCGCGGGGTTCGGCCTGCAGGGCGGCGACGGCGCGGGGGAAGCAGTCGGCGGCGGCGAGCAACCGGGCCGCGCTGCCGGCCGGACCGCTCTCCGGTTCCACCGGCTCGGCGGGGTCGTCCGGCGGCGCGGCTTCCTGCGGGTCTGGTGTCCCGGGGTCGTCCGCCACGGGGATCTCGGCCGTTCCGTCCGGGTCGTCCGGCTCGGTCGGGGTCGTGGGGTCGTCCGGCGTCGGTTCCGTCGGCGGCGGTTCGTCCGCCGGGCCGACCGGAGGGGGCGGGCAGCCGGTGCCGAGCAGCGCCAGGAGGCCGAGCAGGGTGGCGAGTCGGTGCATGGTGGCTCCTCTCATCCCGGTTCCGCACGGTACACCTCCGGGCACCGGCGTCCAATGGGGAGGGGCGGGCGCACGAGTCGTGCGAGTTGCGGTGTCGAGCACGTTGCCCTCGGGGCGTGTTTCGCGCTAAGGAGCGGTGCGTGCGGCCCGGAGGGCCCGGAGGAAACGAGCGATGAGCACGAGGAACCGCTTCGCGCACCACGAGGAACAGGTCTGGCGGAAGCTGAGCGAGGAGCTGGGCGGCGCGTTCAAGAACGAGGAGGGCTGGCGCCACGACGAGGTGAAGATCCAGGACGGCGACTGGACGGTGACGTTGTCGTTCGTGGGCCACATCGGGCGGCGCCTGGACGCGATCTACACCTGCTTCCGGGCCCCGTACGTCAATCCCGACAAGTTCCGTTTCGAGCTGTACCGGGAGGAGTTGGCGCACGGCCTGGGCAAGCTGTTCGGCGTGCAGGACGTGCGGATCGGCGACCCGACCGTCGACAAGATGTTCATGATCAAGGCCACCGACGAGGAGAAGGTGAAGAAGCTGCTGGCGGACGCGGAGCTGCGCAAGCTGCTGGCGACCGAGAAGGACCTGCACGTGGTGGTGCGCGACGCGGACAAGTACTTCTCCGACGAGTTCCCGGAGGGCGTGGACGAGCTGGTGGTCGAGGTGCCGGGGAGGGTGGAGGACGGCGAGCGACTCCAGCGGCTGTTCAAGCTGTTCGCGCTGCTGCTGCACGGCGTCGGCCGCTACAGCTCGGCCTACGCGCGCGACACGCTGCTGGCCGAGAAAGGCTGAGCTCGGTCCGTCGCCCGGGGGAGGGGCCGGCGTTCCGGACTGCGACTTCCATGGATCCCGTCATCTCCCGTCTGCGCAACCTCGGCATCTCCGCGCACATCGATTCGGGCAAGACCACGCTCTCCGAGCGGATCCTGTTCTACACGCGGCGCATCCGGGTGATGCACGAGGTGAAGGGCAAGGACGGCGCCGGGGCCACGATGGACTTCATGGACCTCGAGCGCGAGCGGGGGATCACGATCACCTCCGCGGCGACGCAGTGCGAGTGGGACGGCCACCGGATCAACCTGATCGATACCCCGGGGCACGTCGATTTCACGATCGAGGTCGAGCGGGCGTTGCGGGTGCTGGACGGCGCCGTGCTGGTGCTGTGCGCGGTGGGCGGCGTGCAGTCGCAATCGTTGACCGTCGACCGGCAGATGAACCGCTACGGCGTGCCGCGCATCGCGTTCGTCAACAAGTGCGACCGCACCGGGGCCAATCCCGCGCGGGTCGCGGAGCAGCTTCGGGAACGGCTCGGGCACAACGCCGTGGCGGCGCAGCTCCCGCTGGGGCTCGAGGCGGGCTTCGAGGGGGTGCTGGACCTGGTGCGGATGGAGGCGGTGCGTTTCGCGGGAGAGGGCGGCGAGCAGGTCGTGCGCGGACCGATTCCCGACGAGCTGCTGGGGGAGTGCCGGGCGCGGCGCGAGGAGCTGCTGGACCGCGCGAGCCTGCACTCCGAGGCGTTGACCGAGGCGATCCTGGAGGACCGGGTGACGGAGGAGCTGGTGCACGAGGCGATCCGGCGCGGCGTGCTGGCGCGGAAGCTGACGCCGGTGTTCGTCGGCTCCGCCTTCCGCAACAAGGGGGTCCAGCCGCTGCTCGACGCCGTCGTGCGCTATCTCCCCTCCCCGGGCGACGTGCCCGCCGCGGCGCGCGACGTGGAGGGCGCCGACGCCGAGGTGCCGCTGGCCGCCGACCCCGAGCGACCGCTGGTCGCGCTGGCGTTCAAGCTCGAGGAGGGCCGGCACGGGCAGCTGACCTACGTGCGGCTGTACCAGGGCCGGCTGGCGCGGGGCGACCAGGCGGTCAACGCCCGGACCGGCAAGCGCGCGCGCATCGGCCGGTTGGTCCGGATGCACGCCGGCCGGATGGAGGAGATCGAGTCGGCCGTGGCGGGGGACATCGTCGCGCTGTTCGGCGTCCCGTGCGAGTCGGGGGACACGTTCTGCGCGGAGGGGGTGCGCTGGGCGATGCCGGCGATGCAGGTCCCGGAGCCCGTGATGAGCCTGGCGCTCGCCCCGAAGGACCACAAGTCCCGCGACCAGCTCGGCAAGGTGCTGGCCCGCTTCGCCAAGGAGGACCCCACGTTCCGCACGCACGTCGACGCGGAGAGCGGCACGACGGTGATCCGAGGGATGGGCGAGCTGCACCTCGAGGTGTACGTCGAGCGGATGCGGCGGGAGCACGGCGTGGAGGTGACGACGGGCGCGCCCGAGGTGGCGTACCGCGAGACGGTGGGTCGGCGGGCCGAGTTCGACTTCCTGCACAAGAAGCAGACCGGCGGGTCCGGGCAGTACGCGCGCGTGATCGGGACGCTCGAGCCGTGCGCGGAGGGCGACTACGAGTTCGTCGACGAGCTGGTGGGCGGGACGATTCCCCGGGAGTACGTGCCGGCCTGCGACCGCGGGTTCCGCGAGGCGCTGCAGAAGGGGACGCTGATCGGGGCGCCGGTCGTGGGCGTGCGCGTGACGCTGACCGACGGCGCCGCGCACGCCGTCGATTCCTCGGACCTCGCCTTCCGCCACGCCGCCATCGGCGCGTTCCGCGAGGCCTACGAGCGGGCGGCTCCCACGGCGCTGGAGCCGCTGATGCGCGTCACGGCGGAGACGCCGTCGGAGTTCCAGGGGGCGGTGCTCTCCGGGCTGCAGCAGCGGCGCGGGACGATCGTCGGGACCGACGAGGACGGCCTGTTCTGCACGGTGGAGGCCGAGGTGCCGCTGGCGGAGATGTTCGGCTACGCGACCGCGCTGCGCTCGCGCACCCAGGGCAAGGCCGCGTTCACGATGGAGTTCGCCCGCTACCGCGCGGTGCCGGCCAAGGTGGCCGAGGAGCTCCGGCGCCGGTACCTCGAGGCGCGGCGTCGGGGCCGCGGAGGCCCGGCCGGGGGGAGGACGGACGGATGACCGAGCACGAACTGACCGCGAAGGCCGCGCTGCGGGCGCTGGACCGGCCGCCGGAGGGCGGAGCGCAGGGGCGGCTCGGCCTGGTGGCCGCCCGGGCCGGCACGGGCAAGACCGCGCTGCTCGTACAGCTCGGCCTCGACGCGCTGCTGCGCGGGCTGCCCGTGCTGCACGTCGCGGTGGGCGAGACGTTGGCCCACGTCAAGCGCTGGTACGACGGCGTGTACCGCGACCTGGCGGTGTCGCTCTCCGCCGCCGAGGCGCGCGCGGTCTGGGAGCGACTCGAGCCGCGACGGTTGCTGATGGCGTTCCGGGCCGAGGCGTTCACGGCGGAACGGCTGGTCGACCGGATGCGGCTGCTCGAGGCGCAAGGGGTCTTCGCCCCGCGCGTCCTGGCGGTCGACGGCCTGGCGCTGGAGCCCGAGCTGCGGGACGCGGCGGAAACGCTGGGCCGGCTGGCGGCCGAGCGGGGCCTCGACGTGTGGCTGGCGGCGCGCACGCCCGACGAGAACGGCGACGTGGACCGCGAGGCGGCCGCGACCGTCGGCCTGTGCGCGCTGGCCGTGGCCCTGGAGCCCCGTGGCGACGGCGTGGCGCTGCGCTGGCTGCGCGCGCCGTCGGGCGCCGTCCCGCGCCTGCGCCTCGACCCCGGTACCCTGCTCGTTCGTCCCGCGGAACGCGCGACTTGACCGGGACGGGGGGCGCGAGCCTTCCTTGCGGCTCCGGCTCCGTCAGCTCCCTCCCGCCCGCGGGGGCGGGTCGGTCGGCGGCGCA
>JAFGHH010000286.1 GCA_016930215.1 Deltaproteobacteria bacterium
GCAGCAGGTACAGCACCCATTCCTCGCCCGTCTCGAGGAATCCCATCAGCCGCTCAACCATCGACGCTCCTTCGCAACGGGACGCCGCCGGGCGGGCGACGACCCGTTGCCGGTTCACCCCCTTCGAGTCGACCCGCGGCGCCCCGCATGCCGACAGCCGCCACGCCCGCGACGATTGCCGGAATTCGCCGGGAAACGCAAGGCATTGCCGCCTCGGCGGACACCCTTCTCGCACCGCCGGGACCGCGGCCCGCGAGAGGGAAACCGCAGCCAGCCCGACGGAACCATCGTCAAACCTTGACGAAAACGGATCGATGGGTCAGGCTTGCGGTTGTGCCGGGGTGCAGCGCCTTGCGAGGAGCGCGTCCTTGGGGGACGGGGCTCGCACGGCTTCCCGGATGCGGGAAGCCTCTGGAGGCCAACGACCGGTGGGGAGATGAGCCGATGATGACGAAGAGGATGTTGTTCTTGCTTGTTGCCGCCCTGACCGTGACGGCGTGCGGAGACGACGATTCCAGCGCGGACACGGGCACCGACACCCCGGACGTCGTGACGGACGCCGACGCCGACGCGGACGCCGACGCCGACGCGGACGCCGACGCCGACGCCGACGTGGAGCCGGACGTCCCGCCGGACGTGGAGCCGGAAGCCGACGCGGACGCGGAGCCGGACGTCCCGCCGGACGCGGAGCCGGAAGCCGAGGCGGACGCGGAGCCGGATGCACCGCCCGGGACCGCGACCGAGATCGAGCTCAACATGCCCGATGGGGACACGGCGGTCACCGTTGCGGACTACACGGTGCACCCGAACACCTTCACGGAGTTCGACTTCAACATGATGGCGTGCGCGCCGAACCAGCCCTGCGTGGACCTCGGCGTGGACGTCGAGGCCGCGGACCTGGGGAACACGACCGCCTTCCATGACGTCGTCGAGGCGCCGGAGACCGGGTACGACACCACGGAGCTCGTGTCCTGGCGGACCGGAACGTCCCCGACCTGGACGATGACGGGAAACATCTACGTGCTGCGCCTCGCGGACGGGACCTACGCGAAGATGGAGATTCTCAGCGCCGACGCAGGCGTGTTCGAGATTCTGCTGTACCACCAGCCCGACGGCTCGCGGAACATCGCGACCGCCCCGTAGGGTTTCGCGTCGCGACGGGTGGGGGTTCCTCCGTCCCGGGGGCGGCGCCGCTCGCGGCCGAGAGCGGCGATCCGGGGAGACCTGGACGGGGTGGAGTAGAGGCTATCCGGCGATGATGGACCTGATTGCTGCACGTTCCGACAACCGGCAGACGCCCGCTTCTCCCGCGCTCGGGTCGGGTCCGGTTCCGCGTTCGCTGCCGCCGACGCTCGGGCTCGTCCTGCTGCTCGCGGCGGCGGCCGGGCGGGCGGACCCGCTGGCGGGGGAGGAGGGCGCTCCGGACGTCGGGCCGGTCGGCTCGGCGGCGGCGGAACCCGGCGCCGAGGGGGAGGAGACGTTCCTGTCGTACTCCTACGACGACGAAGCGGCGGGGGACGCGACCGAACTCGACCCGTGGGACGCGGACGCTCCGGCGGCGGAGGGACCCGCGGCCGACGGGGTCGCCGGCGAGGCCCGTGCGACGGACGACCGGTCCGGGGAGGAGCTGGCGACCTTCCAGGGCGACGAGGTCGTCGTGACCGGGACGCGGACGCGGCGCCGCCGGAGTCAGTCGTCGCAGGCCACCTCCGTGGTCACGACGACCGACATCCGTCGCAGCCAGCCCGTGGGTGTCGGGGAGGCCGTCGAGGAGGTCCCGGGCGTGCAGGTGGTTCCGCGCGGGCCGGTCCTGGTGAACCCGAGCATCCGGGGCTTCAGCGGGAACCGCGTGGTCCTCCTGGTCGATGGCGTTCGGGTCGCGTCCTCCCGGACCATGGGCGTGACCGGCTCCTTCCTCGACGTGAACGACGTGCGGCGCATCGAGGTCGTTCGCGGGCCGACCTCCATGATGTACGGGACGGACGCGCTGGGGGGCACGATCAACATCCTGACCACCGACGGCTTCGACGACGCCGGGTTCGGCGGCCGCTACGGGTTGCTGGCCGCGACGAACAACGGCGAGCTGGCCAACACCCTCGGTCTGCACTACGGGGACGAGGCGTTTTTCGTCCGGGCCTACGGCCAGGTGCGCGATGCCGGCGACTATCTCGCGGGAGACGGGGAGGAAGTCGGCGCGACCTTCTACCACGACCGCAGCGTCGGGGGCGAGGTGGGCCTGCGTTTCGGCGAACACACCGTCACCCTCTCGGAGCAGAGCTACTTCGGCCGCGGGGTCGGCAAGATCGCGACGCAGCAGGACCTGGACCGGCACCGCCGGATCTGGTTTCCCGCGGACGACAACCACCGCCTGACGGCACGCTACGATGTCGAGCGGGACGGCGTGCTCGCGCGGTACCACGCCTCGGTCGTCGCCGACTGGGCGGATCGCCAGCAGCAGACGGACACGTATGCCGTCGACTGGGCGCGCCGGATCTCCGAGACCGACAAGGCCGGGGACTACCTGCATCTCGAAGGACAGACGTACCTGACGTTGCAGCTCGTCGAGCGCAACGCGCTGACGATGGGGTTGTCCGCGACCGGCAGCTTCTGGGACTCGACCGTCTCGGGGTTCGGCATCCGGCCCGACGGGACCCGCACCGACGTCGTCACGACGCCGGAGTTCCGCGACGCCCGGTCGTTCGCGTTCGGCGTCTTCGCGCAGGACGAGTGGGACATCGTCGATGCGTTGCGGCTGGTGCTCGGGCTGCGCTACGACGACCTGCAGACCTGGGGTTCGCTCGGCGAGGGCGAGGAGGCGGCGTCGCACGACTACGCCGTCAGCGGTAGCCTCGGCCTCGTCCTCCGGCCCACGGACGGTCTTTCGATCACGGCGAACGCGGGCCGCGCCTTCCGGGGCGCCAACATCCGCGAGAAGTACTACTACGGCACGACGTCGCTCGGATTCTGCTGCGGCAATCCCGAGGTGCAGCCGGAGACGAGCTGGAACGTCGATCTCGGCGCCCGCGTGGACATCGGCCCGCTCGTGCTGGAGGGCTACGGGTTCGCCGCCATCGTCGACGACCTGATCACCCTGGTCGCGCCGGCCGAGGAATCGGAGTGCGACCTGGTCTACGAGAACACGCAGAACGCCCTGCTGGTCGGCGGGGAGGTGGAGGCGTCCCTGATGCTGCGGGCCCTGGCCGGCAACGCCTTCTCCCTCCGGCCGTTCTTCAGCCTCTCGTTCGTGCGGGGGGAGGACCTCGACACCCACGGGGCGCTGCCGCAGATCGCGCCCGTCAGCCTGCGCGGCGGCCTGCGCGCCTTCGGTTCGGCCGACGGGATCCTGAGCTACACCCTCGAGATCCGCGTCCGCGGGGACCTGGCGCAGGAGCGCGTGGCCGCCGAGGAGCCGGCGACCGACGGCTTCGTGCTGCTGGACCTCGTGGCGGAGCTGGCCTTCCCGC
>JAFGHH010000287.1 GCA_016930215.1 Deltaproteobacteria bacterium
GCGGTCGGGGTGACGATGACCGTGCGGCCCGGGGTCGGGCCGTGCCTGCGCTGCGTGTTTCCGGAAGCGCCGCCGGAGGATGCGGTGCCGACCTGCGAGACGCACGGGGTGGTGGCCCCCGCGCCGGTGACGGTCGCGGCGCTGGAGACGGTCGAGGCGCTGAAGCTGCTGCTGGGGCGGGACGACGTCCGGCCGGAGCTGCTGAGCCTCGACCTGTGGGACGGGTCGTTCCGCGCCGTGCGCGTGAAGCGGGCCCCCGACTGCCCGACCTGCGGCGGCGCTCAGGGGAATTCGCAGACGTAGGGCTGCGCGTCCGCGCAATCGTCGTCGTTCCACTGGCCGCCGGTGAACAACATCTCCCCGCAGTCCTCGTTGCCGTCCGTGTCGTTCGGCTCGCCGGCGGTCCAGTTGGTGTACGGCGCGGCGGGCGTCGGCCCGTCCCAGACCCACAGGCCCTCGACGGCGCGGTCGTTGAACCCGATCCACCACCGGCCCGAGGCCAGCGTGCCCGCGGTTGCGGCCAGCCAGGCGTCCTCGGCCTCGTCGTCGATGGTCACGAGGTACATGCCGCGGTCGCGGCAGGTCGCACTGGCTTCGGGCCACGAGAGCGGGATGCAGAAGTGGTAGACGTGGCCCGCGCTCTCCACGACGACGCAGTCCGGGCAGACCGACCGCGGGTCGTCGGCGATGCCGTTGCAGTCGTCGTCCCGGCCGTTGCAGACCTCGGCCGGCAGCGGGCACTCCTCCGGCGGCGGCGTCCGGCAGTCGTCCGGGCACTCGCTCCTGCCGCGGCTCCCGCACACGGTGGTGCACTCGACGTCCTGGCCGAGCTCGCAGTCCTCGCCGGGCTCGAGGACGTCGTTGCCGCAGACCGACGGCAGGACCTCGGGGCCGACGTCGTCGGGCGCCGCGTCCGCCTCGGCCTCGACCTCCGCCCCGCCCTCGTCGCCCCGATCGTCCGCGGCGTCGTCGCCGCGGTCGGCGACGTCGGGCGGCAGGTCGAGCGCATCGCCGAGCTCCTCGACGTCCGCGGCATCGGTTCCGTCGCCTGCGGCGTCCGCGGCCGGCGCCCAATCGTGGCAGCCGCAGAGGACGGCCCAGAGGACCAGTCCCGCCGCTCGTCGTGCCGTGTCGAGTGGCTGCATGGCGCGCTCCGGGGGGATTGTAGCACTTCGGCCGGCCGGCGCGGCGCCGGCCCTCTCGCTCACTCCCCCGGCCGCAGCACGACCGGTTCCGCTCCGGCGGTGACGAAGGCCCGCCGCAGCTCGCGCAGGCCGGAGTACGCGGCGGTCGAGACGCGGCCGCCGCGGACCTTGAGCGTCCGGGTGAGGCGCAGCTTGCCGCCGCCGACCACCGACTCCTGGACGAACGTCCCGGCTTCGGTGACGACACGCACGTTGCGCGGGACGATCGCGGCCTCCCAGCCGGCGGGCAGCCGTAGCTCGCAGCGCACGCTGCGCCGGAACGGGGCGCCCAGCTCCAGGTCGGTCGCGCGGGTTTCGCGGTACAGGCTCGCCGGCAGCGGGTCCTCGCCGGGCCAGCCGAGGAGCAGGGTCCGGGTGTCGCGCGCCTCCTCCGCCAGCTCGACCTCGACCTCGACCTCAGCCGCCGCCCGCTCGGGCGACAGCGCGGTCAGGCGCGTCGCCGTGGCCTCGCCGCCGACCAGCGCCGCCGCGGCGTCGCCCAGCGCCTCCTGCGGGTCGTCGCCGTCGGCGTGCAGTCCGGCGTACGGGTCGTGCAGCCCGGCCAGCGTCAGGCTCACCGTGCCGGTCGCGGTGCCGTCGGCCGACACGCGCAGTCGCACGCTCGCGTCGGCGAGGTGGTCCTCGGCGGTCGGCTCCGCGGAGGACGTCACGCCGGTCGGCGCGGCGAGGCGCAGCACGTCGAGCGCCTCCGGCGGGCCGCCGGCGGCCGGCGCCGCGACCTCGTCCACGCGCAGCCACCGCTCCGCGCCGTCGCCGGCCACCACGACCCACGCCTGCAGGAGCTGCGCGACGTCGGGGACCTCGCGCGCGACGCTCTCCCGCGGCGCCGCCAGGACCACCTCGGCCTCGAGGCCGACGGCGGCGAGCAGCGCGGCGAGCAGTCCGGCCTTCTCGAGCGGCGTGCCGTGGGACCGGCGCAGGACGTCGGCCGCGCCGCCCGGCACGAGCAGCGGCAGGCCGACCGGCGGCTCGATCGTCGCGACCGCCTCGGCCACGAACGCCTGGAGCGCCTCGAGGCGCTGGTCGGCGGTCGGGGCGTCGGCGGTGAGCCGCGCGGCCTGCGCGGCGAGCGCGGAGGCGTCCCCGGTCGCGGCGAGCGCGGCGACGAGCGGCGCGACGGCGGCGGCCCAGTCGGGGGCGGTCGTCCAGACGATCCGGGGACCCTCCAGGCCGTCGTGCGACGTGCCGAGGTGGCTGGAGGTCTCGAGCTGGTTCACCGCGGCGAGTCGTTCGGCGCGCCAGACGTAGGTGCTGCGCCCGTCGGCCTCACGGACGGTCGGCTGCAGGTCGCAGCCGACGCAGGCGTGCCGCAGCGGGAGGCTCGCCGGGACCGACACTCGCAGCTCCAGCAGGTCGGTCGGGATCGCCCAGTGCAGGGCGACGGCTCCCGCCTGCCGGCCGCCGGCGGGCGGGGCGGTGTCCTCGACGACGTATTCCAGCTCGGCCTTCGCGCCGGGCTGGAGGCCGACGTGGGTCACGACGGTCTCGCGCAGCGCGGCGAACGCCGGGGCTGCGGCCAGGCCGGCCGTCGTCAGCTCGTTGATGCCGATCTCCGGGGTGTCCTGCACCGTGCCGTCGGGCTCGGTGGTCCGCGCGGTGCGGACGGTCAGCCGCTGGGTCCGCGCGTCGTGGTACAAGAGCGGGTCGCCCCAGGTCTCCCAGCCGAAGTCGGTGAGATACTCGAGGACGCGGCGCTCGGTGCGGACCGCGCGGCCGTCCGGCTCGACGCGGACCTCGACGGTCCGTTCGAGCGCGCGGGCGTCGGCCGGGGCGCGGGTGCTCGCGGTCACGGTGCGCTGCGCGGCGGCGGGCGGGGCGCAGGCGGCGACGAGCAGGGCGGCGGCCAGCAGGCGGGTCATCGGGACACCTCCGTCCGCGCGCCGGCCCGTTCGAGGATCACGGCGGTGTCGGCGAAGTCGCGCACGGCGCCGACCACCTCGGCCAGCCCGGCGTATTCCTCCACGCTGAGGTTGCGTTTGCGGATCACGGTCCGCGTGCGCAGCACGAGCTGCCGGCCCTCCTGCGCGACGTGGGCCTCGAACGAGGCGCTGTCGGCATCTGCCGACCGGTCGAGCGGCTCGGCGAGGTTCCAGCCGTCGGGCAGCGCGATCCGTTCCTCGGCGGTCACCGTCTGCGTGGAGCGCAGCAGCACGGGCGTCTCGCGCGTCTTGCCCTTGACGGCGTTGAGGTAGTCGGCGAGCCGCCCGCTGCCGAACGGGTGGCGGGCCAGCGGGAGGGTGAGCCGCATCACGTCCGGGCCGACGGCGGCGTGGCGTTCCGCGCGGTAGTCGAACTCGAGGAAGAACCGCGGCTCGAGCTCGAACGGGTCGATCATCCGATGGTCGGAGACCTCGGCGGCCGGCGCGAGGCGCTGGGCGATCTCCTCGACCTGGTGGCGGGTGTCGCCGCGCAGGACGCGGCCGAAGACGCGGCGCAGCCGGTCCTCGAGGGTGCCGATCGGGGTGATGCGGACGGAGCCGGCGAGGGTACCGTCGGCGGCGAGGCGGGCGGTGCTCCGCAACTCGAATCCGTTGCGTTCCGGACCTTCGGCCGGGGTGATCGCCAGGTCCTCGCCCTCGGGGCTGCCGACGAGGTAGTGCTGTTCAGCCTCGGCGCGCGACCACAGGTCGCGGGAGAACGGGGCCCAGGTCGGGTCGACCATCCGGTAGGAGCCGTCGGGCTGCTGCCAGGCGACGACGGCGTGGTTGAACTGGTCGGCCGCGATGCGCTCGACGCGCGAGCCGGCCATGGTCATCGCGGGGTAGGCGGTGAAGCCGGCGGCGCGCAGCAGAGTGACGAGCATCCCGGCCTTGTCCTTGCAGACGCCGGCGCGGTGGTCGAAGGTCATCGTACCGGCGTGCATCGTGTAGCCTTCCTCGCGGCCGGTCGACATCCCGCGGTAGCGGATGTTGTGGGCGACCCACGAGTTGAGGGCCGCGACGCGCTCCTCGTCGGTGCGGGCGCCGGCGGTGATGCGCGCCACGGCGGCGCGAATCTCGTCGTTCGCCGCGAACTGCCCCTCGTTGGCCTCGAAGAACCAGCGGCTCTTGGCCGGCCAGTCGGGCACCGTCGCCATCACGACCTTGGGCAGGAAGTCCGAGACCCACGGCGCCCCGGGCTCCTCGGGCAGCGGCGGCAGGTCTTCGGCGCGGAACGCGTAGTGGAACGCCTGCTCGTCGAAGGTGGCCGAGACCGACACGGGCGGGCCGTAGGTCTCGTACTGCAGCGGCCGCTCGCGCGGCGTCGAGACCTCGTAGCTCTTCTCCAGCACCGGCCACGGCTCGTCGCCGAACAGCACGGTGTCGTAGAAGTGGCCGACCATCGGCGGCACGAACCGTTCGTCGTCCTGGGGCTGGTCGAGGTAGGCGATCTGGAAGCCGGTGAAGTAGGTCTCGGTCAGCAC
>JAFGHH010000288.1 GCA_016930215.1 Deltaproteobacteria bacterium
CCATCGACCCGCACGCGGCGAAGCGTGGGGAGGACGACATGAACAGCCGGCTCGCGGGATCCTGTCTGGTGCTGGGCCTTCTGGTCTGGGGCTGCGGGGACGACTCGGCGAGCGACGACGGCGGCGGGCCGGACGACGCGGGCGGCGAGGTTCCTCCCGACGCGGGCCCGGACGCGGACGCCGACGCCGACGCCGACGCCGACGCCGACGCGGCCGTCGACACCGATGCCGTCGAGGCGGACGACGCGGGCCCGCCGCCCGACTGCGCGCTGCCGAACGTCCGCTGCGTCGACGACACGCCGGGTCCGACGCAGGAGTACGCGACGATCGGGGAGTGCGCCGCGGTGGCGGTCGCGGGCGACCTCTGCCTGGTCCACGAGGGGCGCTACGACGAGCGGGTGCGGCCGGCGGCCTCCGGCGAGCCGGGCAACCCGATCACCTTCCAGGCGGTCGGGGCCGCGGTCGCGCGCGGCTTCACGCTGTCCGACCGGAGCCACATCCGCGTCGTGGGCTTCGAGCTGACCAACGCCGGCCTGTCGGCGGACGGCATGGCGACGGTGTTCCTCCAGTCCTCGAGCGACATCTGGATCGTCGGCAACCGGATCCACGACACGGACGGCGGGTACTGCATCCGGCTGCGCGACGTGGACGGCCCGACGACCGCCTCGAACGACAACGTGATCCGCGACAACGTGCTCACGCGCTGCTCGGCCCTGAGCACGACGGCCGTCGGCCTCGGAATCAACGTCTACGGCCACCGCAACCTCGTCGAGGGCAACGACATCTCGCACCTGGGGGACGACTTCGTCCGCCTGACGGGCGGCGACTTCAACGTCGTCCGCAACAACGTGTTCCACGACAACTCGCTGGAAGACTGGCCGGGGAGCGGCGCGCACATCGACGGCCTGCAGAACTGGTGCACGGACGGCGGGCTGCCGACCCACCACCTGCTGTTCGAGAACAACGAGCTGCGCAACGCGCCTTCGACGGACACGCACTTCGTGATCTACCAGGACGGCGGCGGGTGCGGGAACGCCGACTTCGTCGTGCGCTACAACACCGTCCGGGAGCTGGGCTCGTACGTCCAGATCAACGACGACCACACGGTCGGCGTGCGGCTGTACGGCAACACCTTCGCGGCGACGGGCGTGGCCTACACGCCGCGCGGCTGGGTCGCGGTCGGATTCAACGACGGCTCGAGCGGAGGCGCGTTGATCAACAACATCTTCGTCGACACGGTGCGCGACGGCGGCCGGGTCTACGGCGTCGATGACGACTCGCTGCCCGGGTTCGCGGCCCGCAACAACCTGGCCTTCAACTCCGGCTGCGGCACCGGCTGCGCGTGGGGCAGCCCGATCGCCGACGAGCCGGGCGCGGTCCTGAACCTCGACCCGCTGTTCGTCGGGCCGGACGACTTCGGCCTGCAGGCCGGCTCGCCGGCGATCGATGCCGGCGGCCGGCTGACCAGCGTTGCCGCCGCCGACACCGGCGCCGGCACCAGCCTCGTCGTCGAGGACGCCGGTTTCTTCCAGGACGGCTGGGCCGGGGTCGACCCGGACTGGATCGCCGTCGGCACGCCCGACAACGCCGCGGCCGTCGTCGCCATCGACGACCCGTCGAACACGCTCACCCTCGCCGCTCCGCTGGCGCGCGCCGCCGGCGACCCCGTCTGGCTCCACCGCGATTCCGACGGCACCCCCGTGCTGCTCGGCGCCGCACCGGACATCGGCGCACGCGAGCACGCGGGCGGGAAGTGACCGCGGTCGGACGTCCCCGCCCCGCCCCGGACCTTCGCGCCGGTCCGCGTCGGGCCGGGCGTCGAGCGGCGCCACGAGCGCATTGACTCGCCGGGCGGTTCCGCGCGAACGTGGGCCGCTCCGCGGCGGCGCGGGCACGGAAGGCGGGCGTCGGCGCGTCCGCGGGCGCTCGGGGTGGGCAGGGCATGACGCACCAGCTCGTCGTCTTCGGGACCCTGGTGCTGGCGCTGGTGCTGTTCGCCTGGGGCCGCCTCCGCCACGACTTTGTGGCCCTGCTCGCCCTGTTCGTCGTCGTCGTCGCCGGAATCGTCGAGCCCGCGGCGGCCTTCGCCGGCTTCGGCCATCCGGCGGTGATCACCGTGGCCGCGGTGCTCGTGATCGGCAAGGCGCTCGAACACTCGGGCCTGGTCGACCTGCTGGGCCGCGGGGTGGCCCGGCTCGGCACCAGCATCGTGCTCCAGGTCCTGGTGCTGTCGACCGCGGTGGCGGCGGCCTCGGCCTTCATGAACAACGTGGGGGCGCTGGCGATCATGCTGCCGGTCGCGCTGCACCTGGCCCGCAAGAGCGGCCACCCGCCGTCCTACCTGCTGATGCCGCTGGCGTTCGCCTCCCTGCTGGGGGGCATGACGACCCTGATCGGGACGCCGTCGAACATCATCGTCGCGACGTTCCGCGGCGACCGCGGCGGCGAGCCGTTCGGCATGTTCGACTTCTCGCCGGTGGGCGTGGCGCTGACGCTGGCCGGCCTGGCGTTCCTCGCCCTGGCGGGCTGGCGCCTGCTGCCCCGGCGACCCGCGCCCCGGTCGGACGCGGACCTGTTCGACATCGACGACTACATCACCGAGGTGGAGGTGACCGAGAACTCGCGGGTGGTGGGCAAGACCGTCGTCGAGCTCGTCGACCTGGCCCGCGTCGAGCTGCAGGTCCTCGGCCTGGTGCGCCGCAGCCGCCGGATCCACGCCCCGGGCCGGGACCACCCCTTCGAGGCCGGGGACGTGGTGATCGTGGAGACGGACGCGGGCCAGCTGAAGGCCCTGGTCGAGAACACCGGCGTGCGGCTCGTCGGACACAGCGGCTGCGTCGAGTGCGCCGCGGGCTCGCGGGACATCGTCGTGACCGAAGCGGTCGTCATGGCGGACTCGCCGCTGCTCGGCCGGTCGGTGTCGGACGTGCAGCTGCGCACGCGCCACGGGATCAACCTGCTGGCCGTGGCCCGCAAGGAGTCGCAGACGCACCATCGACTGGCGGACATCGCCTTCGAGATCGGCGACGTGCTGCTGCTGCAGGGGCGCGAGCTCGCGCTGCAGAGCGCCCTCCCCGCCCTGGGCTGCCTGCCGCTCAAGGAGGTCTACCGCAGCATCGACTGGCCGGTGATCGTGCTGCTCGGCGCGATGATCCCCGTCGGCGCGGCGCTCGAGACCACCGGCGGCGCCGCGCGCATCGCCGGCGCCGTGACGCTCCTCGGCCACGGCGTCCCCGGCTCGCTGCTGCTCGCCGTCCTCTTGACGCTGACGATGCTGCTGTCGGCGGTGATCAACAACGCGGCCACGGTGCTGCTGATGGCGCCGATCGCGATCGGCGTGGCCGAGGGGCTGGGCTACCGCATCGACCCGTTCCTGATGGCGGTCGCCGTCGGCTCCTCGGCGGCCTTCCTGACGCCGATCGGGCACCAGTCCAACACGCTGGTGATGGGCCCCGGCGGCTACCGCTTCATCGACTACGCGCGGATGGGCCTCCCGCTGACGGTCCTCGTCGTACTGCTCGGCGTGCCGATGATCCTGTGGTTCTTCCCACTCTGAGCGCCGCTCGGCGCACTGCGCCAGGGTGAGCGACAGGCCGCGGCAGCCCGCCACGAGCCGTTCGCGCGTGCCGGGTGCGTCGAGCGACTCGACGTCCAGCCGGAGCAGGCCGGCGACGTAGGCCAGCCCGGGATCGCCCATGCGGTCGCAGATCCGCCGCACGCGCGCCTGCTCGTCGGCCCCGGGCCGGTCCCCCGCAGCATCCCCGGCCGCAGCGGACGACGGCTTGCGGCAGGCGGAGAACAGCGCCGGCAGGGCGAGGAAGACGGCGAAGGTCCGAAGCATCGGGACGAAAGCCTGGCGCAGCGCGCGGGGGGCCTCAACGGGGACCGCCGGCGTGCGAATCGCGGTTGACGTCCGGTTTCGTCCGTCCGATAGTCCCGCCGTCCGGTCGAGGAGGTGGAGATGACCAAGCTGGATGCGAACGCGTTGCTGGCGGAAGCCGAGAGCAAGGGGCTCGTATTCAAGATGAAATCGGGCTGGCGCAAGGCGATGTACTTCGCCGGCGTGTTGAGCTGCCTGCCGATCATCACGATCCCGTTCGGCATCTGGATCTTCGTCATGGCGCGCCGCGCCTGCGTCGCCGTGGCCGACCGCGGCTTCGTCGTACGCTCGTTCACCACCCGCGCCTACGCCTACGAGGACGTCGAGCGGTTCACGCCGATCGGGATGCAGATGCACGTCCACGGCGGCGGCCTGGTCGGCGCGCTCGCCGGGGCGGCCGTGGGCGCGGTGGTCGAGGCGAAGACGCAGGGCGTGAAGGGCCCGATCCAGTTCAAGCTCAAGGGCAAGTGGATGCCGCTGCAGCTCCCGGCCCACACCGTCGAGAACTCCGTCGCCATGGTCCAGGCGCTCGAGCAGCGCTCCGGGCAGACGATCCTGCCGCCCCCGGCGCCGGGCGCGGTGCCGCCGTCGGCCTGAGACCGGCGCGCCCGACCGCAAGCGCGCGCTCCGGTTCGCGCCTCCTTGCCCGCCGCCATTCGGCGTGTCAGGCTCGGACCATCATGCGACGCATGCCTTCGACCCTCGGCGCGCTCGTCCTGGCCTCGCTCGTCCCGGCCGCCGCGGCGGCGCAGGAACCCGTCGTCTCCGTGGTTCCGGTTGCGGCCGCGCCCACCGCGGGCGAGGGCGCGGTCACCGAGCTGGAGTTCCATTCGGACGAACCGGGCCTGGTGATCTCGTTCGTGCCGAGCGGCGCCGAGGACACGGGCCTGCAGCTCTTCCCGGGGGCGCGGCCCGACGTCGCCAAGCCGCTGTGCGAGACCCCGTGCCGCCTGCAGCTCCCGAACGGCTACTACACGTTCCTGGCGGGCGGGTACCAGTTCGAGCTGACGGCGGCGGGCGGCACGCAGGTCTGGGACGTCGAGGACGAGTCGTGGGGCCGGTTCTTCGGCGGCATCGCGCTCGTGGCGCTCGGCGCCTGCGGCGTGCTGGCCGGCGGCATGGTGCTCGGCTTCGCGTTCCTCGACGACCCGTACGACGCCGACATGTTGCGCGGCGGCTCGGCCGGACTGGCGGTCGGCGCCGTCGCCGCGGTGGTCGGCGGCCTGCTCTGGTACTGGTCCTACGGCACCGCCGAGCGCCGCCCGGCCGCCGCGACGCCGCCGGCCGTCGCCTTCGGCCCGGGCGGCCTCGTCCTGCGCTTCTGACGCGCACGGCGTGCTACGGCCCGGGCCCCGTGTCCAGCGGCAGCCCGGTCGTCTCCAGCAGCGAGGTCGAGACGAACACCGGGCAGCCGTTGCCGACGGCCAGCGCGACGGCGTCGGACGGGCGCGCATCGATCGAGAAGTACCGTTCGTCCCGGCGCACGACGACGGTCCCGAGGAACACGTCGCCGCGGAGCTTGTTGACCAGGACGCGGACCAGCTCGCCGCCGAGCCGCTGCATGATCCGGTCGAGCAGGTCGTGGGTCATCGGCCGCTCGGCCCGCTGTCCGGCCAGCCGCATCTGGATCGCGTTCGCCTCGGCCGAGCCGATGAACACCGGCAGGACCCGGCCCGCCTGGTCGCTGCGGAGCAGCAGCGCGTTTCCCTGCTCCGTCGGCAGCACGCCCAGCACCTCGACCCGCACGTAGCCGGGCGGGACGCCCGGGTCGGGCATCGGCTCCTCGACCGGCGCCGCCGGCGGACACGGCTCGGCCGCGCCGCAACCGACGATGGAACAGGCGGACAACCCGAGGACCACAAGCCGGCCGCTGCGCATCACGAGACTCCCTCCCCGACGGAGCCGCCGTCAACGCCGGAAGGGTAGCGCCTTCCCCGACCGCCCGCCATCCGGAATGCGGCACGTCCGGCGCGCGGGCCGGGACGTCGCCGGGCACGACCGGATCGCCCGGGCCGAAGTCCCCGCCGCCGGCCCGGGCCGGAGGCGCCGCCTGCCCTGCGACCGCCCCGCGGCAGGCGCGGCCCCGTGCCGGGCGTGGTACAGTCTGCGGCCCGGGCCGGGGGGGCGGCCCGCACGGAGGCTCGATGACCCACGCGACCGTTCCCCGCACCGCACACCGCGTCTCGCCCGGCCGGTTCTACCCGCTGGGGGCCGTGCCGCGCGACGGCGGCGTCAACTTCGCCCTCTACTCGCAGCACGCGCTGGCGGTGACCCTCGAGCTGTACGACGACCCGCACGCCCCGCCGACCGACGTGATCCCGCTCGAGCACCGCGACCGCTACATCTGGCACGCGTTCGTCGAGGGCGTCGGGCCGGGGCAGCTCTACGGCTACCGGGTGCGCGGCCCCCACGAGCCGCGGCTGGGGCTGCGCTTCAACGAGCACAAGCTGCTGGTCGACCCCTACGCGCGGGCGCTCGAAGGAACGGGCGAGGCGGGGAACGAGCTGCTGCTCGGGTACGACCCGCGTTCCCCGGAGCGCGACCTGTCGTTCGACGCGCGGGACGACGCGCCCGTGGTGCCGAAGGGGCTGGTGGTCGATGAGGCGTTCGACTGGCAGGGGGACGCACCGCCGGACGTGCCGTTCGAGCAGCTCCTGATCTACGAGGTGCACGTGAAGGGGTTCACGGCCCACCCGTCGTCGGGCGTCCGGCACCCGGGCACCTACCTGGGCTTCGTCGAGAAGATCCCACACCTGCGGGCGCTCGGGGTCAACGCGGTCGAGCTGCTGCCGGTGCACGCGCACCTCGGGGAGGGTTTCCTGCGGGAGCGGGGGCTGTCGAACTACTGGGGCTACAACACGCTGTCGTTCTTCGCGCCGGAGCGGGCCTACTCGACGTGCGTGCGGCCGGGCTGCCAGGTGCCGGAGTTCAAGACGCTGGTGCGGGAGCTGCACCGGGCGGGGATCGAGGTGATCCTCGACGTCGTGTACAACCACTCGTGCGAGGGCAACGAGGTCGGTCCGACCCTCTCGTTCCGCGGGATCGACAACCCGACCTACTACTGCCTGGAGGGCCCGCGGGAGGCGCCGCGGCGGCACTACGTGAACGTGACCGGTTGCGGCAACGCGCTGGACCTGTCGCGGCCGGCGGTGATCCGCCTGGTGCTCGACTCGCTGCGCTACTGGGTCGAGACGATGCACGTCGACGGCTTCCGCTTCGACCTGGCCTCCGCCCTCGGGCGCGAGGAAGGACGCTTCCGCAAGTCGGCGTCGTTCTTCGATGCGATCGCCCAGGACCCGGTGCTGTGCCGGGTGAAGCTGATCGCCGAGCCGTGGGATCTGGGCGGCTACCAGGTGGGGGAATTCCCGGTCGACTGGGCCGAGTGGAACGGGCGGTTCCGCGACACCGCGCGGCGCTGGGGCAAGGGCGACCCCGGCCAGGCCCGCGACCTCGGCTGGCGTCTCGGCGGCTCCGCCGACCTCTACGGCGACGACGGCCGCAAGCCGTACAACAGCATCAACTTCGTCACCTGCCACGACGGCTTCACGCTGCGCGACCTGGTGAGCTACGACCGCAAGCACAACGAGGCGAACCGCGAGGACAACCGCGACGGCACCGACGACAACGCCTCGTGGAACTGCGGCGTCGAGGGCGAGACGGACGACCCCGAGGTGCGGTCGCTGCGCAAGCGCCTGGTCAAGAACCACGCCTGCCTGCTCCTCTGCTCCGCCGGCGTGCCGATGCTGCTGGGCGGCGACGAGCTGTTCCGCACCCAGCACGGTAACAACAACGCCTACTGCCAGGACAACGAGCTGGGCTGGCTCGACTGGCGCGAGGCCGGGCGGCATCCGGACGTCCTGCGGTTCTTCCAGCGCGCGATCGCCTTCCGGCGGCGCCACCCCGTGCTGCAACGCACCCGCTTCTACCGCGGAATCGACGCCGACGGCGACCGGTTCCCGGACATCGGCTGGTTCACCCCCGACGGCGGACCGCCGCGCTGGGAGGACCCCCAGACGCGCACCCTGTGCTTCGTGCTCGACGCGGGCGAGGCGTCCGGCGACACCACGGAGAAGCTCCTGCTGTTCGTGCTCAACGCCGACTGGCGGCCGCAGCACGTCGCCCTCCCCTCTCCCGGCCCGGGCCGCCGCTGGCTCCGCGTCTGCGACACGTCGCTCGAGCCGGACCGCGACTTCGCCGCCCCGGGCGAGGAGGAGCCGCCGCCGGGGCAGGACGCATACGACGCGGCGCCGCGCAGCACCGTGATCCTGGTCGCACGGGGCTGAAACCGCCCGCCGACCGCCGCCGATCGAAGCGGACTGCGTAGTCCGCTACGCTGCGCGGCGAGGCGCCGACGCGAGTTCGAGGTAGGCGTACGTGGGCGGGGGTCGGCCGGCCTCGTCGCGAAAAGGCCAGCGGACTTGCCGCGGTGCGTCAAACCGCCCGCGATACGGACACGCCGGAACGGTTGGCACGTGCGGCGCACCTCTGGCACGGCACTCGATGCTCGCGCCGCGGCACGCGGCCGCGGAAGGAGGTGCTGCATGCCCGGAAGCGCAAGTCTGCCCTGCACCGTGGCCGTCTGCCTGTCGCTGCTGGCGGCGGCGCCGTCGGAGGCCGCGCCGGAGGAGGGCTCCGCCGACGACGAGCCCGAGGGTGCCGACGCGAGGCCGAACGGCATCACGCTCGCCCCCTCCCCGCAGGTGGACGTCCTGGCGGGACCGGGAACCGGCGACGCGACGGCCCCGGCCGGGCCGGAGACGACGGACGGGGCGGGCGACGTCGCGGACGTGCCCGGTGGGGACGGAACGCCGGAGGCGCCGGCGCCGGTGCACGACGCGCAGCCCGAGCCGCCGACGGCGGCCGCGCGGAACGTGAGCCTGCCGCCGGTGGGCGCCGACGGAACGAGCTTCGAGCCGCCGCCCCTGCCGCCGCAGGCGCACATGAGCTGGGACCTGCCGGTCACCTGCCTGATGGACGGCACCGGCGTGGTGCGCCTCCGCTACCAGTGCCCGCGGGCGCCGGTCGACGGCGAGGAAGGAATCGTCTGCCGCTACAGCAGCGGCCGGGAGCTGCGCGAGGACGGCGGCGACGGACCGGAGCTGGAGCGGACCCGGCCCTGCGACTACTACGACTCGATCCCGCACGGCCGCCTGGCCGAGTACCTGCGGGAGCGGCTGCCGGACGGTGCGCGGCTCGACCCGGCGATCGCGGAGGCGCCGCCCGGCTGGCGGCGCGACGAGCGGGGGCGCGTGTTCCAGGTGAGCTTCGACCTCTACCGCCGTGTGTTCCTCGGCACGCGCTGGTACCCCGCCCTGCTCTCCCCGGGCGGCCTGCAGCTCGGCCGCGTCGGGCTGGAGATCGGGTCGCGGATCGAGATCCTGTCCGACGACCTGCGGACCCGCTACCGCTTGCAGGTGCTGCCCGGCGAGGTGCTGCTCAACCCGCTGGGGGTGACCGGGACGCTGCTGCGCTTCGACGCCAGCCGCGACGCGGAGAACCCGCTGCTGCGGATCACGACCTTCTGGGGCACGCCGGCGCGCCACGACCTGTACGCGGACGTCGCCGGCTGGTTCGACGTCCTCGGCGTGGAGTACCGGCCGCGCAACAGCGTCGACGAGCTCCAGCTGCGCTTCCTCGCCGGCGGCTTCACCTGGGACCTCTGGCACTCGACCGACATGTACGGCTACGTCCGGCTACGGGGCGGCGCGGCCTTCGACGACCTGTACCTCGACCGCGACGGGGTCGACAACCGCGTCGCGCTGACGCCGGTCGTCGCGGTGGAAGGCGACGTCACCTTCGACGACGACGGCTTCCACCACCTGACATTCGTCTCGACCTGGGAGGCGCCGTTCGTCTGGCGCGAGGACGCGGGCACGCCGGCGTTCACCCAGCGGTTCCTCAACGAGGCGGCGTACGAGGTGATCTTCCTGGCGATCAACGACCAGCCGCTGACGTTCCGCGTCGCCGTCGGCGGCGGCTACCGCGACGACGTCGAGTCCCCGGCGCGCGGCTGGGAACTGACCGCGGGCGCGGGGCTGCGCTTCAGCTTCTGGGTCCCGGCGCGCGAGGAGGTATCCGAGGCGCTGGCCGAGCTGGCGCACGGGTGGGACGATTGACGCGGAAGCGGACCGGCCTGCCGTCCCGGCGCGCCCCGGCCTGGCTCGGGCTGGCGCTCGCCGCCGGTCTGCCCGTGCGCGCCGCGGCGCAGGAACGCGAGCCGGCGGCGGCCGACGTCGCGACGAGCCGCGAGTCCTGGACGACCGACGCCGACGGGCGACGCTTCCGGGTCGCCTTCGACCCGGGCAGCCGCTGGCTGCTTGGCGGCGGCTACGCGACCGGCACTTCCGCCGGCGACGGCTGGGCGGGACCGGCCGCCGGGCAGGTCGAGACCGCCCTGCTGATCCGCCACGTGGTCGATCAGCCCGAGGAGGAGTCGGCCTGGAAGCTGTACCACGAGGTGCTGAGCGGCCGGGTCTGGCTCGGCGACCTGGGAACGCTCCCGGTGCCGCGCCTCGACGCGACCCTGTACCGTGCCGCGTTCCTGCGGTGGCAGCGCGACGGGTTCATCACGCTGCCGACGAGCCCGCCGCGCCGCCTGCAGTTCCCGCTCAACATCGGCCTCGACGTGACCGTCGGGCGGTTCGAGACGCTGCCGCCGGCCACCGGGCTGGCCGCGCGCCTCGAGCTGCTCCGCTCGCACTTCCTGCTCGACGCCTGGCGCTCGCGGAGGCTCGGCCTGTACGCGCAGTTCGGCCTGGGGCTCGGCTACGACCTGTGGCTCACCGGCGCGTTCGGCGAGAGCGGCGACCTGGGCGTGGAGCACCTCGTGTCGCCCGGCAGCGACCTCGTCGCGGCGGTGCGCTGGGAGACGGACGACGGGCGGCATGCGGTCGAGACGCGCGGGAGCTGCGGGGCGTGGTGGTCCAGCGAGCGGGGCTGGGGGGCCCGCGCGGAGACGGCGGCGCGCTACGAGCTGATCTGGCTGGCCCTCAACGACCAGCCGCTCTCGGCCTACGCGGAGGCGGCCTACCGCTACGAGTCGCTGCTCGACCCGGCCGCGGCCCACGAGTTCCGCGCGACGGTCGGCCTGCGCCTCGGCATCGCGCTGACGGACTAGGCCGCCGGGCCCGGCCGACGGCCCGGCTCACGGCACGTCGAGCACCAGCACCCAATCGCCGTCGCCGGCGCCGTTGAGGCCGGGGACCGCGACGGAGCGGGTCCCACCCGCGGCGAACGGCGAGCCCTCGGCGACCGACCACGCGGCGGTCGTCGGGTCGAAGAACCGCGCCCGCGCGGGTCCCGCGAATCCCGACAGGTCGACCGTGAAGCTGCGCGCCCCGGCGCCGGACGCCGCGACGTACAGCACGGCCAGCCGGCCGTCCGCGTCGCGGCCCGCCGCGACGTAGTCGGTCCCGTCGACCGTGCCGCCGCCGGAGGTCACGAGATCCGGCGCCGGCTCGAGCCGCTGCCAGGCGACCTCGTCGAGGAACGCGCGCAGCCGGGCCTGGTCGCGGGACCCGACCGAGTCCAGCGCGGCCTCCCAGCCGCTGCCGAAGTTCCAGACCGGGGTTCCGCCGAAGATCTGCCCGGCCCCGCAAACGAGCACCGCGGTCCACGACTGGCGACGCAGGTCCGCCGGCTCCATCCCGTGCTCGTTCTCGTAGTACCCTTCGATCAGGTAGGCCGGCACGCCGTGGCCGTGCGCGGCCAGGCACGCCGCCGCCGGGCACTCGCCCGTGTACACCGCGTCGTAGTCGACCAGCGCCGCGAACGCCGCCTGGTCGAAGGAGTGCGAGCCGCGCGCGCCGTGGTACGACCCCCGCGCCCCGGGGATGCGTCCGGCAAGCCCCTCGGCGATCGCCAGGCCGCAGGCCTCGCCGGCCGAGCCCGCGGGGGGGTTGTAGTCGCCGCCGGCCATCCAGACGACGTTCGCAAGTCCGGCGTAGCGGTCGCCGAGCCAGCGCCCGTAGGCACCACACTCCGCCGTGGTCCGCGCCGACATCTCGACGAACCACCCCTCCGCGCCGCCCCCGTAGCCCATGTACGCCGGGAACAGCAGCACCAGCATCCCCGCCTCGGCCGCCGCCGCCAGCACCGCGTCCGCGCGAGCGAAGTACGCCTCGTTGGGCGTCCGGAGGTCGCCGGGCGTCGTGAACGGCTCTTCCCCGTACGCGTTGCGCGGCGGGTCGTCGGCGAAGTAGTGCTCGAGCAGGTTGACCAGCAGCGTATTGACCCCGCGACCCCGGCGGTCCGCCAGGTACACCTCCGCCTGCTCGAGCGTCAGCTGCGCGAGCAGCGACCAGGCCGCCTCGCCGTGCATCGGAAACGCCCGGCCGGAGGCGTCCACGAGGTGTCGCCCGTCGTCGCTCGGCCGGACCGGGAAGACCGGCCCGGGGCCGGCATCGCCGTCCGGCTCGCCGCCGTCGTCGCCGGAAGCGTCCGACGTTGCGCCGTCGTCTCCCGGCGCCGTCTCCGAGGCGTCGGTCTCCTCCGCGCCGACGTCGTCGCCCGCGTCCGCCCCGTCGCCGTCCGGCGGCGCGTCGGTGGTCTCGCCGTCCGGGACGATCGAGCCTCCGCCGCAGGCGACCCCGGCCCAGGCCGACAGCGCGCAACCGAGCGCGAGCGTCCGGCGACACCCGGTCGTGAGTTTCATCGCTGTCTCCTCGCGTGCCATGCCGGTCCCGCACTCCGGACGATATTCCCCGACCCGCGACGCGGCAAGGCGGAGGCCCGCTCAGGGGCCGCCGGGGCAGTCCTCCGGACAGGTGTCCGGACGCTCGTGGTTGTTGCAGGCGCCGTCCCGGTTGCAGAAGCAGGCGAGCAGGATCTGCGAGGTGAACGGGGCCAGCGTCACCTCCGGGCCCAACGGGGTGTTGCCCAGGTCGCAGTAGCCCGGCACGCCGAGCCCGAGCGTCTCGTTCGCCTCGCCGGCGTTGACGACGATCCGGCTGTCGTCCGCCGGGTCGTTGACGACGAGCTCCGTGACCTCCTGGGCCGAGACGTTGTCGAGCCAGTAGGTGACCGCGGACGAGCCGCGGCCGCTGAAGCTGACGCGGGCCGGGACGTCGCCGACCGTCTCGGGGACGCGGACCAGCAGCACCACGTCGGCGCGCGCGGACGTGGTGGGCACGATCTGGAGCCACGAGGTCCAGGGGGTCTCGTGCCGCATCAGGCCCGCTTCCACCCGGCTCGGCTCGCTCGAGCGGATGCTGAACGCGACGCGGTAGATCCCGCCGCCGTGGACCGTGAACGGGATGCGCTCGCTGCTGCCCAGCTGCCCCGAGCCGTCGGCGGCGCTCGTCACCTGGTAGCAGCCGCCGTCCAGGCCGCCCGCCTCGGTCCACTCGTGGACCAGCTCGCGGGGGTACGGCAGCCAGCCGTCGATGCCGGTGTCGAAGGTACCCTGGCTGACCAGCTCGCTGCCCGAGGTGGCGCGCACGACGAACGGCTCGACCGCGAAGGTCGGACTCAGGATGCGGCTGGTGTCCCCGCCGACCGCCGTCTGCCAGGCGGCGAAGTCGTAGCTCGTCTGCCGGTAGCTGGGCGCGAGCCGGACGACGCGGAACGCCGACGCCTCGTACAGCTCGCCGTAGACGTTGTCGGCGAAGGTCGCCACGTCGAGCTCCTCGAAGTCGCTCTGGTACAGGACGAGCGGCTGATCGGGAGCGGTCGAGTACAGGAGGTTTCCCTCGACGCGGATGCCGTGCGCGTAGTCGGGGCCGAAGTCGGCCATTCCGCCCCACTGGTGTTCCACGAACGCGAGCTGGTCCGCGTTGCCGTAGAGCGTGTTGCCGGCGATCGTGTGCTCGACTCCGTTGCTCGAGTAGATCCCGAGCTCGACGCAGCCCACGACGGTGTTGTCGCGCACCGTCGCCGCGCGACTCCGGTTGTCGAGGTAGACGCCGACGCCGCCCTCCCGGGAGGCGGGCGTGCCCTCGACGTTCGCCTGCGTCTGCAGGACGACGTTGCGCTCGAACAGGATGTTCCGGTACCCGAGCTCGGTCGGGATCCCGTTCCAGGTGTACAGCGCACCGCAGTCCGACAGGACCGAGCAGGCGCGCCGGACGACGTTCCGGCGCAGCACGTAGTCGGAGCCGAAGACGCCGACGCCGAGGTTGCCGGGCCGGTCCACGAGGTTCCCCTCGAGCGTCGCTCCGTCGGCGGCGTACAGGTACGCGCCGCCCGTGCTGCCCCGCGCCGGGCCGAAGTTGCCGCAGCGCTCCAGCAGGTTGGCCTGGACGACGGGCCGATGGGAACCCGACTGCCGAAGACAGTCGCGCATCGTGTCGGCGACCAGGCAGTGGTCGATCCGTCCCGTCGCGTCCGGGTCGGAGGAGTCCTGGGCCACCAGGATCCCGACCCCCAGGACATGGCCGGTGTCGGTGACGCCGCTGCTGCCGATCTCCCGCACGTCGAGGTAGGCCAGGCGGAACCGCCCGACATACAGCAGCGCCACGCCCAGGTCGGCCTGGCGGATCGCGAGGTCCCGGACCTCGAAGTCCGCCACCGACGCGGCGGCCAGGCCGACGGTGGCGGTGTCGCGGGACGGGGGCCGCACGAGCGGCAGGAACCGCACCTCGTGCGCGTTCGGATCGGAGCCGTCGGGCGGCCACAGGTACAGCCGATGCTCCGCCTCGTCGTAGAACCACTCGCCCGCCTCGTCGAGCATCCAGCTTCGGTTCTCGAGGTAGTAGTCGTAGCCGGCCGTGAGCTCGTACGAAGGGGTGCCGGTGAGCCGGAGCCGGTGGGTCGCGGGATCGAACGACTCCGCAGCGTGCTCGATGATGTCCCAGTGGACGGCGCGGATCAGCACGTTGGCGCCGGCGATCTCGCGGCCGCCCAGCTCGAGGTCGTCATCGACCAGATAGCCGGCGGTCCCCGTGGTCTCGTCCATGGTGAAGCCGCCGCCGTTCGGGTGGCGGGCGACCGGCAGGAACGCGCCGTCGTAGTAGACCTGCTGCACGGGAACGTCGCTGGGCGCCGACCAGACGCCGCCCGTCTCCGCGATCCACCCGCCGAGCGCCGCGCTCGGGGCGACGACCGGCTTCGGGCCGTTGCCGTAGGCGCCGAACCGGAGCGGCTGGGCCTCCGTCCCGGACGAGCCGACCCGCAGCGTCTCGTGCCAGACGCCGCCGCGGCGCAGGCCCACCGAATCGCCGGGCTCCAAGGCCGCCGTCCCGAGCCTGGCCAGGGTGCGCCACGCCGTGGCGGGGCTCCTGCCGTCGCGGGTGTCGTCGCCCGCCGCGTCGTCCACGTAGTAGGTGAAGCAGTCGTCGTCGTCGTCGAGAGTGCAGCCCTCGGGGCAGCAGTCGTCGCCCGAGGCGCAGGCGGTGATCGGGTCGTCCTCGCAGACGCTGTCGCAGCTCCACGGATGCCCGGCGAGGCGCGGAATCCGGCAGCCGTCGAGCCGCGGGCAGGCATGCGGGCAATCGAGCAGCGGATCGCACGACTCGCCCGGGTCGAGCACGCCGTTCCCGCAGCTCGGCGTCAGCACGGCGGAAACCTCGCCGGCCTCGAGGCCGTCCTCCGCGTCGGCCGACTCGCCCTCGTCCACCGATACGTCCTCTCCGGTCGCGTCCTCCCCCGCGGCGTCGTCCCCGCCGTCGGCGCCCGGCGTGCCCCCGCCGTCGGGGCCGCAGCCCCAGCTCCAGAGGCCCAACGCGAGCACGGTTGCGAGTCGCCTGTGCATCGTGTTCCTCCAATCGGCGCCGTGCAATCGATCCCCGCAGCGAACCGGAACGAACGTAGCATCCGGCCCGGGTCGGAACAAGGCGCCGCAACAGGCCACGACGGGCGTCGCGACGCGGCGGCTGCACGCGCCGACGCGGTGCGTCGGCGACGTGCCGGCCTGCCGACCGGAAGGCGGGAGCACTCGGCGCACGACGCACGATCCTCGGCCCGCGCCCCTTCCAGCGGGCCGCGCCCTGTGCTACTTCCGACTGCAGGGACGGATGGTCTGCAGGGACGGACGATCGGACGAGGAAGGTGGAGCCATGTCGAGGAACATCCGGAGAAGGATGCTCGTGGCGCTCGCGGCCCTCGTCGCTGCGGGTCTCTTCGCGGCCTGCAGCGACGGGAACGACGGCGGCCGCGACGCGGACGTCGCGGACCGGACGGAGACGACCGACGGCGACGTCGCCCCGGACGCACCGCCGGACGAGGCGACGACGGAGACCGAGGACGCCCCGGCCGACCTGCCCGAGGACGTACCCGCGGACGTGCCGGACGACGTGCCGGCGGACGCGCCCGAGGACGACGCGTCGTCCTGCATCGAGAACGTGCCGGCCGAGAACGACGTCCTCGGCAGCTCGGGACAGTTCCTGCCGGGCATGGACGCCGGGACGTTCTGCACGAGCGGCCGCGTGACGTTCACGATCGACGACGTGCCGGCGGACGAGGTCGCGGCGCTGCGCACGGCCAGCCGGGAGTACTCGCTGGTCTTCGCCCTCTCCGACAGCGGCAACCGCAACTACGTCCAGGCGATGCTGGTCCGCCAGCACGACGAGGACACCAGCCCGCTGGTCCTGAAGGTCGGCGGCGGCACCTGCATCGATTGCCACTGCTGCGCCTGCGTGGACGACCCGGCCATGTCGGACGGGTGGTGCTCGAGCGAGGTCTACCGGCCCGGTTGCGCCCCCTACGACGAGACGGCGCCCAGCCAGACCTACACGATCCACTGGGACTCCGACACCCACCGCATCTGGTACCAGCGGGGGAGCGGCGAGCTGCGGGAGTTCGCCAAGCAGATCCCCGTGCCGTTCGCCTTCAACAAGTTCTGCGGCGCGGGCCACGGCTGCGACATGATGCACTGGGGACCGCCGCGCTGGACGACCGGCACCGTGAACGCCGCCGTGGACTTCGAGTGCTCGCGGACCGTCACGACCGCGCCCGCCAGTTGTCCGTAGAAGCCGCGCGACCGTTGCCCGGTCCCTCGCCCCGACGCCCGGCACCCGCCGGAGCCCGCCGCGCAGCGCCGGAAAATGCGCCCGCCGCGCAGCTCGTTGTCCCTCCGTCCGGTAGGGGCGCCACGTAGCGCGCCGAAGCCCCGCAGGGGCGAAGGCGCGCGAGTGCGCCCCTGCTAGGGGACGACGACCTCGCCGCAGACGCCGTTTCGGCCGCAGGCTCGCGCCAGGCCGGGACCCAGCACGTGCACGAGGAACTGGTTGTCCGAGTGGTGCCAGCAGCGCCCCTCGGCCCGCGCGTCGAGGCAGGGCAGGTTGTTGTAGGACCAGAGCGGGCCGATGCGACCGGTGTCGGGCGCACGTCCGACGAGCTGCTCGTTGCAGATGTCGACGTCCGGGTGTCCCTCCGGGCGCGGCGGGCAGAAACGTCGGCCATCCGTGAAGCCGATCTCCGCGCAGTAGACGCCGCCGTCGGCCCAGACCAGCGGCGTCGAGTCGAGTACCTTGTGCTCGCCCATGTCGATGTGGATCACGACGTTCATCCGGTCGAGCGGCGGAGGTGCTGGGTCGGGGCAGAGCTGCGGGTCCTCCACCACCGGGACGTCGCCGGACACCAGTTCCCCGAACCCGCCGACGCCGCCGTGCTGCATCCGCCATTCGCTGTGGAAGGTGCCGAGCGTGAACGACTGGACGACGACGGCGAAGGTGTAGGTCCCGGGGCTGGTCGGGCTGCCGGCGACGGAGATTCCGTCGCCGAAGTCCTGGCGGGTGCCGAGCACGGCGAGCGGGTCGGAGCCGCCGGCGGCGTCGAGCCAGTAGCCGCCGGCAGTGGTCCAGGTCGCGCTGCCGATGTTGGCCATCTCGATCCGGATCCGCCCGGTCTCGCCGGGGTGAATCCCGCGCGGGTAGACGCTGTAGACCGCGCGCGAATCGTCGGCGGGCGGAACGATGCCATCGACCGGGTCCGTACCGTCCGCGGCGGGGTCGGTCCCGTCCTCGCCCGGGGGCGCGGTGTCGACGGCGTCCGCGCCGGCGACGTCCCCCGCGAGGTCGTCCGGTCCGGCGGCGTCGTCGGCGCCCACGCCGTCGTCGTCGGCGCGAGCGCACCCGGCAACGACCAACACGATCCACCCGAGCCGCACGGTCCGCATGACGACCCTCCCGCCGACCATTCAGGCACGAAAGGACGCCGAACGCCAGCAGGCGTGTCCGGCCCGGATCCCGCCGCCCGGGAATCCGCGCGCCGGCCGCGGCGGGTACTGCACGACGGCCTCGGCCGCAGCACCTCGGTCCCCGCACCCTCTTCCACGACCTGCTTCGCACGCTCCTCGACCTGGAGGTCGTCGGCACAGCACGGCTCTCCGGGAACCGTCCGGCCACGTCGGGGTTCGGCGGAACCGCGGCCGTCCGCCGGGAGTCGGCCTCCCAGATGCCGCGTTCACTTCCCGTCGGGGAACACCAGCACCAGCTCGTCGGGCCGCACCAGGCCCAGCTCGTCGCGGGCCACGTCCTCGAGGTAGCCGGGACGCGTGCGGTAGGCCTCGAGCCGCCGGCGCAGCTCGCGGCAGCGCGCCTCGAGCTTGCCGTTCTCGAGGCGAATCTGCTCCAGCTCCACCTCGAGCCGGTCGACACGCTGGAGCCCCTGGTCGCCGAAGATCAGGAACGGGACGGTGAGCAGCGTCAGCAGCAGGATCAGGACCGGGAAGGCCTGGGCGCGGGCGAACGGGCCGACGACGCGGGTCTCGCCCACCGCCTCCGGGCCCCTCGCGTCGTCGCGATTCGGCGCTTGCATCGGGTGGAGACTAACCTATGATGTTTGCCCGCCACAAAAAAACGGGCGGCCCGGGGGGGCCGACCGCGGGAGCGACGGGGGCGGCGAAGAGGCTCGCAAGGACATGAGAATCGGGATCACCCTCGGAGACCCGGCCGGCGTGGGCGGCGAGCTGGCCCTGCTGCTCCTGCGCGAGCTGGGATCGAACGCCCCGGTGACGATGTTCGGCTCGATGGCCCAGCTGGCCCGCGCCGCCGCGGCGCTCGGCATGACCCCGCCGCTGCCGTTCCACCCGCTGCCGGGGGATGCGGTCGAGCGTCCGGAGGCCTACGCGGGCGGCCCGACGTTGATCGAAGCGGCGGTGCTCGCGCCGGCCGACACGCAGCCCGGGGTGCCGACGGCGCCCGGGGGCCACGCCCAGCTCCGGTACGTCTCGCTGGCGGTCCAGGCGGCGAAGGCCGGCCGGGTGCAGGCGATCGTCACGTGCCCGATCAACAAGGCCGGGATCTCGCAGGTGATGGGCTCGCGGTTCACGGGGACGACGGAGCTGCTGGCGCGGCTGGCCGGGCTGCGCTCGAACGACGTGGCGATGGCCTTCACCGGCGAGAGGCTGCGGACGGCGGTGGTGACGACGCACCTCGCGCTGGCCGACGTGCCGAAGGCGGTCAAGGCCGAGCGGATCGAGCGGGTCTGCCGGCTGGAGGTGGCGCACCTGAAGGAGCTGGGGTTCGATCGGCCGCGGCTGGTGGTGGCGGGGCTGAACCCGCACGCCGGCGAGGGCGGGCTGTTCGGCAACGAGGAGCACGAGACGATCTCGCCGGCGGTGGGGGCGCTCCAGGACCACTTCAAGCAGGGGGGCCTCCAGGCGACGATCAGCGGGCCCCTGCCCGCCGACACCGCCTACCGCCGGCACCTCGACGGGCAGTTCGACGCGGTGATCGCGATGTACCACGACCAGGCGATGCTGCCCTGCCGGCTCGTGGCGTTCGGCGAGACGGTCAACGTGACGCTCGGCCTGCCCTTCGTCCGCACCTCGCCCGACCACGGCACGGCCTACGACATCGCCGGGACGGGCAAGGTCGAGCCCAAGGGGATGTTCTCGGCCTGGAAGCTCGCGTCCCGGCTGTCGCGCGCGCGGAGCTCCGCGCCCCGTCCATGAGCGCATCGGCGATCCGGGTGCGCGGCGCGCGCCAGCACAACCTGCGGAACATCGATGTCGACATCCCGCGCGACCGGCTGGTCGTGATCACCGGGCTGTCCGGCTCGGGCAAGTCGTCGCTGGCCTTCGACACGCTGTACGCGGAGGGGCAGCGGCGGTACGTGGAGTCGCTGTCGGCCTACGCGCGGCAGTTCCTCGAGCAGATGGGGAAGCCGGACGTGGACTCGATCGAGGGGCTGTCGCCGGCGATCTCGATCGAGCAGAAGAACGCGAGCCGCAACCCGCGGTCGACGGTCGGCACGACGACCGAGATCGCGGACCACCTGCGGGTGCTGTTCGCCCGCGTCGGCCGGCCCCACTGCCCCGTCTGCGGCAAGCCCGTCTCCGCCTCGACCGTCCAGCAGATCGTCGACCGGGTGCTCGCCCTGCCCGACGGCACCCGGTTCTCGGTGCTCGCGCCGATCGTCCGCGACCGCAAGGGCGAGTACCGCCGCGAGCTGGACAAGCTCCGCGGCGGCGGGTACGTGCGGGTCAACGTCGACGGCGAGGTCCGGGACCTGTCCGAGGAGATCGTCCTCGACAAGAACAGGAAGCACACCCTCGAGGTCTACATCGACCGGCTGGTGGTCAAGGACGGCGTCGCCCGCCGGCTCACCGACTCGGTGGAGACCGCCGTCGGAATGACCGACGGCCTGGTGCGGATCGCCGTCGTCGAGGGCGACGACCTGCTCCTGACGACGAAGTTCGCCTGCGTCGACCACGGGCTCGCGCTGCCGGAGCTGGCGCCGCGGACCTTCTCGTTCAACAACCCGCACGGCGCCTGCCCGACCTGCAGCGGGCTGGGCGAGATCCTGCACTTCGACCCCGCCCTGATCGTCCCCGACCCGTCGCTCAGCCTGCGCGAGGGCGCGATCGCGCCCTGGGGCGGCCGCACCTCGCTGTTCCGCCAACAGATGCTGGCCGCCGTCGCCAAGGCCTGCCGCATCGACCTCGACACGCCGTGGAGCAGGCTGCCCGAGGCGGCGCGCCACGCGGTGCTCCACGGCACCGAGCAGCCGATCGAGTTCGTGCTCGAGGACGGCAACAACCGCTACTCGTTCACCAAGCCGTTCGAGGGCGTGGTGCCGAACCTCGAGCGGCGGTCGAAGGAGTACGAGAAGCGCAAGCGCGAGGCCGGCGCGGCGACGCACGAGGAGGGGTTCGAGTTCCTGATGGAGGAGTTCCACCGCTACGCGCGCCGCGACCCGTGCCCGGACTGCAAGGGCGCCCGGCTGCGGGCCGAGGCGCTGGCGGTGCGGGTGGCGGGGAAGAACATCGCCGAGCTGGGCGCGATGACCGTGGCCGAGGCGCTGCGGTTCGTCGAGCGGCTGGAGCTGACGGCGCGCGAGCGGACGATCGCCGACCGGCTGCTCAAGGAGGTCCGCGAGCGACTGCGCTTCCTGATCAACGTCGGCCTGGACTACCTGTCGCTCGACCGCGCCTCCGCCACCCTTTCCGGCGGCGAGGCGCAGCGCATCCGGCTGGCGACGCAGATCGGCGCCTCGCTGGTCGGGGTGATCTACATCCTGGACGAGCCGAGCATCGGGCTGCACCAGCGCGACAACAAGCGGCTGATCGACACGCTGCTCGCCCTGCGCGACATGGGCAACACCGTGCTGGTGGTCGAGCACGACCGGGAGACGATGGAGCGCGCGGACTGGATCATCGACCTCGGCCCCGGCGCCGGGCGCCACGGGGGCAACGTGGTCTGCGCCGGCCCGCCGGACAAGGTCCGCCGGTGCAAGGAGTCGCTCACCGGCCGCTACCTGGCCGGCGAGCTGACGATCGAGGTGCCGCGGCGGCGCCGCCGGCCGCAGCCGCGGGTCGTCGAGATCCGCGGCGTGACCACCAACAACCTCCAGGGGATCGACGTCCGCGTGCCGCTCGGGCTGTTCGTCGCCGTCACCGGCGTCTCCGGCTCCGGCAAGTCGTCGCTGGTCGTCGACACCCTGCTCCCCGCCCTGCGCGCGCGCCTGCACCGCAGCGGCGAGCGCGGCGGACCGCACCGCGAGCTGCTCGGCCTCGAGCACATCGACAAGGTGGTCGAGATCGACCAGCAGCCGATCGGCCGCACCCCGCGCTCCAACCCCGCGACCTACACCCAGGTCTTCGGCCTGATCCGCGACGTGTTCGCGACGCTGCCCGAGTCGCGGGCGCGGGGCTACGGCCCCGGACGCTACTCGTTCAACGTCGCCGGAGCGCGCGGCGGCCGCTGCGAGGCCTGCGAGGGCCAGGGGGTGATCCGCGTCGAGATGCACTTCCTGCCGGACGTCTACGTCACCTGCGAGGAGTGCGCCGGCCGCCGCTACAACCGCGACACCCTCGAGGTGCAGTACCGCGGCCGCTCGATCGCCGACGTCCTCGACTCCTCCGTCGAGGAGGCGCTCGAGCTGTTCGACGCCGTGCCGAAGGTCCGCGCCAAGCTCCAGACCCTGCTCGACGTCGGTCTCGGGTACATCCAGCTCGGCCAGAGCGCCACGACGCTGTCCGGGGGCGAGGCGCAGCGGATCAAGCTGGCGCGAGAGCTGTCGACCCGCGCCACCGGCCGCACGCTCTACGTCCTCGACGAGCCGACCACCGGCCTGCACTTCGACGACATCCGCAAGCTGCTGCAGGTGCTCTCGCGGCTGGTCGACCAGGGCAACACCGTGGTCGTGATCGAGCACAACCTCGACGTGATCAAGACCGCGGACTGGGTCATCGACCTGGGGCCCGAGGGCGGGGCCGGCGGCGGCCGGGTGATCGCCACGGGGACGCCCGAGCAGGTCTCGCGCACCGCCGCCTCGTTCACCGGCCGGTACCTCAAGCAGGTGCTGCGCAAGGGGTGACCCGGCCGACCTGCCCAACGGTACCCGAAAGCACGGCACCCGAGCCTCCCGCCGCGCCCCGCCCGGCAGTGGCCGACCTTGGGCCGCTTCCACGGACAACGGATCGCGGCTTGATGGCCGGCCGCAACGCGCTATCATGGCGGTCATGCTGCGAAACGCGGGAATCGGATCGTGGATCGCGCTGGCCTGCCTGGTCGCGGGCGGGTGCGCCCCCGGAGACGACGACTCCACCGCACCGGTCGACACGGGACGCGACGCCCGCGACGGCTCGGACGCGACGGGGCAGGACGACGGCGATGCGTCTCCCGAGACGGCCGAGGATTCCGCCGCGGACGAGGGCGCCGCGGACGCCGCGGACGGGACGTCCGAGGCCCCCGACGCACCCGACATGACGGACGTCGCGGAGGCCGTCGACGAAGGCGAGCCGGATATCCCGTTCCCCGGCGGCTGCACGCGGAGCGGGCCGCGCGACTGCTCGCCGCAGACCGGGCCGTTCGTCGACGTCGATCGCCCGGCGGTGTTCCGGGGCGACGTCACCGCGGCGGTCGACGCCGTGGTCGCCGCGAATCCGGGGTGGTTCTACGACTCGGGCGACGCCTCCTCGCCGTTCATCTACTCGGAGAGCGTCGACCCCTACATGAGCGCGGTGACCGACTGGCTGTACACCAACCGCGACCTGTGCGCGTCGGGGCCGGGCGAGGAGTTGGGCGTCAAGCACGACACGGGGTGTTCCGAGAGCTACGACATCGTCGCCACGCCGGACTCGTCCACATGGCGCGTGCGGCGCCCGTTCTACACGGCCACCAGCATCCCGTCGTACTTCTGAACCCCGACGCGTCCGGACGACCCGTCGTCTTCCGGACCCGTCCCGGGCCGCCCTGCACGTTCCGGCGCTGCCGAGCGCGCCCCGCTCCGGTTCCCGGCGCTTCTTCCGACGCCTCGGCCCGGCGCGAGCACGATTCCGGACCGTGGCGGTCGCGAAGCCGTAGTTGCCGCTTCGCGGCCTCGACGGGCGCGATCCCGCCGTCGTGGATCCGCTGCGACTCGACGCGATCAAGTCGGCGGACCGGATCATCGACCGCGGGCCGAAGTCGGGCGCGGGCGGCGGCCGGGTGATCGCCACCGGCACGCCCGAGCAGGTCTCGCGCACCGCCGGCTCGTTCGCCGGCCGGCACCTCAAGCAGGTGCTGCGCAAGACGCGACCCGGGCCGCCGACCCGCTGCACGAACGGCGAACGCGGCCCGGGACCGGCGGCTCGGGCGACCGCTCGACGACCGCCGACGGTCGCGGGGCGGTGTGTCCCATCGCGGAAAGGACTGCTATGGTCCGGCCCCGGGACCGGTCCCTTGCGTCGAGGACGCGCGCGGGGATCCGGCCGCGCCGAGGATCGTGATGCGAACACCGACCATCGTGGGGTGCTTGGCGCTCGTGCTGTCGACCGCCGCGACCGCCTGCGGCCCAGGCCGCACCGACCCGGTCCACCCGGCGCATTCGGCGGGAGATGGAACGGCCGAGCCCTCCCCGACGCACGGGGATGGGGGCACGCCGGCGCAGGGCGACCGGACGGCGTCGTTCGAGGCGTCCGCCGCCGCACCGTTGCCGCCCATCGACCCGGCCTCCTGCCCCCGGACGCTCGACGGGCTGGAGGAGCACGAGGCGCTGCTCGCCGCGGCCGAGACGCTGCTGCGGGCGCACTACGGCGTCGGGGAACGGACGGAGGTGGTCTGCGACGGACACGCGTTCCGCGGCATCGAGGCCGGCGAGGGGCGGGCGCTGATCGCCATGGCGTTCGGCACCCTGCGCTTCGAGCTGTGGCGCGAGCGGATGCTGCAGACGCCGGAATGGGAGACGCTGCACGCCCGGGCGATGGCCGGGCTGGCCGAGTGCATGCGCGCGGAATACGAGAAGTGCATGGCCTGCTTCGACGACCCGCAGGAGGCCCGGGCCGAGTGCGAGCCGATCCTGGAGTTGGCGGGGTCCGGCGAGTCGCAAGAGGAGTACGGCTGCACCCTCGACTACGAAGGCGCGCCGCCGCAGGGGCCGGGTTGCTGCCTCTGCGACACGTTGGCCGCGGCGACCTTCACGGCCCGGCTCGGGCCGGACGGCGAACCGGACGTCGGGACGCTCGAGCTGCTGGGAGAGGGAACCGTGCTGCCGCACCGCTGCAACCCCGGCTGGAACATCGGCCCCTTCGACGTCGCGGACCTCGACGGGGACGGCGCGTTCGAGCTGTTCTTCGAGGTGGGCCAGGACGAGCACGACGGCGAGCCGTACCAGGTCGAGCCGTACGACGTCGTGGTGCTGCGGCCGGACGGGACGGTGCAGCACCGACTGTCGTACGCCGGCATCTCGGAACTCGTCCCGGCGGCGGAGTCCGCCCCGCCGCGGGGCACTTGGTACCGCTTCGAGGACCACGACGGCGACGGCCGGCCGGACCTGGTCGTGCAGACGTTCGAACTGGCCGCCGAGGGGTGTTCCGCCCGCCAGGACTGGTTCCCGATCGCGCTCGACGAGAACGGCTCGTGGATCGACAACCCGGCGTGCCGGCCGGTGTACGACGACTACGGGTACGGCGGGTGCGACTACGAC
>JAFGHH010000289.1 GCA_016930215.1 Deltaproteobacteria bacterium
ATCGACCCTCGCCGCGTCCTCCTCATGCCGCAAGCCCGCACAAAACACGAATATCGCCAACGCGCCCCCTGGCTCGCCGAACAGTGCGTCCGCCTGGGCCTGCGATTCGGCCCACGGCTCCACGTCGAACTCTGGGGCGCCCGCCGCGGTCGATGAAACAAACGAATGGTAATACAGGACACATAACAACCACAATATAGGAAACTGCTTTCGCCATGAATGAATTCGTCTGCCTCAACGGAAAGCTCATCCCCGCCGAGGACGCCCGCGTCAGCATCTACGACGCCGGCTTCCTCCACGGCGTGGGCCTCTTCGAGACCATGCGCGCCTATCGCGGCCGCGTGTTCCGCCCCCGCGACCACTTCGACCGCCTCGGCGCCTCCGCCCAACAACTCGGCCTCCGCATCGCCCCCGATTCCGACGAACTCGCCCAATGGCTCGCCACCCTCCTCGACGCCAACGAACTCACCGACGCCCGCGTCCGCCTCACCGCCACTCCCGGCGACCTCCGCCCCACCGCCACCACCGCCACCGTCGACCCCGCCGCCCCGCCGTCGGGCACCCTCCTCATCACCGCCACCTCGCTCACCGGCTACCCGGACGAATTCCACCAGCGCGGCATCACCGTCGTCATCGCCGACACCCGCGCCAACCCCCACGACCCGACCGCAGGCCACAAGACCCTCAACTACTTCCCCCGCCTGCTCACCCTCCAACGCGCCCAGCAGAAAGGCGCCGCCGAGGCGCTCTGGTTCACCCCCGCCAATCGCCTGGCCTGCGGCTGCATCTCCAACGTCTTCGCCGTCAAAGGCGACACCGTCTTCACGCCCCCCGCGCAACCGCCCGTCCGCCCCGGCATCACGCGAAACACCGTCCTCGACCTTTGCCAACAGGAATCCATCGCCGTCCAGGAAACCGACCTCGTCATCCAGGACCTCCTCGACGCCGACGAAATCTTCCTCACCAACAGCATCATGGAGCTTCTGCCCGTCTGCCGCGTCGAGCGCCACGCCGTCGGACAGGACAAGCCGGGTCCCGTTTACAAGCAGCTTCGAGACGCCTATCATCGCACCGTGCAGCAGGAATGCCTCGAATAGAAGGAACATGCCGTGAACACGATCCATGACGTCACACGCACCCTCGAGCAAATCGCCCCCACTCGTCTCGCCGAGTCCTGGGACAATGTCGGCCTTCTTGCCGGCGACCCCGACGCCCCCGTCGAGCGCGTCCTGCTCGCCATCGACATGACCCGCCCTGTCCTCGACGAGGCCAAGGCCGCCAACGCCCAGCTCCTCGTCGCCTACCACCCCCCGCTCTTTCAGCCTATCAAAGCCATCACGCCCGGCCCCGGCATTCCCGGCCTGCTCTACGAGCTCGTTCGCCACGGCCTGGCTGTCTATTCCCCGCACACCGCTCTCGACGTCGCCCGCGACGGCGTCAACGACCTGCTCGCCCGGATTGTCGGCCTGGAAAGTCCACAACCCCTCGGTCCCGCCGAATCGCCGTACTCCCACAGCGTCAAGCTCGTCGTCTACATCCCCCGCGCCGACCTCGAATCCGTCGCCGAAGCTCTCTTTGCCGCCGGCGCCGGAAGAATCGCCCCCGACAGCAACTACACGAAATGCTCCTTCCGCGCCCCCGGCACGGGCACGTTCCTTCCGGGCGAGAACGCCAACCCCGCCATCGGCGCCCCCGGCCGACGCGAAGAAGTCGAGGAATTTCGTCTTGAAACCGTCGTCCCCAAACGCTGCCTCGGCGCCGTCGTCGCCGCCATGAAAACCGCGCATCCCTACGAAGAGCCCGCCTACGACATCTTCCCCATGATCGCCTGCGAGGACAACCTCGGCCTCGGCCGCGTCGGCAACCTCCCGGAACCCACCTCCTTGACCAAGCTGCTCGCACGCATTCGCGAAGCCCTTGGCGTCGAGGCCCTCGGCCTTGTCGGCCCCACCGACCGCGCCATCCGGCGTGTCGCCGTCGCCGCCGGCGCCTGCGGCTCGCTGCGCCAACACGTCATCCAACAACAATGCGATCTCTTCCTCACCGGCGAGCTCTCTCATCACCACGCCCTCGAACTCGCCCACGCCAACGTCACCACCGTCCTCACCGGCCACTCCAACTCCGAACGCCCCTTCCTCCCCTTGCTCCAACAACGCCTCCAGACCGCTCACCCCGACCTCGACATTCTCATCAGCCAAGAGGACCGCGACCCCATCCGATGGAGCCTCCAATCATGAACCTTCGCCGCCATCTTACAATCACGATCTCCTGTGTCCTGTTCATCGCGGCCGTGGCCGCCGACGCCGATCCCTCCGCCGACCCCGTCGTCGCCACCGTCAACGGCCAACCCATCCGCCAACAGGTCCTCGTCGACATCCTCCTCCGGGGCCGCGGCTCTTCTCTCCTCGAAGACCTCGTCCGCCTCGAAGTGGTCCGCCAGCACGCCGCCCTCGAAAACATTCAACCTTCCGACGGGCTCCTCACCGACGAATGGAGCCGCATCCTCGACGACATGGCCCCCGGCAAGCCGCGAGACACCCAAAACGCTCTGCTCGACTACATGCTCCAAAGCCGCGGCCTGACGCGTCCCGAATTCGCCCTCGTCGTCGAGCGACGCGCCCTGCTGCGACAACTCGTCGCCTCGCACCGCCTCGAAATCTCCCCCGCTGAGCTCGAGTCTGAATTCCAGGTTCAATTCGGCCGCAAGCTCGAAGTCCGCGCCCTGGCTGTGCAGAGCCCCCGCCGCCTCGAACAGGCCCAACAACGCCTCGCCCAGGGCGAAGACTTCGCCGCCGTCGCCGCCGAGTTCACCGAATACGAACCCCTCGTCCGCAACGGCTGCCTCTGGGGTCCTTTCCCCGCCGCCGCCACCGCCGATGCCGCCACCGCCGCCACCGCCGACGTCCCCGAACCCGTCCGCACCGTCGCTCTGGCCCTCTCCGACCCCGGCCAACGATCCGAACCCTTCCAGTTCTCGGACAACAACACCCAATGGCATGCCATCCTCTGCCTCCAACGCATCCTCCCGGCCGCCGATGTCTCCTTCGACTCCGTCCAGGACCAACTCCGCGACGTCCTCCGCGAACGGAAAACCCAGCAACGCATGCTCAATCTGGGCGCCTTCCTCCGCCAGGAGGCCGCCGTCCGGATCCTGCACTCCTTTGACGCCCCCAACTCCGACCCCGACTCCGCCCCCACAGAAAGGTAATTCCCGTGCGACTCTTCGCCCGACAGGTTGACCGCGACTTCCCCGGCGGGCTCTACCTCGACCCCCTGGGCCCGATCCCTCCCGTCGACCACATCGAGACCGTCGCACCGGCCGACGAGCTTCGCATCCCCCTGCTCCATCCCGACGTCGCGCCCCTCGTCCGTCCCGGCGACGCCGTCATTCCCGGCCAGCCCATCGCCGCGGGCCGCGGCTACGCCCTCCACGCCCCCGCCGCCGCCACCGTCGGCCCCACCACCACCGTCTGGTGCCGGGATCGCGGCTCCCAATCCGCCCTCACGCTGCACGTCTCCGCGGGCCAACCCCTCGCGGAACCCCTCCGCCTCCCCGATGCCGATCTCCCCCCCCTCGACAACCCCGAACACGCCCGTCGGCGAATCGCCCATGCCCTCCAACACGCCGGCATCGTCACCTCCGCCGGCCGGCCGCTCGCTGCTGACCTCGAGAGACTCGCCCGCCGTTGCCCCTGCGTCGTCATCGCAAACGCCGTCCCCCTCGAACCCAACCTCAACGCCTCACTCGCCCTGCTCCACTGCTTCGGACCCGAGGTCTTCGCCGGACTCGCCATCCTCAAGACCGTCCTGCACGCCC
>JAFGHH010000005.1 GCA_016930215.1 Deltaproteobacteria bacterium
CCCCCGCAAGGAGGAGGTGCGATTCGTCAACCCGCGCCAGATCTACGCCGTCGTGCGGCACGTCCTGCGCGACGGACTTGCCCGGACCCGCGGCGGCGGCGAGGCCGGCCTCCCGGACCCGCGACCCGCCTCGCCCGGCATCCTCGAGACCCGCCCCTGGCGCCCCCCGGAACCCGTCCCGCTCGGGCCGCGCACCTTCAGTCTCGCCCCGCCGCCGACCCCCGCCGTCCAGCTCCCGGTGTTCGCCCCCGGAGCCTCCTCCGCCGCAGGTTCCCTCGCCCCGCTCCCGGACCACCGAGCGAACGGGTCCGCCGCGACCGACTCCGTCGGCCTCGCCCCCCGGCCCGGCGCCTTCGCCTCCCTCGTCCCCGCCGGCCAGCTTTTCCTGACCTACCTGATCTGCGAGGGCGAGGACCGCGTCGTGCTGATCGACCAGCACGCCGCCCACGAACGCGTCGTCTACGAGGACCTGCGCGCCGCGCTCCGCTCCGGCTCGCTCCCGTCCCAGGGCCTGCTCGAGCCGCTCCCCGTGCCCCTGCAGGCCGACCTGCTCGCCGTCCTCGAGGAGGAACGCGACGCCCTGGGGCTGCTCGGGTTCGACGCCGAGCCTTTCGGTCCCGACCGCGGGCTGCTGCGCGCCCACCCCGCCGCCCTGCGCGGCGACCCCGTCGAGGCCTTGCGCGAGACCCTCGCCGTCCTGTCCCACGGCCGCGGCGGCGAGCGCGCCGTCGTCGAACGAGGCCTGGAGACGGTCGCGTGCCACTCCGCGATCCGCGCCGGCAAGCGCGTCTCCGACGCCGAGGTCCGTGCGCTGCTGTGCCGGATGGACGAGGTCGACTTCGGCGACCACTGCCCCCACGGCCGACCGGCGTGGACCGTGATCACGAAGGCCGAGCTGGAACGGATGTTCGGAAGACGCTAACGCCGCCGTCGCCGCAACAGCACGGCGGCGGCCACGAAGGCCGTCCACGCCGGCAGCGCCAAGTCGCGCCGCCCGTCCGGGACCGCGCAGCCGCAGCCGTTCTCCGCGGCCGGCTCGCCGGTCCCGCCATCGGTCGCCGCGTCGGCGCCGGCCTCGGGGACCGCAGCATCCGCGTCGGTGTCGGCGTCGGGATCCGCGTCGGCGTCGGGATCCGCGTCGGCATCGGCATCCGCGTCGGGCGCTCCGGGCAGGCAGGTTCCGACGGCCAGGACCGGCAGGCTGGAGTAGCGCGCCACGAACAAGGTGTCGGCGTCGGGGGACAGAGCGCCGGCGAACTGATAGGTGCACCACGGAAAGACCGCCGGGTCGTTCCACGTCTGGCTGTCGGCGTCGAAGTCGCCCAGCTCGAGCGGCGCAGCTCCCGACGAGAGCGTCTCGGCGATGGAGTACAGGGCGCCTGCGCGGCTGCTGTGGACTCCCAGCCACAGCAGGGGATGCACGACCGCGGGCAGGAGCGGCTCGTGGTCTCCAATGGTGATGTTCCCGGTCCAGGTCTCCCGCGGCGCGGTCGGGTCGCTCAGATCCCAGACCGTCACGCTGCCCGGCATGGAGGTGGTTCCCAACACCGCGGTCACGCCCACGGCGTGGACCGGGTCGATCTGGACGGCCCGCGCGCCCGAGCCCCGGAGCGTGGAGTCGACCCACGTCAGGTCGGCGCCCGTGGCACCGACACGGTAGATGTCCACGGTGCCCACGTCGCTGACCAGGCAGAGGTAGCGGTCCGTCGCCGTGGGGAGGACGACCGCGCGCACGGGCCCCCGGAAGCGGGCGGGATACGATCCACCCGGCGGGAGGCAACCGACCTCGGGTGGGGCGTCGAGGTTGGAGAACTCGAACACGCCCGGCGAATCGGCGCAGCTCGACGGGAGGCAGGTCGTCGTCAGGTACTCGATGGAGTCGATCTTGTAGACCGCGCCGCCGCTGCACTCCCCGTACGGGAACAGGCTCCGGGACGTGAACTCCGGGACGTCTCCGGTACCCAGGTCGAAGGTCCCGTGCCCTTCAATGCCGAAGCCGGCGAAGCCGTACCGGCAGTCGTCGCAGATCCCGAACCCCACGAGGTTCTCGTCGATGTCGCTGCGGATCGGGAGCCTGAAGCGGCTCGTGCGGGGCGGCGGGAGGCTTCGTTCGTCGGCAATCGGCCACAACGCCAGGTCGTTCCCGATGTTGGCCATCAGGTAGGGCAGACCCTGCCAGTGGAAGGTCAGGACGTCCACGGCCCGCTCGTTCAACGGAGTCGCGTCGCACGTCGAAGTGGAGTCCCAGATGTTCGCGATGTACTCGATGCAATCCCCCCATGCGCGGTCGGGCTGCTGCAGCACGAAGGCGGTGCACAAGAGCCCGGCGCACGCGGCGGGAGTCCGGCTGCGGCGCGGTGGTCGGGGTCTCAGCGCCCGGTTCGAGCGCTGGTGCATGCTTCTCCCTCCCGGTCGCGCCACCGGCGCGACCTGTCTTCCCGCCGGCGAAGAAGGCCGCCGGCCAGCGCCAGCGCGAGGATCGACAGCCAGATACCACGATGCGGTGCTCGTCCGGGGACCGCGCAGCCGCAGCCGTCGTCCACGTAGACCCAACCCGCCGGGCCGTCGGCGGGCGCGTCGGCGTCGGCCTCGGCGCCCGCCTCCGCATCGTCCGCCGCGTCGGCGTCGGCATCCGCGTCGGCGCCGACGTCCGCGTCCGCCCCGCACGTCTCGTCCGTCAGCCCGTCGCAGTCGTTGTCCTTGCCGTCGCAGACCTCGATCAGGCCCGGCCGGACCTCCGGGTCGGTGTCGTCGCAGTCCTCGCCCACCGGCGACCCGTCGCCGTCCGCGTCGTTCGTCGGCTCGGCGACCCACAACGTCGTCTCGCCGTAGAGCGTCGAGGCGCCCGGGTCGGCCGTGAACCGCACCGTGTACAGGCCGGCCGCGGGGACCGGGAAGGTCCAGGTCCAGCGCCAATGCCCGCCGAGGTCCTCCACGCCGCCCCAGGTCGTCGGCTGCAGACCGCTCGGCCCCGTCGGCGCCAGCCCGACGTTGCCGTGCGGATAGTCGTCGGTCACGCGGCAGGTGACGGTCGCGCCGGTCGTCGGCGCCGCCGGGACGAACTCGAACGTCGCGTCGCCGCCCGGCCCGCACGCCAGGTCGCTTCCCGAACAGTCCTCGTCGACCCCGTTGCCGCACACCTCCGTCGCCCCGGGATGGATGCCGGGATTCCCGTCGTCGCAGTCCGCCGGCGGGGACCAGCCGTCGCCGTCCGCGTCGGTCGGCGTCGGCGAGCCGCAGGCGGGGTCCCAGTCCGGCGCGAGCGCCGCGTAGGCGTCGTACGACGCCTTGCGCCCTCCGCCCGCGTCCAGCACCCCGAACGGCGGGACCATCGCGTCCGACCAGCAGAACCACAGCACCACCGGCACCCGCGAGAGGTACGAGTCCCGCGTGAGCGTGTAGACGTTGCGCAGGTATTCCGCCTGCCGCACCGGATCGACCGTCCCCAACTCGGTCACCCACAGCGGCAGCCCCGCCGCGGCGTGGTAGCGGTCGTAGAGGTCCGACAGGTCGCCGAAACCCCAGCTCGCGTCGGGCCAGCCGTCCGGCGCGCGCTGGCCGTACGGGTGGATCCCCACCCCCTGGTACGCCAGCGAGCCGCCCGCCGCCGTGCGCGCCCGCGTGTAGTACCCCACGTCCCCGCTCGCCAACCCGCCCACGATCAGCGGCCTCGTCGAATGCGTCCGGATCGCCGCCCCCGCGTCGACCAGGAACGGACCGAACTGCTCCGCCGGGATCCCGGGGTCGTAGCCGCTCCCGGGGTCGAACAGGTCCGGCTCGTTCCACACCTCCCAGGCGTCCACCCCGTCCCCGTAGTGCGCCGCGATCTCCCGCACCGCCGCCGCGAACGCCGCCCGGTACGAGGTCCATTCGGAAGCCCCCGCGTCCGAACGCGGCTTGCCGGTCGCCAACGACGAGTAGTCCACCAGCAGCAGGACGCGGATCCCGGCCGAGCGACGCGAGGCGATCGCGCCGTCGTAGAACGTGTACCCGAGCCAGTGCTTGTACTCGATCCGGACCCAGCGCGCCCCCAGCGCCTGCAGGGCCGCCGCGTCGGGATTGCCGCCCGGGTTCGCCGGGTCGATGTTCATTCCGAACAGCAGGATCCCCGGCGCATCGCACTGCGCCCGCGCCGGGGAGGGCGGGGCGAGCCACGCGCCGACCAGCGCGGCGAAGGCGAGCCGCGGGACGGACCACCCTGACCGGAAGGTGCATCGTCTCATGACCGCCATGCTACCCGATTCCCGCCGCCCGGATCGACCCGCAACGCACGCCTTCCCTCGCGCCGCATCTCCCACTCCTCGTTCCCCGTTCCCCATTCCATCCTCTCCGGCTTGCCTCCTCGCCGCCCGGCCGACTACGCTGCGTCGCGTGGGCCGCCTGCCGGTCGCGCGGAGGAACCGATGTCTTACACCCCGCTTCGCCCGCTCGTTCCCGTGCTCGCGTTCGCCGTGGTCCCGGTGCTCCCGGCCTGCCCGCGGGGCAACCCGCAGCCGCCCGAGGCATCCCAGGCGGCGGCGCCCGGCGTCTCGCTCGTCCTGGCCTCGGCGAGCGCCGAGCGATGGGACGGCGGCGACCTGCTCGTGCGCTGCGCCGCCACGCTGCACAACGACACCGGCCGCGAGCTGACGGTCCGGACCAACTTCCACTCGGCCTTCGACGGCCTGTCGATCGTGCTGCTGCGCCCGGACGGCTCGGAGCTGGCGCGGCAAGCGTACAACTACCACCAGTCCCCGTACGCGGAGGACCAGGCGATCCCGCTGCCGCCGGGGCCGACGACCGAGGAACTCGGGTTCCCGCTCCGCGACCTGCCGCGGGACCTGGAGGGGGTGCGCGCCCGGCTCGAGGGCGGGCTGCCCGGGACCGAGTTTCCCGACGGGCTCGCCTCGGACCCGGTCCCGCTCGTCCAACCGCCGGCGCCGCCGGGAAGCGGCTAGCCGCGCAGGGCCAGCGGCTCCATCCGCCGCAGCCCTTCCTCGAGGCGCTCGAGCGACGCCGAATACGAGAAGCGCAGGCAACGGCTCGCCGCCGGCCCGAAGTCGGCACCGGGGGTCACCGCCACCAACGTCTCGCGGAGGATCCGCCGGACGATCTCGACCGAGTCCTCCCCGAGGTGCTCGGCGCCGGCCAGCACGTAGAACGCCCCGGACGGCTCGTATTCGATGCGGAACCCGAGCCGCCGCAGGCCGGTCACCAGCACCCGTCGCCGCCGGTCGTACTCCTCGACCATCCGCCCGACCGAATCCTGCGGGCCGGCGACCGCGGCGAGCGCCGCGAGCTGCACGAACTCCGAGGCGCACAGGAAGTAGTTCTGGTGCATCTTGCGCGCGCAGCGCACGAACGCCGGCGGCAGGACGATCCAGCCGAGCCGGTAACCGGTCATCCGCCAACGCTTCGAACAGCCGTCGATCACGAACACCCGCTCGCCGTGCCGCAGCATCGTGTCCGCCCGCTCCGACCCGTACTCGACCCCGTGGTAGATCTCGTCGGACACGATCCACGGACCGAGCTCCCCCAGCCGGTCGAGCTCCGCGCGCGAGGCGACGGTGCCCGTCGGGTTCGAGGGGGAGTTGAGCAGGATCGCCCGGGTCCGTGGACCGAGGCGCGAGCGCAGCGCGTCGAAGTCGAAGGCGTAGCCGCGGGACACGTCGAGCGGGAAGCGGATCGGCTTGCCGCCGAGGAACGCGATCTGGCCCGGGTAGCAGGCGTAGTGCGGGTCCGGAATCAACACCTCGTCGCCCGCGTCCAGCAGCGCGCCCCAGGCCAGGAAGAACGCCGGGCTCGCCCCCATCGTCACCAGGATCCGGTCCGGGTCGACCTCCACCCCGTAGCGCTCGCGGTAGCGCGCCGCGATCGCCTCCCGCAACGGGAGAATCCCCTCGGTCACCGTGTAGCGCGCCCGGCCGTCCCGCAGCGCCTTCGTCGCCGCCTCGACCACATGCTCATCGACCGGCCAGTCCGGCTCCCCCACTTCCAGGTGCACCACGTCCCGGCCCGCCCGCTCGAGCGCCGCCGCGTCGCCCATCACGTCCATCGCCAGGAACGGGGGAATCTCCACCGCCCGCTCCACCGGTCCCGGCTCGTCCTCGCATCCCGATGCCCTTCGGTCCATCGGCCGTCTCCCTGCACCCCCTCGACCCCGGGCACTACTTCAGCCCCGTTCGCCTGTCCAGCCCCCGCCGGCGCGAACCTGAATCGAATCGCCCCTCGGCCGGTCGAAGCTCGAGCCGGACGTGTCGCGGGAACAACCCCGCGACCCGGCGGGTTGATCGGATGCCGGGGAGTGTGTACGGTGCGCGGGTGATGCGGCGGATTGCCAACCGGGACTGGACGGGCAGGCTCGTACTGACCCTCGCCTTGACGTTCGTCCTCGGCAGCTCGATCCACACGGGCGACCACTTCGGTCCGCTCCCGCCGCTGCAGACCGACCCCGACTGTGACCCCGACGGCGGCTGCCTGGCCTGCCAGGTGCTGCTCGGCGGCGTGGAACAGGCGGCACCGGTCGTGCTGCCGACGCCCGCCGTCCAGTGCGTCTCGGTCCAGGTCGAGCTGGAGCGCTCGGCGCACGCGCCGACCCTCCGGCTGGCCTATCCCCGCGGTCCCCCCGCCTGACCGGCGACGTTCGTTCGAGGCAGATGCTCGGGGGCGTTCCTTCGTGAGGGTGTGATGGCGGACACTCCGCTCATCCGGTGTACGAAGATTGCCATCGGCTACTCCGGCCGCGTGCTGCTCGACGGGATCGACTTCTCCCTGGCCCGCGGCGAGTTCGTCGGACTGGTCGGGCCGAACGGCGGCGGGAAGACGACCCTCCTGCGCACTGTCCTCGGGCTGATCCCGCCCGTGCGGGGCGAGGTCGTCCGCGCCCCGAGCCCCTCCGGCGGAGCCCTCCGCTTCGGCTACGTGATCCAACGCGAACACCTCGACCGCGTCTTCCCCCTCAGCCTCCGCGAGGTGGTGCTGATGGGACGGACGGCGCGCATCGGACTGCTGCGCTTCCCCGGCCGCGAGGACCGCCGCAAGGTGGCCGAGGCGCTCGAACGGGTCGGGATCGCCGACCTCGCCGACCGCCCGTTCCGCGACCTGTCGGGCGGTCAGCAGCAGCGCGCGATCATCGCCCGGGCGCTGGCCGAAGAGCCCGACGTGATGGTGCTCGACGAGCCGACCACCGGCACCGACGTGGCCGGCGAGGGTGCCGTGATGGACCTGCTCGCCGACCTCAACCGCGGCGGGATGACCATGCTGATGGTCTCCCACGCGCTGTCCACCGTGATGAACCACGCCGCTCGGCTGGCCTTCATCCGCCACGACCGCAAGCTGTTCCGCATGGGACCGACCCGGGAGATGCTGACCCGCGAGGTGCTGACCGAGCTGTACGAGGTGCCGGTGCAGGTCGATTCCATCGGCGGACATCTCGTCGTCCTGCGCGAGGCCGACGCGAACCGGCCCTCCGCCGGCGCGGAGGACGCCTAGCCATGCCGAGCTTCTTCGACTACGCCGACATCTGGGGCAACCAGCTGGTCGCCGGCGCCGTCGCCGGCCTGCTCTGCGGCTACCTCGGCGTGTGGGTCGTCCTGCGCCGCGTCGTCTTCGTCGCCGCCGCCCTCGGCGAGGTCGCCGGCTTCGGCGTCGTCTTCGCCTTCTTCGTCGCCGGCTCGCTCGCCGCCGGCGAGGCCGATCATCCGACGCACGCCGTGCACCAGGCCCCCGCCGAAGAGCAGGCCGACGCGGAGTACCCCGGAGGCGGCCCCCACGGTCGCGGCGGGGCCCGCGACGGCCGAGGCCCCCACGGACGACAAGGCACGCGCGACGGCCAGGGCCCGCACGGACCCCACGCGCGCCGCCACGCGCCGGACGCCCCGCCCGCCCCGGGGCCGGCGGAGCCCGCGGCCGCCGCGCCGCTGTCCGACGACGATCTGACCGCCCTGCTGGCCGAGGTCGGGGTCGAGGGCGCGGGAACGGCGGTCGGCACGGCGTCCGCCGCGGACGCCGGAGCCGAACCCGCGGGCGCCGACGCCGGAGCGGACGCCCCGGTCGCGGCGCCGTCGCGGACCGCCGCGGCGGTGTTCGGCGCCGGAGGCGTGAAGGCCTACGTCCCGACGGCGGAATCCGCCGCGCGGGACAACGCCGCCGGCGCCGGCGGACACGCCGCACCCCCGGTCCCGGTGTGGCTCCAGCCGATGGTCGTCGCCCTGGTGTTCGTGATCGTCGCCGCGGCGCTGCTGTCGTGGGCGCCGAACTACCGGCGCATCACCCAGGAGTCCGTCGTCGGTCTGGCCTACCTGGTCGCCGCCGGGATGGTGATCCTGGTCGGCTCCCGCATTCCGCAGGGGACCCACGAGATCCGCCACGTGCTGTACGGCGATTCGGTCTCGCTCGACGCGGCCCAGCTCTACGGCCTGCTGGTCGCGGGCGCCGTGGTCGCGGCCGTGCACGGACTGTTCTTCAAGGAGTTCCTGTTCGTCTCGTTCGACCCCGAGACGGCCCGTGCCGTCGGCGTGCGGACCGGACCGATGAACGTACTGCTCCTGGTTTCCATCGGCATCGTCATCGCCAGCGCCTCGCGCGCGGTGGGCGCGTTGCCGGTGTTCGCTTCGCTCGTCTTGCCCCCCATCGCGGCGCTGCTCTGCATGTCGTCGCTCCGGGGAGCGTTGGTGCTGTCGGCGGTCCTGGGGGCCGTCGCCAGCGTGTTGGGCTACTACCTGGCTTGGATCTGGAGCCTGCCGGCCGGAGCCACGCGGGCGGTGACCGCCGCGGCGTTCATCGTCCCCGCGCTGCTCGTCCGTTGGCTTCGCAGGAACTGAAGCGTAGGAGGATTGCCATGTTTCGCGTTTCGTTGCTCCTGTCCCTGGTTCTAGGCTTCGTGGCGCCGGCCACGGCGTCGGCGAAGATCAAGGTCGTCGTCTCGCTCAACGACTTCGCCCAGCTCGCCCGCGAGGTCGGCGGCGATCGGGTCGAGACAATCACGTTGGCCCAGCCGACGCAGGACCCGCACTTCGTCGATGCCCGGCCGAGCTTCGCGGTCGACCTGGCCGCGGCCGACCTGCTGATCTACGCGGGCGCCGAGCTGGAGTGCGGCTGGCTGCCCCCGCTGATCCGCACCGCGAACAACTCGCGGATCCTCCCGGGCGAGACCGGCCACCTCAACGTCGCCACCGTCGTGCCGATCAAGGAGGTCCCCACCGGCAACGTCGACCGCTCGATGGGCGACGTCCACCCCCAGGGCAACCCCCACACCTGGACCGACCCGCGCAACGGACTGCGCGTCGCCGTCGCCATCACCCAGCGCCTCAAGGCGCTGGACGCCGAGGGCGCCGACGTCTACGAGGCCAACCTGCGCGACTTCGCCCGCCGCCTCGGCGACAAGATGCGCGAATGGAAGGAGCGCCTCGCCCCGTACGCCGGCGCCAAGGTCATCGTCTACCACCAGAGCTGGATCTACTTCCTCGACTGGGCCGGCTTCGTTGAGGTGGGGTCGATCGAGCCGATCCCGGGCGTGCCCCCCGCCGACAGCGACGTCACCGCGCTCGTCGAGGCGCAGCGCGGCGCCGGCGTCAAGCTGGTGGTCGGCGAGTGCTGCTATCCGTCCGACCGCATCCAGTTCGTCGCGGAGCAACTCGGAGCCACGGCGCTCCGACCACCCGCGATGACCGGAGCCGACGGCACGACGACCTACATCGACTTCGTCGAACGACTGGTCGATCTGTTCGTTGAGGCCCTCGACTAGCCGGGGGCGGACATGCAGCGGAACCACCCGACCCGGGAAACCGGGCAGGCAGTCATCTGTGCCCCGGCGTCCCGCCGAGGATCGATTGCGTGGCTCGTCGCCGCGCTGTGCCTCTCCGCCGCCCCGGCGCTCGCCCAACCCGCGGCCGGCGAGGCCGCGACCCCCGAGGCTCCGGCGACGACGCCGGGCCCGCCGCCGACCGTCGAGCCGGACTCCGACCTCGCCGCCGCGGAGCCGACGCTGCCCGTCGCGGCGGAGACGACCCCGGAGGAACCGACGGGGGAACCCCCTACCGACGCCGACCCGCTCGCCGGACTCGACCCCGCCCTGGCCGCCGCCATCGAAGCCGCCGTCGCCGCGCGCGTCGAGGCGGCCGTGGCCGAGGCCCTAGCCGCGGCGGCCGCCGCGACTCCCGCCCCGACGACCGGCCCCGAAGCCGGCACCGACGGCGAGTCGCCGCCGCCCGACGACTCGCTCGGTGACCTCCTCGAGGACGACGAGCTGGCCGCGCTGATCGGCGCCGACCTGGCCGCCGAGCTGCGGGCCGACGAGGAGTCGATTACCGGCCAGGTGGCCGGGGATGCGGCCTACCTGGCCGCCACCGATACCGGCAGCAGCGGGGGACGCGGCGGCGAGGTCGGACCCAGCAACCTGATGAACCCCGCGATGAGCCTGATCGGCACCTTCGCCGCCGCCTACTTCACCGACGAGAATCACCCGGCGCGCGGCGGACACGTCCCCGCCTCCAACGGCCTGCACCTGATGGAGGCCGAGTTCGGGATCGAGGCCGTGGTCGACCCCTACTTCTACATGCGCGGGTTCTTCATGTTCGGCCTCGATTTCTTCGAGGCCGAGGAGGTCTACGCCGAGACGATGCGATTGCCGGGCGGGCTCAAGGTCCGCCTCGGCCAGATGCTCGCCCCCTTCGGCCGGACCAACCAGGCCCACTGTCATACCTGGGAGTTCGTCGACGCCCCGCTGCCGGTCCAGCGCTTCCTGTCCGGCGAGCAGCTGCGCACCCCGTCCCTCGAGCTGACCTGGCTGGCGCCGGTCCCGTTCTTCCTCAAGGCCACCGCCTGGGCCGGCATGCCCGGTCTGATCCCCCCGGCCGGGTCCACCCCGGACGAGCGGACCTGGGGCGAGGACGAGGACTACGACTTCCTCTACCTCGGACGCCTCGAGACCCACATCCCGTTCGACGACGAGTGGTCGATGTCGCTGGGAGCCAGCGCGGCGACCGGACCGGCAGGGCAGGGCGCCGACACGCGCAGCGACCTCTTCGGCGGCGACCTCTTCCTGCGCTACAAGCCGTTGACCAGCGAGTCGTACTTCGAGTTCGACCTGACGATCGAAGGGGCGTACCGGCAACGGCAGTTCCCCGGCAATCGGCTGGTCGATTGGGCCCTGGCCGTGGAGCCGATGTTCCGGGTCGCCAAGCAGTGGCGACTGGCGCTGCGCGGCGACGTGGCCGAAGGCGACCTGACCCGCGGCGACACCATGACCGGCCCGGGCCGCGACTTCGGCGAGGAGCGCGGCTCGGCGTCCGTGACCTACTTCCCCACCGAGTTCTCGCAGCTGCGGCTGCAGGGCACGGTCTCCCACCCGCACGGCGCCGCCTGGGACGGGCCGGACCTGGGTGGGGAGGTCTTCCTCCAGGTCAGCTACGCGCTGGGCGCCCACGGCGCCCACCCGTTCTAGCGGAGACGAGGATGTGGAGGACACCGAGGAACGAATGTCGGGGAGGCCGCGGCCCGGGCGAGAGCGCGGGCCGGGCGCTCCCGGGAGTCGGAGCAAGATGATGACGACGGGAATCCGGAGTTGGTTCGAACGGAAGACGGTGCGCGCGGCGACGGCCGCCGCCCTGGCGCTCGTCGCCGGGTCCTGCGCCTTCGAGAACGGTCCGGCGCGGCACCTCGAGGTGTCGCTACTGTCGCCGCCGGAGGCGACGGTGACCACCGACCTGGGCTGGGAGGTGACGCTGGAGAGCGCCCGGCTGTTCGTGCACGAGGTGACCTTCCTGACCGGCGAGGAGGACGCTTCGGCCGCGTCGGGACACACGCACGCCTCGCTGACCCTGGCGCTCGAGACGGAACCCGGGGCGATCGGGACGCTGCGCCTGGCGCACTCGCACGGCACCACCGAGACGTCCGCGGCCGCGACGAAGGTCGGCGAGCTGCTCGTCGACCGCGCGGTCGACCTGCTGGCCGCCCCGGTGGACCTCGGCCGGGCGCTGTTCGCCTGCGGCGCGGAGGCGGTCGAGGCGCGGATCCTGGTCGCCCCGCCCGAGGGGTCGGAACCGTCGATGCACGGCGGCGGCCTGTACCTCGCCGGCACCGCGGTCCCGCCCGGCGGCGGCGACCCCGTGTCGTTCGAGGCGGCCCTGGCCGTCGGCGCCGAGGCCTCGATTGCGGGGCTGGACATCGATGCCGACGACGAGCCGGCGCTGGAGATCCACGTCCCCCGCAGCGGGTGGTTCGACGGGATCGATTTCGCCGCGCTGCCCGGCGGCCTGCTCGAGGACGGCACGGAGCCGGCCGAGGCGCTCGAGGAACTGCTGCTCCACGAGGGGTTCCACGTGCACCTCGCGGGGGAGTAGGAGCGACGGGCGTCGTCGTCGTCGTCGCGCTCGCCGTGATGTCGGTGTACTTCCCGTCGGATGCGTTGAATCGGGGCGCGTAATCGAGTAACCTAACCAACGTGAGTTTCTGCGGTGGCGTCACCTCCCTGACCGCACGAACCCGACAGGAGGTTCGGTCGTGAAGCCCCCGACCAACCTCCGGGGCTACGTCCTGGAGCGACCTCTCGGGAAGGGCGGCATGGGCGCGGTCTGGGTCGCACGCAAGTTGTCGACCCACCAGCAGTTCGCGGTCAAGTTCCTCAAGGAGGAGTTCGTCGAGGACGTAACGTACCTCGCGCGTTTCGAACGCGAGGTCGCGGCGCTGCGCGCGATCCGGCACCCGAACGTGGTCAACGTTTTCGAGTGGTCGATGCCCAAGGGCGGCGACTCGGACGCCAAGCCGTACGTGGTGATGGAGCTTCTGGGCGGGGAGGGCCTCGACCGGCTGATCCGCCGCCAGCGCATCCTCCGGCCCCAACTCGCCGTCTCGATCATGCTCCAGGTGCTCGACGGCCTCGCCGCCGCCCACAACGTCGGCGTCATCCACCGCGACCTCGGCCCGTCCAACGTGCAGCTCATCCCCCAGCCCGGCGGCAGCTACCTGGTCAAGGTGCTCGACTTCGGCCTCGCCCGGCCGCTGGTCACGGGCGAGGAGGACGCCCAGGTCACCCAGATGGGGACCTTGATGGGCAAGCCGGGCTACGTGGCCCCCGAGACGTTCCTGCAGCAACCGGCCGACGCCCGCGCCGACCTCTTTGCCTGCGGCATGATGCTGTACCGGATGCTCTCGGGCCGCCTGCCGTTCCGGGAGACGCAGGCCCAGATGCTGTGGGCCGAGCGCTACGGGGAGAAGAACCACGACCGCGAGTACGCCTCGATCCGCGAGTTCGCGCCGTGGGTGCCGGAGAAGCTCGCGCTCGTGGCGGCCAAGGCGGTTCGCCGCAAGCCCGAGGAACGGTACCAGACCGCCGAGGACATGCAGGTCGACCTGCTCGACATCGAGGACAGCGTGCTGGCGAAGGCCGGGCAGGCCACGCCGCCGCCCCCGCCGAAGCCGGGGGAGTCGAGCAGCGCGACCGTCTCCCCCGGGTCGCTGGCCGCCAGCGGGCGCGTCGGTACGCTCCGTCACTGGCCGCTGATCGGCGGGATCGCCGCCGTCGTCGTCGCCCTGGCCGTCGTGTTCCTCGTCTGGGGCCGCGGCGGCGCGGAGACGTCGTCCTCGGCGGATGCGGCCGGGATCGCCGCCGCGGAGCCGGACGCCGGCGCGGAGCGGGTCGCGCTCGGCCCGCCGGACGTCCCGGGTCCCCCCGACGTCCCCGAGGCGGTCGCGGCATCGCCGGAGCAGGACGTCGTCGAGGCGGTCGCGGTGGCTCCGCCCGAGGCCGAGGCCCATCCGGAGGTGCTCGAACCGGCTCCGACGGTGCTGGTGGTCGTGGCGGGCGCGCCGGAAGGCGCCAGGATCAAGGTCGGCGACTACGTGCCGGAAGGCAGCCCGCCCAAGGTCCGCGTGCCCTACTCCGAGTCGCTCCTCGAGGTCGTCGTCGAGGCCCAGGGCTTCGCGAAGTTCTCGGAGCTTCTGCTGCCGACCACCGACCGCGTGGTCAACGTCCGCTTGAGTCCCATCCGGCGGCCGCCGCCGCCGCGTCGAGATGCGGGGAGCGGGGGCACCTCGTTCCCGGAGTTCCCGGAGGATTTCTGATGAAGACACAATCGGGCATCCTGGTCGCGGTGTGCGTTGCGGTCCTCACGACGGGCGTCGTCGCTCCCGCGCGAGCCCAGACCGACTCGGCCTCCGCGAGCGACGCCCAGCGCGAAGAGGCGCGCGAACTGTTCCGGCGCGGCCGCGAACTCTACCAGCGCGGCCGCAGCGAGGAGGCGCTCGAAATCCTCACCCAGGCCTGGAATCTCTACCCCAGCTGGGCCGTGTCCAACGGCATGGCCCTCTGCGTCGAGAAGCTCGGTCGGATGGACGAGGCGCTGACGATCTACGAACGGTCGCTGGTCGAAGGCGGCGACTCGATCCCGGCCGACCAGCGCTCGCAGATCGAAGAGCGCGTCCGGGAACTGCGCCGCGAACTGCGTCTGGCCCGGCTCTCCGTCGTCACCAGCCCTCCGGGCGCTGCCGTGACCCTCGACGGCACCGTCCTCGGCACCAGCCCCTTCGAGGGGAACGTCCCGGCGGGAGAACACGCGATCGGCCTGAGCCTCGAAGGACACGACGCCGCGCAGCGCTCGGTGACCCTCGCCGTGGGCGAGACGCGGACCGTCGACGTGACGCTCGTGTCCGGCGTCGCTACGCCGATCGGTCCGACCGGTCCCGGCGACTCCTTGACGCGCCTGGCGGTCGAGGGCGACCCCGCCGGGGCCGCCGTGCTCGTGGACGGCGAGACCGTCGGCGTGATGCCCGTCGCCGGCGCGGTCGTCACCCCCGGCGAGCACCTCGTGCGCGTGGAACTGGGCGACCGTGCGTGGGAGGACCGGGTCACGACCGCCGAGGGGATCACGACCCGGCTCACCGTGTCGCTCGGCGGCGGCGTGCACCAGGGCTGGTTCTGGGGCATTGCCTCCACGGCCGTGGCGGCCGCCGCGGGGGCGGCCGGGACCGGCGGTTACGCCTGGAGCCTCCACGACGAGTACGAGACCGCCTCGCTGGCGCGACAGGACGAGATCCGTCCCACCGGCGAGCTGATGATGGACGTCGCCGATGCCCTGTGGGGGGTGGCGGGCGCCGCGGCGATCGGGGCGCTCGTGCTGTTCTTCTTCACCGATTTCGGGGAGGAGCCCTCCGGCACGGTCTGGGTGCCGGAACCGACCTTGCAGGGAGCCGATGATGACACCACCGCACTCGTGCCGCCGCTGGGACTGTAGCCTCCGGCTCGCCGCCCTGGCCGCGCTGCTCGCGCTGGCCGCGGGCGGTCCGGGGTGCCACGCGATGTTCAGCTTCGACCCCGTGGGGTCCGACGCGGGTCTCGACGCCGACGGGTTCGACGGCGAAGGCACGGTCGACGTCGACGCGGACGCCGACGGGGACGTGCCGGACGACGGAGACGTGCTGGAGGACGGGGACGCGGAAGACGACGGCGAGGTGCCGGTCGAGTGCGGCGACGGGAACGTCGACCCGGGCGAGGACTGCGACGACGGCAACGACATCCCGGGGGACGGCTGCGAGCCGGATTGCACCTGGACCTGCGAGCTCGATGCGGACTGTGACGACGCCGACGTCTGCAACGGAACGGAGCACTGCGACACGGCCTCCCATACCTGCGCCGCAGGGACCCCGGCGCCGGACGGCACCGCGTGCACGCAACCGCTCGGGGATCCGGGCATCTGTCGCGCGGGCTCGTGCGCCTCCCCGCAGTGCGGTAACGGTGTCGTGGATCGCGGCGAGGCCTGCGACGACGGCAACACCGACGACACCGACGGCTGCCTCAATACCTGCGTGGTTGCGACCTGCGGCGACGGGTTCACGTGGGTCGGGCACGAGGAGTGCGACGACGGCAACACCGTCACGGGCGACGGGTGCGAGCCGGATTGCAGCTGGACCTGCGAGAACGACCCGGATTGCGACGATGCCGAGCCGTGCACTGGGGACGAGACGTGCACGGACCACGTTTGCGTCCCCGGCACGCCGCTGGCGGAGGGCTCGGAGTGCACCACGTCGACCGGCGCTCCCGGCGTGTGCCGCGGGGGCGCCTGCGCCGCCGCGGGCTGCGGCAACGGCCTCGTGGACCCCGGCGAGGAGTGCGACGACGGCAACACCAGCAACTTCGACGAGTGCCTGAACACCTGCCGCGACGCGAGCTGCGGGGACGGGTACGTGTGGGCCGGCCACGAGGACTGCGAAGCGGGCGAAACGCGGATCTGCTCGACGAGTTGCTCGACCGCGGGTCGCGAGGCCTGCACGACCGGTTGCGCTTGGTCCGGGACCTGTGCGCCGCCGGCGGAACTGTGCAACGGACTGGACGACGACTGCGACACGGCGTGCGACAACGGGTTCCCCTGCTGCGCCGGGACGATCTCGACCTGCACGACGAGCTGCAGTTCCGCCGGCTCCCGGGCCTGCTCGGCGATGTGCGGCCCCGGGCCGTGCATCCCGCCCGCCGAGACCTGCAACGGGCTCGACGACGACTGCGACCTGGTCTGCGACAACGGGTTCCCCTGCTGCGCCGGCGGCACGGCGGCCTGCGTCACCGCCTGCGGGACGGCCGGCACCCGGAGCTGCGGGATGGACTGCGCGCCGACCGGCGACTGCTGTGCTCCGACCGACATCTGCGGCAACTCGTGCGACGACGACTGCGACACCGTGGTCGACGATGGTTGCACCGGTTGCACGCTCTGTCCGGGCGCGACCGAAGTGGGCCTGCCCGGCAACCGCCGGACCGGGACGCTCGCGGCCGGGGCCGGCTCGACCCGCGGCAGTTGCGGCGGCGACGGCGCGGAAGTCGTCTTCTTCTTCGTGACCAGCGGGACGAAGGACGTGTTCATCGCCACCCACGGCACGGCGTTCGATACCGTGGTCTACGTCCGGAACTGCGCCTGCGACGGGCCCGAGGTCGGCTGCAACGACGACGCCGGCGGTCACAGCAGCTCGCTGCTCGTGCTGCGGGACCTGCCGGGCGGCACGTACCAGGTGTTCGTCGACGCGAAGACCGCCGCGGGGGGCGGTGCGTACTCCGTCGACCTGTACGTGACCGACCCGGGCCTCTCAGGCGATCGTTGCGGCGACCCGCTGCCGCTCGCCTCGGCCTCGCCCGCCACCGGGAACTCGTGTTCGTTCACCGCGGACTACACCCCGGCCAGCTGCGAGGGCGGCTTCGAGGGCAGCGGCGGCGGAGAAGACGTGGTCTACTACTTCTACCTGCCGACGGCGACGACGGTTCGGTTGGATACCTGCGGGTCGGCGGGCTTCTGTCCCACGGACGGCGATTCCACCTGCGTCGATACCACCCTGTACATCCGCAACGTCTGCACCCAATCGAGTCCGCAGCCGGTCTGCGACGAGGACGGCTGCGGCTTCCGCATGGGCTCGCCGCCCTACTACGTCCACTCCGACACCGGCAGCCTGTCGCTGGCCGCCGGGATGTACTACGTGTTCCTCGACGGGTACAACGAATCCACCGGCAGCTGGTTGCACTGCGGCGACTACACGTTGACGACGACCGGCATTCCCTAGCAATCCGCCCGGACGGCAATCGGTCGGCCCGGCGTCCGAGAACCGCCGCGGCGCGATCCGGGACGCCCCTGACCCCCTTCCCCCTCTCCCCTCTCCCTGTGGTAGGCTGCCGCCCGACCCCGTCTCCGGCGAAAGGGAGGCTCCATGCACGACGCCCCGAGCAAGCCCGGTTCGAAGCTGTTGCCGGCCAACGCCTACACCAGGCTCCCGCCCGGCGAGGAGTACCGGCCGATCGTCCCGGCCGAGGACAAGCGGGCCGAGGTCACCACCTGGTCGATCGGGCTCGGCCTGCTGCTGACGATCGTCTTCTCGGCCGCCTGCATCTACATGGCGCTGCGCGCCGGGAACGCGATCGAGGCCGCGATCCCGATCGCGATCCTGGCGATCTTCTTCGGCAAGCTCCGCTCGCCCCGCAGCACGATCCTCGAGAACGTGATGGTGCAGAGCGTCGGGCAAGCCTCGGGCGTCGTCGCCGCCGGCGCCGCGTTCGTGATCCCCGCGCTGTACATCAACCGGGTCTCGATCGCCTGGTGGCAGATCTTCCTCGCCTGCGCCGTCGGCGGCGTGCTCGGAACCGTCCTGATCATCCCGCTGCGCAAGTACTTCGTCAAGGACCTCCATGGCGACCTGCCGTTCCCCGAGGCGACCGCGATCAACGAGATCCTGGTGACCGGGGAGAGCCAGAGCGCCGGAGCCGGCAAGATCCTGCTGATCTCGTTCGCGATCGGCGGCGCGTTCGACTTCCTCGTCGAGGGCGTCCACCTCTGGAACGCCAACCTCTCGACCACCTCGATGCTCGGCGGCATCGGCGAGAAGATGGCCGGCGTGGGCCTCGAGCTGCAGATCTCCGGGCTCGCCGCCCTGTTCGGCCTCGGATACATCATCGGCATCAAGTACGCCGCGATCATCGCCTCCGGGTCCGTCCTCTCGTTCCTCGTCCTCGTCCCCTTGGTCAAGCTGTTCGGCTCCGCCGCCGCCGACTTCTCCTACGCCGGCGAGACGTTCCAGGTCGCCAACATGTCGGCCGGTGCGATCTTCGGGAAGTTCATCAAGCCGATCGGCATCGGCGCGATCGCCGTCTCGGGGCTGATCGGCATCCTGCGGATGAGCAAGATCGTCGTCGGCTCCGTCACGCTCGGGTTCAAGGGCTTCTCGAAGAAGGGCGGCGGGGAGGTCGAGGCCCCCCGCACGCAGCTCGACCTGCCCCCGCGCGTCGTGTTGATGATCCAGCTCGGCGCGATGCTGGCGATGGGGATCCTGTTCTTCGTCGTCGGCTGGATCACGCCGCAGGACAGCGGCGAGCCGTACCCGTTCGGGGACTGCCTGATCTTCGCCGTCGTCGGGATGGTCGTCGGCTACCTGCTGTCGTTCCTGTTCACCCCCGTCGGCGCCCAGGCGATTGCGATCGTCGGTACCAACCCGGTCTCGGGCATGACGCTGATCACCGTGGTGCTCACGATCGGTGCCATGATCCTCACCGGCCTCAAGGGCGACGCCGGCATGATCATCGCGCTCGTCGTCGGCACCGCGGTCTGCACCGCCCTGGCGACCTCCGGCGCCCTGATCAGCGACTTCAAGATCGGCTACTGGATCGGCTCCACGCCGCGCAACCAGCAGAAGTACAAGTTCCTCGGCATCGTCGCTGCCGCCCTCGTCGTCGCCTTCGTCGTCCCACTGATGGACGACGCCTACCACTTCGTCGTCCCCGACCCCAACGCCCCCGCCGGCTCCGACAAGGTGATCTCGAACGACAAGGTGCTCCCTGCGCCCCAGGCCAACATGATCGCCGCCGTCTCGAAGGGCCTGATGGACGACCCCGCCAACCAGCCGTGGCTGCTCTACGGCCTCGGCGGCATCGTCGCGATCCTGCTCTTCATGGCCGGACTCCCGATGCTCGCCTTCGCCCTCGGCATGTACCTCCCGATCGCGATCAACCTGGCGGTGCTGGGAGGTGCCGCCGTCGCCTGGGTCGTCTCCCGGACCGGGGGCAGCAAGGAGGTGCGCCAGGCGCGCGCCGAACAGGGCACGCTGATCGCCTCCGGCCTGATGGCCGGCGCGGCGATCTTCGGCATCCTCACCGCCGTCCTGCGCCTCCCCGCCGTCGGCGCCCCGATCCGCTTCCTCTCCGTCGGCGAGGAGTACGCCTTCCACCCGGTCGTCGCCGGCGTCGACAAGTACGAGAGCTTCGACTGCGACGACCTGCGGCTCGCTTCCGGCCAGGACTGCGAGGTCCGGGACGTCGAGAACGAGCAGGGCGAGACGGTCCCGACCGTGTTCGTCGACGACGTGGTGCGGCCGGCGCCGGAGAGCTGCGACGAGGTCGTCGTGCCGGAGGGCGCGGAGTGCTCCGAGGAGCTCGGCAGCAGGACGCAGCACTGGTACGAGGGGATGCTCGGTCAGCTGTTCGGCCTGGGCATGCTGCTGATGCTGGCCCTCGGCTGCTTCCTGCTCGCCCGCCTGGGCGCCAAGTGGGCCCTCGGAGACCAACCCCCGCCCGAGAAGTCCGCCGACCCGTAGCGGAACGTCACTGCAAGGAAATCCGGTCCCGCGACTCGTCCACCCGGAACGGCCCCGCCCGCTCCACCAGACCCCGCAATTCGCCCGCGGGCCGGCCGAACTCGCCCGACAGCACCGCGCACAGCGGTTTCCAGGGGGCCGTCCGGCGCCCGTCGCCGCCGTCCCCGCCCGCGCGCACCAGGTGTTCCAGCACGCGGACCGCCAACCGCGCGTCGTCCCGCTCGCGGGCCGCGGCCGCCTGCGCCGCGCTCGCCCCGCGGAACCGGCGGGCCAGGGCGCGGACGAACAGCGTCAGCCAGTAGTTGGAGCCGATCTCCTCCTCGAGGTAGGCCCGCGTGATCTCCAGCACCGTCACCGGCTCCAGCGCTTCGACGCTCGCCGTCCGCGGCTGCCGGGTCAGGATCGCCACCTCGCCGAACACCTCCCCCGGACCGATCTCCTCCAGCGTCTCGCCGCCGGCGTCCGTGCCGCGGAAAGCCCGGCAGCGGCCGCGGAGGACGACGTACGCGGCGTCGCCCGCGTCGCCCTCCCGCAGGATCCGCTCGCCGGCGGGGAAGCTGCGCGTCGGGAACTGCCAGGCGCTCTGCAGGAACCCCTCCAACTCCTCGCGCAGCGCCGCGACGGTCGCGAAACGGTCCGCCGGTTCGCGGGCCAGGGCCTTCATCGTGAGCCGGGACAGTCGGACCGGGATCGGCAGCTCGACCTTCCGCTCCGGCGGCTCGACCTCCCCGAACAGCGCCTCGGCCAGCACCGCCTGCGGCGTCGGGCCCTCGAAGGGCGGCCGGCCGGTCAGGATCTCGTACAGGATCGCCCCCAGGGCGAAGACGTCGGTGCGGCGGTCGATGCGGCCGGCGTCGCCCGCGGCCTGCTCGGGCGCCATGTAGCTCGGCGTCCCGACGATCCGCAGCTCGACCCGCGGGAGATCCCACGGCGCAGGCTCGTCGTCGTCGTTCCGCGGAGCGGGCGCCGCCGCGGGCGCCTCGGCGGCGCGCAGCCGGGCCACGCCCCAGTCCATCACGAATACCTCGCCGAAGGCGCCGACCATCACGTTGTCCGGCTTGAGGTCCTGGTGGACGACGCCGCGGCTGTGGGCGAACGCGACGGCGTCGCAGACCTTGAGCATGACCTGCAGCAGGGCGTACAGCTGCTTGTCGGTGCGCCGTGCGGGCGGGGTTTCGGCGAGGAGCGCGCTGAGCGTCCGGCCCTGGACGCGCTGCATCGTGAAGAACAGGCTGCCGTCGGCATCGACGCCGATCTCGTGCACCGGGACGATGCCCGGGTGGTCGAGCTGCGCCGTGATCTGCGCCTCCTCGATGAAGCGCCGGACCGTGTCCGGGTCGTCGCCCAGCTCGACGCGGAGCGTCTTGCGGGCGCAGGCGCGGAGCAGGTTGCAGTCGACGACCTCGGTGATCACGCCCATCCCGCCGGTCTCGCTGATCACGCCGCGCGTCCGCAACCGGGCGGCGAGGTCGGCGATCGGAGGCCGGGGGTCGACCTCGACCGGTCGCGGCGCCGGGGCGTCCGGGACGGTCGTCGGGTGCCTCGAGCCGGTGTCCGGATCGGCCATGCTCGTCCTCCCGCCGCCGTCGTTCCGCGGACGGAGGCGCGCCGATCGCTCAGGGCTCGGTCGGGACGGCAGGAGCGGCGGTCGCGCCCGCCGCCTCCGCCTCCGCGGAGCCCGCCGGAACGGTGCGCGGCGCGGTGGGCGCCGTCGCGGCGCCGCCCGGCTGGAACTGCGGCGGCAGCGGCGGCTGGAGCTCCTCGGCGGCCGGGCACGAGCGGACCGTGTCCATCGGCCCGGCGGTCGTCCACAGGATCTTGAACTCGACCCGCCGGTTCTTGTCCCACGCCGACTCGCTGTGCCCGCGGTCGACCGGGCACCGCTCGCCGTAGCCGGCGGCCAGCAGGCGGCCCGCATCGACGCCCTGACGCACCATGTACTCGACGACCGAGTTGGCGCGGTCGTGGGTCAGCGTGATGTTGTACTCGTCCGAATTCCGCTCGTCGGCGTGACCCTGCACCTCGATCAGCTGGATGTGCATGTTGCTGTTGAGCGTCGCGGCGACGCGGTTGAGCAGGTCGAACGATTCGGGGAGGATCACCGCGCTGTCGGTCTCGAACATGATCTTCTCGAGCAGGATCACCTCGCGGTCCGTCACGACGATCGTCCCGGTGTCGGGGCAGCCGTCGTCGTCCTCGGTGCCGTTGTACGACTCCGGCTCGTTCGGGCAGTCGTCGTCGACGTCCAGGATGCGGTCCTGGTCGTTGTCGACGTCGGGGCACCCGTCGACGTCCTGGAACCCGTCGATGTCCTCCGGCTCGTTCGGACACTCGTCGGCGATGTCCGGGATCGTGTCGTTGTCGTTGTCCGGATCGGGACAGCCCTCGGCATCCTGGAAGCCGTCGAGGTCCTCGGGGTCGTCGGGGCAGACGTCGTTCGTGTCGGGGATCGTGTCGCCGTCGCGGTCTCCCTGCTCGCCGTCGGGGCACCCGTCCTCGTCGGCGTCGCCGTCGCGGTCTTCGGGAATCAGCGGACACGAGTCATCGATGTCCAGGATCTGGTCGCGGTCGTTGTCCGGGTCGGGGCACCCGTCGAGGTCCTCGAAGTCGTCGCGGTCCTCCGGCTCGTCCGGGCACTGGTCGACGTCGTCCTTGATCCCGTCGCGGTCGCGGTCGCCGATCGAAGGCTCGAAGATCCACGCGCCGAACAGCCGCACGTCGGCCGCCGAGAACCCCGGGGAGAACACCCCCGTGCCGCCGCCGATGTACAGGTAGCTGTTGCGCTCGATGAAGATCTTGAGCCCCGCCACCAGCTCCATCGGCGTGTGCAGCAGGTCGAAGAAGTCGCCGCTGAGCACCGTGTTGCCGTAGAACTCCACGATCGCGTTCAGCCGCTCGGGGACCAGGGTGAAGCTCCCGCCGAGCCCGAACGTCAGCAGGTGGCCGTACTCGAAGGCGTTCCCCCCGGCGTCGGTCAGCTTGAGCGGCTCGTAGCCGTCGTCGTGGGCGAAGAAGAACCGGGCCCCGAGGTTCAGCGACCCGAGGAACCAGTCCGTCGGCATCGTGTCGAGCACCGCGGTGACCCCGAGCCCCATCCCGGGGTCGCTCCCCAGCGCCCGGTCGGCCTGGCCGGTCGGCGTGAAGAACTGGATGATCGTCCCCACACCCACCGGGTGCCGCTCCACCCGCAGCCAGCGGAACTTGCCGTGGACCTCCAGGTCGCCCACGTGCTGCGCGGAAAACGACGGGGTGTCGATCGGGGGCGGGTCGCCGCCCCAGCCCTCCCAGCCCGCCACCCCGCGCACCGCCGGCCCGGACAGGATCACCACCGGCAAGGAGAAGCCCACCTCGGCGAAGTTGAACAGGCCGATGTTGAACCCCAGCGAAACGTCGATCGCGTCCGACACCAGGTTGGCGTCGCACGTGGCCCCCGCGGCGTCCAGCGCCGTGACGTCGAACAGGTTGTGGCCGTAGTCGAGCACCAGCGCGATGCTGATGTCGAGGTGCGGCATGACGTCGGTCGCGTTCACCCCGAACAGCCCCTTGGAGTCCACGGCGGCACGGAACAGCCGCAGGTCCAGCGCCCCGGAGTTGGCGGGCGAGTCGGTTTCGGTCGCACGGGCCGGTCCCGCCGCCAAGAGCAGCAGCCCCAGCACGGCGGCGACGACCGGACGGGTGGAGCGTGACGTCATGTTCTCCTCCTGGTCCTTCCTCGGCGCGCAAGCCTAGGCGACCGAGGCGCCCGTTGCAACACCCGAGAAGCTCTTGATC
>JAFGHH010000290.1 GCA_016930215.1 Deltaproteobacteria bacterium
AGCGACAGCACGTCCTTGCGCCCGCTGACCCACACCACCGACTCGACGTGCGACGGGTGCAGCGCGAACAGCAGCACGCCGACCACGGCGACCACGACCGGCGCACCGAGGCGCCGGAGGAAGGCGAGCAGCAGGGCGACGCCGAGTGCGAACAGGGCGAGGTTGAACAGGTGGGAGCCGACCGGGTGCAGGTTCCACAAGGCGTGGTCGAGCTGGTACGAGGCGGTGTGCAGCGGCTGCCAGGCCTCGTTTTGGATCGAACCGAACATCCGGACGGTGTTGGCCGCGTACGGCGGTCCGACGAGCGGGTTCTCGTAGGCCAGTCGGTCGTCGTCCCAGCGCAGGAGGTCGCCGGTCAGCCCCGGGGCGTAGGCCGCGGCGACGGCGACGACGACCGCGACGTAGGGCCAGCCGGCGCGCAGGCGGGCACCGAGGCCTCCTCCCGCGGAGGCCGGCGGATTCGCGTCCGTCCGGGTCACCGCACGACCGTCGGAATCCCGTCGCGGGCGGCGGTGCCGAAGAACTGGGAAACGCGCTCGCGGGCCACGGCGTCCTCGGTGGCGACGAAGTGGCCGTCGTGCCCGGCGGCGGGGTTGTGCTGGGACAGCACCGCGGTCACCTCGTGCCCCGCGGCCCAGCGGTTGGCCTGCGCCGGCAGCGCGGTGGCGGTGAAGCCGAGGTCCTCGATCACCGGCTCGGCGACGAGCAGCCCGAGGGCGGAGCCCATCGCGGCCTGGGTGTCCTTCGGCGTGTAGGTGTCGGCCAGGCCGTAGAACTGCAGCACGCTGCGCGGCAGGTACGACGCCCCGGTCGGATCCTCGAACGGGACGGAGATCACGTAGCGGCCGTAGTTCACCGGGTCGGCGACCTCGAGGTAGGTCTGGAACACCGACAGCGCGGGGTGGAAGCCGCCGATGTCGGGGTCGGCCAGCGCCATCCGGACCGCCCCGGCGATCGGGTACGGTGAGGTCTTGGTGAGCAGCGAATCGATCAGCGAGCCGCCGTTGCCGGAGTAGACCGCGGCGACGAAGCTCGGGTCGTAAGCGACGGTGGGCACACCGTGCGTCGCGCCCTGCGAGTGGCCGTAGTAGTAGAGCTTCGTCGTGTCGAAGCGCAGCGCCTCGCCGGTGGGCGAGACGGTGGCGTCGAGGTCGAGGCTGTCGAGGAGGCGGGCGGCCTGGAAGCCATCGACGACGCCCTGGAGCACGTTGCCGTACGCGGCCCGCGGGTTCCCGAAGTTGAAGAACAGCACCTCGGGCGACTCGCTCGAACCGCCGCGCCGCCGGCCGTGCTGCGGCTCGTCGAACGACAGGACGGCGAAATGCACGGTCGAGGCGTCGTCGAGCGTCACGGTCGAGAGGTCGTCCGCGATGCCGGAGCGGATGAAGCCGCGATAGTCGCCGCCGGTCCCGTGGGTCATCAGCACCACCGGCCAACCGTCGGCCGGCATCGGCACTCCCTTGGGGACGGTCAGCGCGAAGCAGACGTCGGTCGAGCCGTGCGTGACGGGCCGCCCGCCGGCGTCGAACGTGAAGCCGCCGCCCTGGGCCGGCTCCCAGTACGGTGCGGTCCCCTGCTGCAGCCGCGGCGAGGGGAAGGCGCCCTGCAGCTCGTGGTACCCCGGGTCCTCGCCGAAGCAGCCGCGGACGTGGTCGTCGCCGGTCAGGCCGTCGTCGCACAGCGAGTGGGCGGCGGCATCGCAGCGAATGAAGCCGGTGGGCACCGGCGCGGGCTCGGCGTCCACGACCGCCTTGGCACCGGCCAGCACGGTCGGGAAGTCCTGCGTGGTGAACACGGCGGCGACCAGGATCGAGCCCGGGTCGATACCGTCGTGATCCAGGTAGGCGCGGAACGGCGCATAGGCGTCCCAGGCCGACCCGAGCGCCGGGTCGCTCGGCCGCGACGGGTTCAGCAGCGCCTCGAAGTCCGAATCCCGCGCCATCCGGGCGCCCTGGGCGTCGCGCACGCCGGCGGTGAGCACCACGGCGTAGGTCCGTCCCGGGAGCAGCGGCGCGCCGCGGGGCGGCTTGACGCCCAGCCAGTGCTGGCAGAGGTACGGGCCGCCGCCGGTCGAGGCGCCCCAGCCGAAGCCGACCCGTCCGTGGCGGTCGGTCGGCTCGGCGGGCGGGGTCAGGTCGACGAAGTAGATCGACGCGGCGTCGCCGCTGCCGTCGAGGGTGCTCCAATCGATCGCGCGGTTGGAGCGGAAGAAGACGGCGGAGTTCGTGCCGTAGCCCGTCAGGTCCTCCTCGGCGGCGCGCAGGAACCGGTCGAGCACGTCGACCGTGAAGCCCGGCATGTCCGGGTGCGGGAAGTCCCGCAGGTCCAGGTGGCCGTCGGCGGTCCGACGGATGTCGTTGGGCCACGGCAGGCGGAAGAAGTCGTGGCCCGGCTCGAGCGCCCCGCGCGGCACCTCGAAGTGGAAGTGCGTCGTCCCTTCCGTGTCGCTCGCCGCGCACTCGACGCCGTCCCAGACCGGGAAGCCCGGCCCGCCGTCGGTCGAGGTGGCCCGGACGCACTCGCCGTACCGGCCGCAGACGAGGCCGGCGTGGCAATCGTCGAGGGAATCGCAGTCGGCGCCGATGTCACCGACGTCGGCGGCCCGGCGGCAGCGTCCGCCGAACCCGTCGGGGACGCAGACCAGGCCCGCCTCGCAGTCGGCGGTGGAGGCGCACCAGTCATCGACCTCGCCGGCGCCGGCGGGGCGGCAGACGGTCTGCGGCGTTCCCTCCGCGTTGCGCTCCCACAGGCAGGCCAGCCCTTCCTCGCAGTCGTCCCAGAATTCGCACGGGTCGCCCTCGGCGGTGTTCCCCGCCGGGCCGCAGGTGAAGTCGTCGCGGCAGACCAGGCCCGCCCGGCACTCGTCGTGATCCTCGCAGCGCTCGCCGATGCCGCCGGGGTCGCGGATCACGCGGACGCGATCCGAACAGTGGACGGCCATGAGGGGCAGGAGGGCGAAGAGGGTCATCCAGCGTCTCATGCGGGGTTCCTCCGTGGGCCGCCGGGCGCGGCGAGCGCCGTCGGATCGGTCCGTCGGTCAGTCTTCGGCGTGCGGAAAGACAAGTCAAGTCCGCGCTCCGCGGCCGGTGCGCTACGGAACGAGCCAGGTGTCGAAGAAGGCGTCGAACGGGGCGCCGCGCTTGAACGCGATCGCCCCCCACGCGTTGACCAGGAAGCCGACGACCGTCAGCGTCACGAACAGCCGGCTCAGCCGGCGGCGCGAAAGCGCCAGCAGCAGCATGATGTAGACGAGCCAGTCCATCGCGAAGCGGAACCCGTACTGCTCCCAACCGGTGTTCTGGTACAGCAACCCGGGGAGCAGCAGGACCAGCGTGCCCGCCCACAGCGCGCGGTGCCAGAGCCAGGTCGTGCGGTCGCCCTCGGGGTAGCACGGCACGACGAGGTAGACCAGGAACGGCATCGCCAGGAAGACCGACATCCCGTGCAGCGAGAACTTGATGTACGGGAAGTCGCGCGAGAGCTGCGGCAGGGTGGTCAGCATCGCGGTGAGGTTGATCGGGAAGAAGTGGTAGTTGAACAGCCCCCACTTCACGATCCGGTCCAGCTTGCCGGCCTGCAGGAACTCGTGACCGAACTTCGTCGGGTCCTCGAACCGCACGTGGTTGTACCACAGGAGCAACACGCCGACGACGACCAGCGGCACCGCGAACAGCGCAAGCTTCCGGAGCGTGTCGCCCCAGCCGGTCCGCCGCCAACGCCCTTCGGGGAACAGCAGCAGCGCGGCGAACAGCAGCCCGCCGGCGGCGAGTTGCGGGCGGATCGCCATGCAGAACGCCAGCGCCAGCCCGGCCAGCCACGGCCGACCCAGGTCGGTGCACGCCAGCACGTAGAACAGGGTGCCGGTGACCCCCAGCACCAGCGCGGTGAACCAGACCTGCCCCAGCACCGCGCACCACAAGTGGGTCGTGGCGAACCCGAGCGCCAGCGCCAGGAACACGTTCTCCCATGGCTTGCGCTCCGTGACGCCCAGCCGCCGCAGGCGCCGCAGCAGCACGAAGCACAGCGCCACGTTGAAGGCGGCGAAGAACAGGGTGAAGCGCACGTCGTTGACGTCGTAGCCCTGGATCAGCGCCAGCGGCATCATCAACACCGCCGGCGCGGGCGGGAACGAGACGAAGTAGTGGCGTTTGCGGTCCTTGCTGCGGGCGGTGTCGATCTCGTCCCGGGTGATGGTGAGCAGTCGCCCGTCGAGCGTCTCGAAGCGGTGCGGCGCCTCGTACTCGGACCCCTCGACGAAGTTGCCGCGCAGCACCTCGCCGCCCTTGAGCGGCAGCTCCTCCCAGGAGGCCCAGTCGTTGTCGTGGCGGTCGGCGCCGACGCCGAGCGGCGAGGGGACGCCCTTGGGGACGTCCTGCTTGCGGATCTCGACGGTGCCCTTGAGGAACGCGTTGGCCAGCAGGACGAAGTGGGGGTCGGTGGAGCGGTGCCAGAAGCGGTTCCACGAGAAGAGCGAGAAGACCAGGAACGAGGCGAGGAACAGGACCAGCGGGGTGCGGCCCCAGGCCCAGAGGCGCAGCAGGCGCGAGGGCCCCGGGGGCGGCTTGGGGACCGCCGGAGCCGCCGGCGGCGGCGGGGGCGCTTCGTCCGGCAGTGCGGAGACGGGCGACGTCCCCACGTCGTTCGGCGTCGCAACCTCGTCGGCCGGCCCGGCCGGGGCGGCGGTCGAGGACGGCTCCGGCTCCGCGTCGGTCTTCGCGGCGTGCGGTTCGTCGTGCGGGGTCGGTTCGTCGGCCACGCGGCGGCGCCCTCCTTCCGAGGCGGCCGGAAGCTACCACAAGGCGGGGGGGATTGGGGAGGGCCCGTGGCGGGAAATCAGCGCTCGCGGTTGTCGAGGGCCGAGTCGCACTGCGCGTCGTCGGCGTCGATGTCGCCGTCGGAATCGTTGTCGACGCCGTCGTTGCACTGGGTCCGGCCGAAGCCGGTTTCCGTCAGGCCGAACATGCAGTCGGGATCCTCGGCATCGATCCAGCCGTCCGCGTCGTCGTCCAGGCCGTTGGTGCAGGGGGTTTCGGTGGCGTCCGTCTCGTCGCGGTCCATGCCGTCGGTGCAGCCCGGGTCGGCGGCATCGACCAGCGTGTCGGCGTCGTCGTCGCGGTTGTTGTTGCAGGCGACCCAGCCGAAGCCCACCTCGCGACCGGCGCCCGTCACGCAGTCGGGGTCGTCGGCATCGGTCCAGCCGTCCCCGTCGTTGTCCAGGCCGTCGGTGCAGTTGGTCACCGCGCCGCCGGCCTCGCTGTTGTCGAAGCCGTCGGTGCATTCGGGATCGTCGGCGTCGATCAAGGTGTCGCGGTCGTCGTCCACGCCGTTGTTGCACTGGGTCCAGCCGAAGCCGCGCTCCTCGGTGCCGAGCCTGCAATCGGGGTCGTCGGCGTCGGTCCACCCGTCGCGGTCGTCGTCGGCGCCGTTCTCGCAGCTCGGGCCGGTCGGGTCGGTCTCGTCGTCGTCCAGGGCGTCGACGCATCCGGGATCGACCGAGTCGACGTAGAAGTCGGCGTCGTTGTCGCGGCCGTCGTTGCACTGGGTCGTGCCGAAGCCGACCTCGGTGTCGCCGGCGGCGCAATCGGGGTCGTCGGCATCGATCCAGCCGTCGCGGTCGTCGTCCAGGCCGTTCTCGCAGCCCGGCACGACCACGGCGCCCTCGTCGTCGTCCAGCGCGTCGTCGCAATCCGGATCGGCGCCGTCCACGAGCCAGTCGGTGTCGTTGTCGACGCCATCGTTGCACTCGGTGGTCCCGAAGCCGACCTCGCTGGTGCCCTCCGCGCAGTCGGGGTCCTCGCGGTCGATCCAGCCGTCGCCGTCGTCGTCGCGGCCGTTCCAGCACGAGAACACGTCGGGGCCCTCGCTGTTGTCGAAGCCGCTTGTGCAGTCCGGGTCGGCGGCGTCGACGGCCCCATCGGAGTCGTTGTCCCGGTCGTCGTTGCACTGGGACATGCCGAAGCCGACCTCGGTGTCGCCCCAGCGGCAGTCGGGGTCGTCGGCATCGATCCAGCCGTCGGCGTCGTCGTCCAGGCCGTTGAGGCAGCCGGGGACCGTCACCAGGCCTTCGGAATCGTCGAAGGCATTCTCGCAGTCCGTGTCGTCGCGGTCGACCAGCGTGTCGCGATCGTCGTCGGCGTCGTTGTTGCACTCGCTGAACCCGAAGCCGCGCTCGTCGCGGCCCGTCGAGCAGTCCGGGTCCTCGGCGTCGGTCCAGCCGTCCCCGTCGTCGTCCAGGCCGTTGGAGCAGCCGACGGACACCGCATCGCGCTCGTCGTTGTCCATGGCGGAGAGGCAGCCGGGGTCGTCGGCGTCGACCAGCGTGTCGGCGTCGTTGTCGCGGCCGTCGTTGCAGGCGGTGCGCCCGGTGCCCGACTCGACGAACCCGTCCATGCAGTCGGGGTCGTCGGCGTCGGTCCAGCCGTCCCCGTCGTCGTCCAGGCCGTTGTCGCAGTTGAGCGTCACGACGGGCGCTTCGCTGTCGTCGGCGGCATCGTCGCACTCGGGGTCGCCGGAATCGATCGCCAGGTCGCCGTCGTTGTCGACCCCGTCGTTGCACTCGGTGGTCCCGAAACCGCTCTCCTCGGTCCCCGCCGCGCAGTCCGGGTCCTCGGCGTCGGTCCAGCCGTCCGCGTCGTCGTCCAGGCCGTTGGTGCACCCCGGCACGACGACGATGTCCTCTTCGGTGTCGTCGAAGGCGCTGGCGCAGTCGGTATCGGCGGAATCGATGTCGCCGTCGTCGTCGTTGTCGATACCGTCGTTGCACTCGGTGTCGCCCAGGCCGGTCTCCTCGAGGCCCGCGGCGCAGTCCGGGTCCTCCGCATCGGTCCAGCCGTCCCCGTCGTCGTCGGTGCCGTTGGCGCATCCCGCCGGCGCCACGGTCCCTTCGTCGTCGTGGAACGCGGTGGCGCACTCGGGGTCCGCCCCATCGACCAGGCCGTCGCCGTCGTTGTCCAGGCCGTCGTTGCACTCGCTGTCGCCGTAGCCGTCCTCGGTGGCGCCGTCGGCGCAATCCGGGTCCTCCGCGTCGAGCCAGCCGTCGCCGTCGTTATCCAGGCCGTCCTCGCAGGCGCCGACCGTCACCACGTCCTCGTCGTCGTCGAAAGCGTTGAGACACTCGTCGTCGCCCCGGTCGATCAGGCCGTCGCCGTCGTTGTCCAGGCCGTCGTTGCACGCGGTGTCGCCGAACCCGGACTCCGTGACGCCGGTCGCGCAGTCCGGGTCCTCGGCGTCGGTCCAACCGTCCCCGTCGTCGTCCACGCCGTCGGCGCAGGTGTTGGGCACGTCGGTCGGCGTGTCGGTCGGCACGTCGGTCGGCACGTCGGTCGGCACGTCGGTCGGCACGTCCGCCGGCGTGTCGCCGTCGACCTCCTCGACGTCGCCGGTGTCCCCGGCGTCCGTGGAGCTGCTGTCGTCCCCGCATCCAACCGCCAGGACAGCGGCCAGAACGATGGCAAACCACGACCACACCCTGTTCTTCTTCATGAAGCCCTCCTCACGTTGGAAGGAAGCATAGCACCGTCGCCGGGTTCGGCAACCGCGGAGACGGCCGGGCCGGCTACTCGAGCCCCTTCTTGCGCTGGATCTCGTCACGCAACCGCTGGAACTCGACGTCCCACTCGCGGCTGCCTTCCTCGATGTTCCGCATCCGGGCCCGGACCTCGCGTTCCACGTCCTGCCCCTCGGACATGTGCTTGCGCAGCACGGCGCGCATCTTGCGGTTCAGCGTCGCGTCGTCGGCGAAGATCTCCTCGACGTGGGCCGAGCACATGAAGCAGCCGATGGCCTGGGCGGTGATGTAGCCGATCGCGTCCTCGCCGCGGCCGAACTCGCGGCCGTCGCTGACGGCCTTCATCGCCTTGCCGAAGTCCGAGTACGGCAGGCCGTGCTCCTGGAGGTAGTCCTTGGCCTGGTCGACCAGCGCGCGCTCGACGCGCAGGTACTCCTTGAGCACGGCCTGCAGGTCGAGCTCGAGCTCCTCCTGGGTCGCCTTGTCGGCGACTTCGATGTCGCCGTCGCGGACGAGGGTGGAGGTAATCTCCTTGGCGATGACGGGAATCTTGCCGGCGAACAGCCGCATGCCACACCTTCGACCCGTTCCCGGATCGAAGCCACCCCCCGGTTCCGGGCGCGGGCACCGAACCATGCCACGCAAGGGCCACAGGGTCAACGGCAAATCCGTCGATCGGAATCCGCCGATCGAAGCGACGCTCTCGGCCGTCGGCTGCCGGCCATCGGGCGGGCCGTTCCATCGGGTTGACGCTCTTGGTAGACTCCGGCGCACCGGGCACGGCCCGGGGAGGAGGACGACGATGAGACTGTGGACGTTCCTGGGCCTGCTGGCCTGCACCGCACTGCTGCTCGGCCCCGCGTGCAAGAAGGACGGCGAAACCAGGCCGGCCGCGGCCGACGCCGCCGAGGACGACGGCGCCCCGCCGCCGCCCGACCCGCCCCCGCCGCTCGTCGATGCCCAACTGACGCTCGACGGCTGGCAGTTCAAGCTCAAGGTGCCCGAGGGGTTCGAGACGTTCGACGGGGACCCCGGCGTGTGGCGCACCAAGGGCGCGACGATGACCGTGCGCGTCGGCTGCGGCTCGCCGTGCGAGCCGGACCAGCTCGTCGCGAAGTCCGGCGACCTGGTGCACGGCGAGATCGAAGGCTGGGCCGCGGAACTGCCGGACGGCAGCAAGCAACGGCCGCAGATCCAGAAGAACGAGCGCGAGGAGGAGGGCCGGTACGTCTACGAGGTGCTGGTGCCGGCGGGCGGCGGCCTGCTCTCCGACCCGTCGCTGGCGGGTGCCGTGCTGCTGTTCCAGGACGGCTGGCCGAAGTACGTCGTCTGCGAGTGGAACGCGGTGCTCGAGACCGCCCCCACCTTCCGCCCGGCGCTCGACGAGGCCTGCCGGGCGCTCCAGGTCGTCCAGCCGGGCAGCTAGCCCTGGATCTGGACGACGACGCGGCGCCGCCGTGGGCGGTTGTCGAAGTCGAGCACCACGATCTGCTGCCAGGTGCCGAGCAGCAGTCGGCCGTCGGCCACCGGGACGCAGAGCGACGGCCCGAGCAGCGCGGAGCGGACGTGGGCGTAGCCGTTGCCGTCGCCCCACGCCGCATCGTGCGCGTAGCGCGCCCCGCGCGGCGCCAGCCGCTCGACGGCCTCCTTGAGGTCCCGCACCACCCCGGGCTCGAACTCGATCGTCGTCACGGCGGCGGTCGAGCCGGGGACGAAGACCAGCGTCTGTCCGTCGCGCACCCCGGAGCGGCCCAGCACCTCGGCCACCTCGGCGGTGACGTCGAAGGCGTCGGTCTCCCCCGTCCCCCGCAGCTCCAGCTCGTCGCGGAAGATCATGACGCATCCGCCCCGGACGCCGGCGCGGCGGGCGGCTCCAGGACCACGCGCCACAGGTCGGCCACCTGCTCCGGGCCGAGCACGTCTCCCGCCTCGCGGGCGGCCCGCCGCCGCGCCAGCTCCTCGCGCAGCGGCCGGAGCGCCTCCTTCGGCGCCGCCGCCCCGAGCAGCCGGTCGGTGTAGAGCGTGCCGTCGAGGTGGTCGAGCTCGTGCTGGAAGATCCGCGCGTCGAA
>JAFGHH010000291.1 GCA_016930215.1 Deltaproteobacteria bacterium
AGGTAGGGCGTCGCCGGCAGAACGACCTCCTGGTTGGGGAAGCCGGTCGAGGTGAACAGTTCCTCCTGGGACTCGGAATGCTCGACGACGCCGGTGATGGTCGGCGGGTCGGCGCCGGAGGGGATGGTCAGGTCGGCGAGGAGTTGGAAGGCGATCGGTTCGGTGACGGACGCGGTCTTGACGCGGGTGCCGCGGTGGATCGGCACGGGTGCCGCGGGCGGGGCGGCGAGCGAGAAGGCGACTTCGGCGGTGGCGGCGCGGGCGCCGGCGGGGCGGAAGCCGAGGAGCTTGGCGAGGGCGATGAGGTTTTTGCGCTGGGTGGCGGTAGCGATGCGGCTCTCGCGCGCCTGGTTGTCCTGGTAGAAGACGAGGACGTCGCCGACGAACGCGTACAGCTCGAGCAGCAGGTTCCCGAAGTTCGCGACCCCGAAGTCTGTCCACTCCGGGAACACCGACCGCACGAGATTCTGCAGCCGCAGCCGCAGGCTGTCGAAGTCCTTGTCGGTGAAGTCGGTGGTTCGTGTAGCCTGCGTCATGCCCCGGACCCAGTCGACGCCTGCGACCAGCTTGCCGTCGCCGGACGCCATGGGTAATCATATGGAAGATCCATATACAGATCAAGAGCACTTGGCGCTCGTCGACCCCGGATCGCACCGGGCGTGGGCCTGTCCGGACGGGTCACCCCGGGAGGCGCGCGCGATGAACATCCGCCCTGCGTGCGGCCACCCCCTCAGCGTGCTACCCTTGCAGGCGGACGCTGGAGGGGCCCATGCGCGTCCGGGTTCTGTTCATCACCACCATGGTCGTCGGCTGCGACGGGGGCGTTCGCCTCGCTGGTGACCGCGATGCGCAGGACGTCGCCGAGGACGGCAGGCCCGGCGAGGCGGAGGTCCCGGACCGGGCGATGGTGGAGGACGGCGGACTCGAGACGGCAGACGCAGATGCTGTAGAAGTCGGGGACGGTCCGGACGAGGCAGATGCCTTGCCCGATGCGCCCGCTTGCGTCCCGACGGGCATGGAAGCCTGCGACGGGTTGGACAACGACTGCGACGGCACGACGGACGAGGGTGTTTGCGCGCTGGCCCCATGCATCGGAACGATCCGCTCGACGATTCCGGGGTTTGAAGAGGCGAGGATCGGCAGAGCGACGTTCGAGTGGACGCCCCTTCCTCCCTCCGACGAGGGCCACGTGACCCTCGGCGTCGGCGGTGTCGGCGAGTCGCTCACGATCGAACTGACCATCCCGCCCGACTGGGCCGAAGGTACGCCTACGGCGGTCGAGGTTCGCCTCTACGAATGGCTCCACGACCCGTTCTGGGAACCGCGGGAAACGTATTCCGGCTCGGGGCCTGCGGGGGTGGACTACTTCGGCGCGGCGCGGCTGCGCGGGTGGTTTGATGTCCTCGTCAGCGACGGAACGGCAACCCGCACGGTGCGAGGCATCTTCGAGGCCGTCGACGAGGCGGCGGGCGCGGTCTGCCGGTATCGGCGATGCCTCGAAGGTGAGCGGCTGACGGACGTGCCCTGCTGTTGCCCCGGTGAGATCCTGCCGCCTGGAAGCACAGACCCGCACTGGTGCGTGAGCAGCATCGGTTCCTTCGCGCCGCGAGGCGACCGTTGGCTTCAGGCATGTGCTGGCGACTGTCCGACCGGTTACGTCTGCGCCGCGGAACTCTCCGAACCCGACGTGCGACTCTGCCGGCCGGCGTGCACGGATAGCGGCGACTGCGCGGCGTACGAAGTCTGCGTGGAGGGCGCGTGTCTCCCGCGACGTTGCGACGCCGATCGCGACTGCGGCCCGGACCGTGTCTGCGTTTCGCCCGATCCCGGGGCCTCGACGCCGTACTGCTCCGCGCGAGTTCCTGAACCGGCGTCCCCGGACCCGTGCGCTCCGGACATGGTGCGGCAGGAGCGCGGCTTCTGCGCCCGGGAGTGCTCCACCGACGGGTTCCGGGATTGCCCGGCGGGGTGGGTGTGCGAGCACCTGCACGCTGACCCAGCCGGCGGGTTCTCCCGCGGATGGTGCGCGCCCGACTGCGTTTGGCGCGGGTGTGGAGCCTTGGGCCTCGAATTCCAGGACGCTCTTCACGCCGCACGCGCCTGCACATCCGACGCCGATTGCGGTTGGGCGAGGTGCGGGGACGAGGGGATCTGCTGCGGTCTCTGGAACACCTACTGGGCGCACTGCGGAGCGCAGGTGGCCATCAGCCCCGCGCTCGAGACGCCGTTGCTGGAGACGCTCAACCTCCGCTGGATCTTCCTCTGCGACATCTGGCCCGACTGGAGCAGGGAATGCACCATCTGCGACTGGGACCCGTACTGCGACCTGCGGTGTGACCCCGATCCGTCCCTGGGGCCTCAGTGCGCGGCGGACTGCTCGTAGGAGGGAGACGCGGATGAGGATGATCCCACCACACGTCGTTCTGGTCTCCGCGCTGGCGGTGGGTGCAACGAGCTGCGCGGATGATGCTCCAGATTGCGGCTCGGGCCCGCGAACCGATGTCGAGGCAACAAGCGTGATCGAACTGGATCCTGCCTCATCCTACGCCAACTTCGTCCAGGATGGAGTGTACCAGGGGCAGATGACGCTGAACGGCACCGTCTACGTCGACGGCCCACCGTGCACGGCTTTCCCGTGCGCCTTCGAATTGAGGTCGATCGCGCTGCACGGTCCGCTGCACGATGCTGCCGGAACGACGCTGGGCGAACGCGAGTTGTTCAGCGTCAACGCTCCCGCGGGGACGATGGAGGAAGGCGAGCCGGGTCGGGGAGGAGCCATGCTGATGCCCGGCGCGTTGAGCGCGGCGATGAGAGATGCCGCCGGGACGCGCGCCTGTCTCGGCGAGTACGCCAACTCGCTGCCAATGCAGGTCACGCTGGATGCGAGCGGCCACTTCACGTCTTGGTTCGTCTTGGTCGACGCGCACGGAGGGGAGATCAACGTCACCATCGAGGGCCAGCGGCGCCCATGAGCGGTCGTGGCCTACACGCAAGCTCGGCAGCCACCGCGGAGGGTGTCGCATTCGCCGCGATGATCGGGACTTGGTCCTTGGTGGCCTGCTCCTTGAGCGCTGTCGGGATCGTCGCTCCCGCCTGCGGACCTGCGCCCGCAGAACTGCTCACTGGCCCGGACGCCAGCAGCGAGGCCGAGGCACCCTCGACGTGCTACCTCGACGAACCGACGTTGCCGCAGGATCGTCCGGCGCTCGACGGCGCCTGCGTCGACCGCGCGCCCCGACCGATCTCGCCGATGCCGGGCGCTGGCGTAACGACGCGTCGGCCGCTGCTGCGCTGGGCGACCCCTGGCGACGAGGCGGCGCCAGTGCAACTGCAGTTCTGCCGTGACCGGGCGTGCGCGTCAGTCATCGCGTCGATCGAGAACCCGGCGGATGTCGCAACGCCACCGTCAGAACTGCCGCCGGGAGTCGTATTCTGGCGCGTTCAGGCAGGGGCCTGCGTTGGCCCGACTTGGTGGTTCTCCGTGCCACCCCGGGACGCGCCGGTCAACACCACGTGGGGCGGCGTGCTCGATGTCAACGGCGACGGCTACGCCGACCTCGTCGTGACCTCGGTCGACGCACGAGCCTTCGTCTACCCCGGCGGCCGTGACGGCATCTCGCCGGTACCGGCAACCGTCGTCGGCGAATCGGGCTGCCCTCCGCACCGCTGGGTCGCGGCTGCCGCTGGCGACGTGGACGGCGATGGTTACGGGGATCTCGTGGTCGGATCGTTGGGCGTCGCCGCGTACCTGTACCGCGGCGGGCCTGACGGCCTCGACCGAACGCCCACGTTCACGATATCGGCACCGAGTGACCTGCCTGGATTCGGGCGGGACGTCGCCGGCGCGGGGGATGTGAATGGCGACGGCTACGCCGACTTCTTGGTGTCGTCTGGCGGTCCCATCCGTGGCGTCGTTGCCGCCTACTTGTACTATGGTGGGCCCACAGGACCCCGCCTGCCTCCGGACGAACCGTGGGGTGGGTCATGGTCGTTCGGCAACTATGCGGTGGCAGGCGCAGGCGACGTCAACGGCGATGGGTACGGCGACATCATCATCGGTAGCTTGGTCGGGGGGCACGTTCGCGTGTACCTCGGGTCACCGGCCGGCCCTCGGCCCGAACCTGTGGTGGATCTCTTCGGCTCGGGCACCTACTACGGCTTTCACGTGGCCTCGGCGGGAGACGTCAACGGGGACGGGTACGCAGACGTGCTCGTCGGTGCCGCCAACCTGGGCAGCATGGGCGGCCGAGCGTTCGTGTACTTCGGTGGCGCCGATGGAACACGCGAGACACCCTTCGTGCTCGAGTCCGACGAATGGCACTTCGGCTTCGCGGCGGAAGGGGGAGACATCGACGGCGATGGATACGCGGACCCTGTGGTCGCGGCGTCGAACTCGGGGAACGTGTACGTCTTCCGGGGCGGACCCGGGGCTCGCATGCTGGCCGACGCGCCGGATATTCGGACCACGCCCGGCACGTTCGCCTGGCCGCTGGCTGTGCTGGGCGACGTCAACGGCGACGGGTACTCGGACATCGCCGCCGGGGGCCTGTCCGAAGACGCCGCCTACGTGTACTACGGCGGGCCGGCAGGGCTGGGTACGCTGCCCGTGGTCCTGGACTACGAGGGCGCGCCGTGGTTCGGATACTCCGTGGGCAGCGGCGTAGGAGTCTGACGTTCCGGGGTTGGAGGTGGTGAGCGTGAGGCTTCTTTGGCCGCTCATCCTGCTTGTCGCCGGGTGCTGGTCCAGCAGGGCGATCGAGCGCGCGGACGGGGATCGCACCGTGGATCCGGCGACCGACGTCCCTGAAGGTGACGATCCGGAGGACGACCAGCCGTACGATGATGCCGACGGCGTCGCTGCCGATGCCACTGATATCGGCCGCCCGGACCTCAGCGCAGACGCGGTTCCGGAGATCACCGACGACGACGGCAGCGACGAGGCCGCCGGGCTGGACGGCGGATGCGTCGCGGACGACGACTGCGACGACTGCATCGACTGCACGGTCGACTCCTGCGACCCGGAGACCGGCGAGTGCCGGCACGCCGTCGACCCCGACTACTGCCCTCCGCCCCGGTTCTGCGAACCGGCGCGGATGGGATGCTGGCCTCCCTACTGCACCACGGACGCCGAATGCGACGACGGCGATCTCTGCAACGGTGTCGAACGGTGCGACACCGACGGGCTGTGCCTGTCCGGAACCCGGTTGGTGTGCGATGACGGCGTCGCCTGCACGGTCGACACCTGCGATCCCGGCTCTGGCCGATGCACGTCCGCCCCGCCGGATCGGGACCTGGACACGTACCCCGACGGCGCCTGCGGCGGGACCGATTGCGACGACATCGCCCCGGCGGTCCACCCGGGAGCGGCCGAGGTGTGCAACGGGCTTGACGACGACTGCGACACCGCGACCGACGAGGATCTCGAGTGCCTGGTTGGCGCCACCCGACCGTGCACCACGTGGTGCGGCACGGAGGGAACGCAGACGTGCGGCCGCGCATGCCGGTGGGGCGGCTGCCAACCGCCGCCCGAGACCTGCAATTGCAGTGATGACGACTGCAACCTGCTGATCGACGAAACGTGCGCGTGCGAGCGGATCACCTGGCGGACCTTGTCGGAGTGCCGGCCCTGGCGATGGCCCGACGTCCTTCCCGCGGAATGTCGCCGCGGCGTCATCGATGACGCCGTGTGCTGGGACGCCTTCGTTTCCGGACATTGCACCGGATCACCCGTCGTCGACTTCTCCCGCGAGACGGCGTTGGTCGGCGAACTGGACGCCGGCTGCTCCGGTTGCGAGGGCACCGTCGGGATCTCCAGCGCGGAGGCGTGCATGGGGACGTTGACGCTGTGCGTGTCGGGTTCCTGCACCGGCGACTGCGACTGGATGGTGTCGGCCGACGTCGTAGTCGTCGTCGAGACCGCGGGCGTGAACTGCTTCGGCGGGTCGCCGATCTGCCCGGGCGACTGGAGGTCGCTCCCGTGAGCGGCCGGAAGCACGCGGGACGCACTGCGGACGCGCTGACCGGGGAATCTGGTGGGCCATGAGAAGCGGAGCAACGGTTACGGGTCGGATGGTGCGGCGGCTGCCGCGTTCGTCGCTCGGTCTCGTCGGCATTGCCTCCCTGGTTGGCTGCGGCGGTGGCACGTTGCTGGCGGGCGACGGTGCCGAGGCGGATGCGGCGAGCGGCGCCGAGGAGGGCACCGCGCACGACATGTCCGAGGACCTCGTCGAAGGCACCGGAGATTCCCTGGAGGTACCGCTCGACGGCGCCGGTCGGTGCGGGGACGGGGTCCGGGACGAGGGCGAGGAGTGCGACGACGGGCCGGCCAACAGCGACGAACGACCGAACGCCTGCCGTACTACCTGCGTCCGCGCCTTCTGCGGCGATGGGGTCGTCGATTCCGGCGAGTTGTGCGACGACCGCAACACGGATCCGTGCGACGGGTGCGTCGGCTGCGCTCTTGGAGAATGCAACGGCATCGTCGACCCGGGCGAGGAATGCGACGACTGCAACTCCGACGACACGGACGCCTGCATCGGCGGATGCATGGCGCTGGCTCGCTGCGGCGACGGGTACGTCTGGCGCGGCCACGAGGACTGCGACGACGGGAATGAAGTGGCGGGCGACGGGTGCGAGTCCGACTGCCGCTGGACGTGCCGATCGGATCTGGATTGCGGTTGGGGCTTCGACTGCTTCGAGGAGGAGACCTGCAGTTCCGACCACCTGTGCCTGCCGGGCGTTCCGCTGCCAGATGGCACGCGCTGCTGCCCCGGCGGTCCGCCGGACTTTGATTGCGGCGACCCGTCCGCGTTCGTAGGCTGGTGCGTGGGCGGTTCGTGCGACGCCTTCTGCGGCGACGGATTCGTCGCAGCCGGCTACGAGGAGTGCGACGGAGACCCGCTGCGGCCATGCCTCACGACCTGCGGCTCGGAAGGAGCGGAGTCGTGCCAAGATTGCCGGTGGTCTGGCTTCTGCGTGCCTCCACGCGAGACGTGCAACGGTGCGGATGATGATTGCGACGGGGTGACGGACGAGTGGTGCGGCGTCGAGTGCTGCACGGATCTGGTGGACAACGATGGCGACGGTCTGGCCGACTGTGAGGACCTCGATTGCGTCGCCGATCCCGCCTGCACTCCATGTCGCGAGGGCCTGGAGATCTGCTGGGACGATTGCGACAACGACCTGGACTGCCTCACGGATGGCGCCGACAGCGATTGCCTCGTGCCGCCGTGCTTCGTCTGGCACTGCCGGCCGGGCCCGGAGGTCTGCGGGACCCACTGCGACGACGACCGGGACGGGGCCGTCGACTGCGACGACCCGGATTGCGCCGCTTCCGGCCTCTGCCCGCCGCCGTGGTGCACGCCGACCGCCGTGTACGAGGACTGCGACAACCTCCGCGACGACGATTGCGACGGCCTGACCGACGGCGAGGACTGCGTCGACTGCATGGCCTTCCCGTCGGCCGATCCGATCCTCTATCCGGAGCGATGCGACAACTGGGCGGACGACGACATGGACCGACTCACCGACTGCGACGACCCGGATTGCGCCTGTTGGATCGGCTGCTCCGGCGTCGAGTGGGCGCCCGAGGACTGCGACAACGGGGTGGACGACGACCTCGACGGCCGGACGGACGCCGCCGACTTCGACTGCCCGCGCGCGTGTTCCTGACCCGGTGCATGCGCCAACGAGAGGTGAACGCCCGAGCCCGTTGCCAGCGTGGGGGAGCCGTGGTTGCGCGCAGATGCATCATGGAGTCCGAGTCGTCTGTGGAGCAGCTCGGTGCACGCGGGTGCCTCAAACCGAGGGTCGTGCCCGCCGCCGTTCGTCTACCGCTCGGCGTGGCCGGCACCGCGCGTGGTCCCGGACACCGAGACGCCGACACCGGTGGCGACCGCCGGAATGACCACCGTCTGCTCGACGTTCTCGACGACGATGCCGCCCACTGCGCTGCGGCCCGTGACGATGCCGTATCGCAGTCGGATGGCCAGCGCGTTTTCGCCGCGATCCTGCTCCCGGCCAACGTCCACCGACGTGACTCGCACGCGCGGTTCCCATCGCTTCAGCGCGTCCACGACGTACACGCGAGCCAACTCCTGGAGCACGGCATCGTTGCGCCGATGGCGCAGCAGATTCAGCAGGCTGCCCGCTTCGGTCCGCCACGGAATCTCTCCCGGGGTGAACTCCGAGGCGCATGCGGTCCCGAGGATCTGCGCTACCGCACTGCGGATCAGGGCCTCGCCGGAGCCGGAGACGAAGTCGCTGCGCCGATCGCGCTGGAACGGGTGCAACAAGCCCCGCAGCTGGAACATGTCGTCCTGCACCACGGCGTTCTCCTCCTACCCGATCGTGACCTTCGCAGAGCCCGCGGCCACCTGGCCGATCGGGCCGGTCGGCGGCGTCACGGAGCCCGGCGCAATCCCGTTGCAGAGCGCCGTAACCGCGGCGATCCAAGCGGCGAAGGCCGGGGACACCGAGACCGGGTCGTTCACGCGCGCTGCAGCGGGACCACCGCCGGCGATCGCCACCGAGGGCGCGTCCACCGTGACCGTCGTGTCCGCGCGGACCGCGACCTCGGGCGCCTCGACCGCGACCTTCGCCGCACTCTTCACCGAGATCCCCGCGGCCGCGTCCAGCACGACATGGTCGCCGCTCGTCTTGTCCCGCAGCGCGGCCTTCTCCGAACCAGAACGGTCGTCGAAGACCAGCAGGAATCGTGGTGTCTCGAAGGCGCGCACCAGCGGGACCTGGTCCTTCGGCAACCCGCGCACGGGCTCGGGCACCTCGGCCTGGCCGTCCGGCTTCCCCCAGTGCCCGCACAGGTAGCGCGGGTGGTCGACGTCGCCCTGGTGGAACAGCACGCCGACCTCGGCGCCCTTCTCGGGGACGACGAAGAACCCGCGCCGGTCGCTTCCGCCGCCCACCGTCCCGAGCGGAAACGCCCAAGTGCTCGCCGGCTCGACCAGACCCGGGATGCGGACGCGCACGCGCCCGAGGCCCTCGGGGTCGGCGCTGTCGACGACCTCGCCCATGTAGAGGCCCGGGTAGCGGACGTCGCTGTCGTCGGCCGACACCCTCAGCCCCTCCCGCCCGGCCGGTACTCGGTGCGCGTCGTGCCCGTCTCGGGGTCGACGACCTCCACGGGCCGGAGCGCGTCGGGGTCGGCGTCCGTGGCATTCTCGCGGTTCGGGCGGCCGCCGGACGGGACGCCGCCGAGCTCGCTCGTGCCGTCGCGCAGGCACCGCAGCTCGATCGTGTACCCGGA
>JAFGHH010000032.1 GCA_016930215.1 Deltaproteobacteria bacterium
AGTCGTGGCCCTTGGTCACCATCTGCGTGCCGACCAGCACGTCCAGCGCACGGGCCCGCAGCCGCTCCAGCACCCGCTCGCCGGTCGCTCCCGGGGCCACGTCGCTGTCCAGCCGCGCGACGCGCGCCGCGGGGAACAGCTCCTGCACCGCCGCCACGACGCGCTCGGTACCCAGTCCCCGCAGGTCCAGCTCCGGGCCGCCGCACGCCTCGCAGCGCTCCGGCACGGCCCGGTCGAAGGCGCAGTAGTGGCACAGCAGGGCGTTGCGCGCCTTGTGGTACGCGAGTGCCACGCCGCACGAGGGGCAGGCGACGAACGCGCCGCACGTCGAGCAGACGGCGGCCGGCGCGAAGCCCCGCCGGTTGAGGAACAGGATTGCCTGTTCGCCGCGCTGCAGCACCCGTTCCAGCGCCTCCACCAGCTCCAGCGACAGGAACGGATGCCGGACGTGGCAGCGCCGACGCTGCCGCAGGTCGCACAGGCGCACCTCCGGCAACGGGCGCGGCGTCGCCCGCTCCGGCAGCTCGAGCAGCTCCAGCTTGCCGGTGTGGGCGTTCCGGAACGACTCGAGCGACGGGGTCGCGGAGCCGAGGACCACGACCGCCCCGGCACTCCGCGCCCGCAGCAGCGCCAGGTCCCGCGCGTGATAGCGGAACCGCTCGGCCTGCTTGAACGACGGGTCGTGCTCCTCGTCGACCACCACCAGCGCCAGGTCGCGCACCGGGGCGAACAGCGCCGAGCGGGCGCCGACCGCCACGCGGGCGCGACCGGCCTGGAGTGCCGCCCAGGCCCGCCGGCGTTCCCGCGCCGACACGGCGCTGTGGACCACCGCCACGCCCTCGCCGAGCCGCGCGCGGAAGCGTCCGACGAGCTGTGGGGTGAGCGCGATCTCGGGTACGAGCACCAGGCAGGCCCGCCCCGCCTGCAACACCTCCGCCGCACAGCGCAGGTAGACCTCGGTCTTGCCGCTCGCCGTCACCCCGTGCAGCAGGAAGCCCCGGTACTGCCCGGCGCGCGTCGCCGCGAGGATGCCGGCGATCGCGGCCTGCTGTGCCGGGGTCGGCTCCGGCGGCGCGCTGCGTTCGCTCGGCGGCAGGGCCGCGAACGGGTCGGGCGGCTCCCGTTCCTCGAGCCGCACCAGCTCGCGCGCGGCCAGCGCCCGGAGGGAGGCCCGCGTGACCCCCAGCTCGTGCTCGGCTTCCGCCTGTGTCAGCTCGCCCCGCTCCGCGAGCGCGGCCAGCAGCGCGCGCTGCCGCTCGCCCAGCCGACCGGCCGCGGCGGCGCCCGCGGCGGGCAGCACGAAGCGCTCCCGACGCACGGGGCCCTCGGCGGCGCGGGGCAGGGCGGCGCGCAGCGCCTCGCCCGGAGGCGCGAAGTAGTACTTCGCCGCCTCCACCAGGAACCGCACGAACGCCGGCTCCAACCCCGGCTGGTCCTCGGGAACGGCCTGCACGTCCCGCAGCCGTGCCGCGGCCTCCGGCGGGAGCGTCCCGCGACGCACGGCGACGACGAACCCCGACGCGCGCCGCGTGCCGAGCGGGACCGTGACCCGTCGACCCGCGGCCACCGACCCGGCGAGGGCATCGGGGACGTGGTAGGTGAGCGTGCCCGGCAGCGCCAGCGGCAGCAGCACGTCCGCCAGCAGCATCCCGGCCTGTTCCGGGTCGTCCTCACGCATCGCGTTCCTCGAGCACGATGCGCAGCACCTCGGCCACCGCCTCGTACAGCCGTTCCGGGATCGCCGCTCCGAGCTCGCAGGCCAGGAGCGACCGCGCGACGGGTGCATTGCGGAGCACCGGGATTCCCGCCGCGCGGGCCGCCGCCACGATCCGGCGCGCCAGGTCCCCCTCTCCCTTGGCCAGCACGACCGGCGCGCCGTCCGGATCGTCCTCCTCGTAGCGCAGGGCGACCGCCACGTGCGTCGGATTCACGACCACGCAGGTCGCCCGCGGCACGTCGAGCACCATGCGCTGGGCCAGCAGCTCGCGATGCAGGCGGCGCCGCTCCGCGCGCTGCTGGGGATCGCCCTCCTCCTCCCGCTGTTCCCGCCGCAACTCCTCGCGCGTCATCCGCAGGTCGCGTCGGTGCCGCCAGCGCTGGTAGAGCAGGTCGAGGACGCCCAGGGCCAGCAGCAGCGCGCCGGCGGCGACCGCCAGCCGCGCAAGCGCGACGAGCAGCGCCTGCGCGAGCGTTGCGGCGTCGCCCCGCGCGGCGGACACCAGCTCTGCCCACGAGCCGCGGGCGGCCAGCAAGGCCGCCGCCGTCACGACGAGGAACTTCGCCAGCGACTTCACCGCCTCGACCCAGCCGCGTCCGAACAGCCGTCGGACGCCCTGGGCGGGGCTCAGGCGTTCCAGGCGCGGCCGCAGCGGCTCGAACGTGAACAGGCCGCCGACCTGCACGACCCCGGAGGCCAACGCTGCCAGCACCGCCGCCAGCAGCACGGGCAGCGCCAGTCGCAGCCCGAGCTGCATCCAGACCGTCGCCTCGCGCGACGCCGCCGCTTCCCCGGCGGACCCGGCGAGCGACAGCGTGCGCGCCAGGCCCTCGACGACCCGCGGCACGAGCGGCACGACCAGCAACGAGATCGCCGCCAGCGCGAACCACAACGAGACGGCCGCCGTCAGGTCGCGCGAGCGGGCCACCTGTCCGCATCGTCGCGCCTCCCGCAGCCGCCGCGGGGTCGGTTCCTCGGTCCGCGTCGTGTCCGCCATCGCCTGCCACCTACCCCCCGGTTGCTCCCGGGTCAATGCCGTAGCAGGATCGCCCCCCGTGAGGCGCGCCGTGCCGTTGTCCTGTCTCCTGTTGCTGCTGGTCGCCGACCGGACGACCGCGCAACCCGCGTCCCGCTCCCCCTTCGCGTCCTGGGCGGCCGACGTTGCGGCCCCGTCGCGCGCCGCCGCGGCGCCCTGGTTCGGGCGCGAGCTGCCCGACGACGGTTCCGGACGCGTCGATCGCGCCCGACCGCTCGCCGCCACACTCGACCGCTCCGGGCCCCTGGTCGGCGCCGACGCCGCCGCGGCGGACGGCATCACCGGTCGCGGGTCGCTCCTCGCGATCATCGATTCCGGCGTCGATTTCACGCACCCGGCGTTCCTCGACGACCGCGGCCGGCCCCGCATCGTCTGGTATCTCGATCTGACGCTCCCCTCCCGCGGCTCGGCATCGCTCGACGACCGGGGTGGGGCGCTGTTTGGCCGCGACGATCTGGCCCGGGCGCTCCGCGACCCCGCGGCGCCCCGTCCGACCCCGGATCTCACCGGGCACGGCACGCGCGTGGCCTCGGTCGCCGCCGGAGACGAGTCCCCCTATCGCGGCGTGGCGCCCGGCGCCGAATTCGTGGTCGTGCGCGCCGATCGGCTTCCCGGTGGGCGCTACGACGAGGCCGACGTGGCCGACGCCGTCGCCTTCGCCTTCGAGGCCGCGGCCGCCCTCGGGCGCCCGTGCGTCGTCAACCTCTCGCTCGGCGGCCAGGCCGGCGCCCACGACGGGTCGAGCTGGCTCGAGCGGGCGCTCGACGCCGCCGTGCTCGGCGGCTCCGGCGGACGAGCGGTCGTCGTCGCGGCCGGGAACGACGGCCAGAGCGGCGTGCATGCGCGGGTCGAAGCCCGAGCCGAAGCGCCCGGCCGCATCACGCTCGTCGTGCCGGGCAACTGCCCCCTGCCCGGCGCCTCGGCCGCCGTCCTGCTGCTCGACCTCTGGTCGAACCCCGGTCGCTCCTTCGCCCTGACCGTCGCTTTGCCGGACGGAACGCAGCACGACGTCCTGCCCGACGACGACCCGCTCGAGCTCGCCCTCGAGGGCGGTGCTGCCCTACGCCTCGAGCCGCCCCCGGCGGCCGGCCCCGCTTCCCGGCGTGCGGAGGCCCTGCTGGCCCTGGTCGGCGGCGAGGGCGGTTCGGTACCGCCCGGTCGCTACGCGCTCACCGTCCGCGGAGAGGCCACGGTCGATGCCTGGCTCGCCGTCGAGGCACAGGCGACGTTCCTGCCCGTGCGGCTGGACGCGGACCTCGTCGACGAGACCACGCTGTCCCTGCCCGCCAGCGCCCGCGGTGCGATCGCCGTCGGCTCGTTCGCCGGCCGCTCGGCCTGGAGCAACCACCTCGGTGCATGGGTGGAGCCCGGCGCGTCCCCCCTCGGGGCACCGTCCGCGTTCAGCGGGCGCGGCCCGACGGCCGATGGGCGCTTCAAGCCCGACCTGGCCGCGCCCGGCGAGTGGATTCTCGGCGCCCACTCCACCGATGCCGAGTGGCCGCTCGTTTCCGGCGGCCTCCCGGCCACGGGCCTCGAACCCCGCTGGTCCGCGGGGCGCGGCACTTCCCTTGCGGCACCGCACGTCGCCGGGGCCGTTGCACTCCTGTTCCAGCGCGAGCCGGGTCTGCATGCCGACGAGCTTGTCGCTCGCCTGCGTGCGGCAACCCGCGGGACCGGTCGGTGGGATCCGGCGGGCGGCTTCGGCCGCCTCGACGTGCCGACGCTCCTCGCTCCACTCCCTGCGGCGACGCCCGCGGCCCGTGCCGTGCTGTCGCTCGCCCGGCCGCTGCTTCTCCCCGACGGTTCCCGTTGGACCGAGTTGGCCGTTCTCCGTCGCACCGACGGTGTTCCCGTCGCCGCCGACGGCTGCCGGCTGCGTTGGCCTTCCACGCTCGACGTGACTCCGCAGCAGGTCGGTCCGGCCTGGGTCGCGCGCGTCGATGCCTCGCGCCTCGCCCCGGGCCGTTGCGCCGAGCTCGCAACGCTCTCGGAAGACGGTCCCGAGGGCCGCGCCACGCTTTGCGTCGCTCCGGTTCCCGTCGCCGGCTGCGGCATCGCTTCCCGTCCCGCGCGCGGGACCCCGGCGCTGCTCGCCTGCCTGTGCCTGCTGGCGACGCTCGGCGGAGCGCGGGGTACCCGTCGTCGGCATTGGCCGTTCGCGGCGGCGTCCGTCGCGCTGCACCTGGTGCTGCTCGGCCTCCTGGCCTGGGGCCTGCCCCTGTTGCCTGCTTCGACACCCGCACCGCTCGTCGCGGCCGGGATCCTCGCGGAGGTCGAGCATCGTGCGCCGCCGCCGCTTCCTTCGCCGCCACCACCGGACCCGGCACCATCACCACCGCCGCCCCGGATCGAACTGGCGCGTCTCTCCGTCCCCGCGTCCGACCCGACCGCGAGGCCGCCGCGCCCCGCTCGACCGCGACGAAGCGCGGCGTCCGCGGACGCGCCGCGGTCGTCCGGTGTTCCGGTTTCCGGCACCGGCGCACCCGACCTCGCGCCCGGCGAGGGGTTCGACGCGCGGTCGCCGGGGCTTCCGTCGACGACCGTCGATCCGCCCGGAATCCCGTCGGAGCCCGAACGGCCGGATCCACTTCCCGTCGCCCCCCCCGCGCCCGACCCGTGCGCGGCTGTGGCGAGCGATCTGCGTGCCGTTGTCGATGCCCACAAGCGCTATCCGCCGCTCGCCCGCCGCCGCGGTCTCTCCGGCACGGCCGTCGTGGCCTTCGAGCTGGCGCTCGACGGCTCGCTTGCGCGTCTCGACCTCGCCACGTCGTCGGGCTCGTCGCTCCTCGACGACGCCGCGCTGGCCGCCATCCGGGCGGCGGCCCCGTTTGCGGTCGGCGGCTGCTCGTTCACGCTTCCGCTGCAGTTTCGTTTGGAGGAGCCGGCGACGCCCTGAGCCGCCCGAGTTCGGCGTTCTACTGGACGAAGTAGCGGACCGAAAGCCCGAGTCGCGAGTCGCTGCGTACCCCGGATAGGTCCTGCTGGAAGCCGAAGTCCAGCGCCAGGTCGGTGTTGACATACCCGATCCCCGCCGCGATGCCGTGCACGTCCGGCACGTCCTCGTAGCTGTAGCCGGCCCGCAGCACGAACGCGTCCGCGATCAGCACTTCCCCGCCCACGGCATACTTCATGCCGAGGTCCTGCTGCTCGTCGTAGCTCGACCAGTCGAAGCTCGCGTCGAACTCGAACCGCGCCGGTCCCACCGAAAGCCCGGCTCCGGTCACCAGCATCAACGGCGCCATCGGATGGTCGAGATTGGTCAGGTTGGTGCCGGTCACGCCGACGAAGAACCGGTCATAGGTGAACATCGCCCCGGCATCCAGCGAGAAGTCGTTCAGCGACCCGTGGGGGAGGGTCAACCCTTCCGCGTAGTCGACGCGGACGTACTTCAGGTTCACACCGACGGCGATCAGGTCGGCGAACTGCATCGCGATGCCGGTGCGCACGTCGTAGTAGTTGCTCTGCTCGGCTTCGAGCCCGGTGTACGTGTAGGTGAAGCCGATGCCTCCCGCCACGGGCGTCGTCGAGTCGGTCGCCGCGACGCCGGCGACGTGACGCCCAAGGTCGTTCGCGAACGCCCACCATCCCTCCGTGTGGAACACGCGCCCCAGCGCGATCCCCGCCGGGTTGGAGAACATCGCCGTCGTGGCGACGCCGCCCCCCGCCTGTGCATCGGCCATCCCGAGCGACCGCGGCGTCGTCGGCAAGCCGACCGCTTGCGAGAGAGCCGCTTGCGCCGACCCGATGGCCGGAGCGCTCGCCAGCACCAGCACCATCGGCACGATCCACCACCGACCACCTGCACCCTTCATCGCCACGCTCCCGCCGTTCGTCGCACACCACCGGCCGTTCCAGAGTCTACTGTCTCGATCCCACCTGTCCAGTTTTCGGTCCGTCTTGGTCGACCCTCGTCGCCATCGGCTCGTGCGCATCGTTGCATCGGCCGGACCTTGTTCCCATCGCATTCCCCAACATCCGCATCGCGCAGAGCGTGTTGTCATCGTCGTCTCGCGCCCGCGCGATGCGCGGACGCCGCTCCTTTCGACATCCGGTCAACCCCGATCTCGCCGGTCCACTTCCCACAACTTCCGCTGCGTCGGTTGTGCGCGACCTCCCGTTTCCCCTGTTCTTGCCGTGCCTTGCTTCCCCTGAACGTCCGTTCGTCTCGTTTCTCTCCCCCGGCTTTCCACACCGCTCGCGTCCGACAGATCTGCGGTTTCCGACGGTTGCCCCGCCACCCGTACACGAACCCTTGTACGACCGCAGGCTCCTTCGTACCTTCGGCCTCCGTCGAAGCGGGGCTTGCGACGATTTCGTCTTTCGCTCGACTCAGGCATCGTACCGTCTCGCAGGAGATGGAAGGAAGGCACATGGTCGCTCTGAGCAGGGGAATGCCCACGATCAACGAACAAGACATCTGGGCCGAGACGCTGCGCAGCATCGAAGCCGACAGCGAAGGCGGCAATCTCGACATGTGGTTGAGCCAAGCGCGCTTGTTGCGCATCGAGGCCGGCGTCGTCCACGTCGAGGTCCTGAACGAGTTCTGTCGCGACTGGCTTCGCGAGCGCTACGTCGAACGCTTGCGTGCGCTCCTCGCGCGGCATTTCGACGGTCCCGTCCAGATCGAGCTGCACCTGGCCGAGGCGCCGGCCCGTTCGTCCACGCCGGCGCCTCCACCCAAGGTTCGACCGTCCCAGCCTGCCACGGCGCCCCAGGCCCCGCATCCTCGCTACACCTTCGACCACTACGTCATCGGTCCCTCGAACCAGCTGGCTTGCGAGGCCGCCCGCTCCATCGGTGAACGCCTCGGGGATGCGACCCATCCGCTCTACATCTACGCACCATCCGGCCTCGGCAAGACCCACCTGCTCTCCGCGGTCGCCAACACCGTTGCGCTGCGTCGTCCGGGCTGTCGTGTCTTCTATCTTCCGACGCAGCGCTTCGTCGAGGAATTCGTCCACGCCGTCCGTGCGGGTGGGCTCGAGGCGTTCGATCGCAAGTACCGGGAGGAGTGCGACCTGCTGCTGCTCGACGACGTTCACGTCCTGCGCGGCAAGGATGGTACGCAGGAGCGTTTCTTCCACATTTTCAACGCATTGTACGACCGCCACGTCCCCATCATCATGACCAGCGACCAATGGCCCAAGGAAATCCCCGACCTCGAGGAGCGCCTTCGAACGCGCTTCTTGTGGGGGCTGCTGGTCAACATCGATCCCCCGGAGTTCGAGACGCGGGTCGCGATTCTCCGGCGCAAGGCCGAGGACGAGGGTCTCGATGTTCCGGACGACGTCGCTCAACTCATCGCTCTCAAGGTGACGGGCAGTGTCCGTGAACTGGAAGGCGTGCTCGGCCGTCTTGCCGCCCAGGCCGAGCTTTCCTCGCGCCCGATCAGTCTCGCCTTGGCGCAGGAGGTTCTCAACGTCCTGCTTCCCGCGGCGCCGCTTTCCTGTACGATCGAGGAGCTGCAGCGTGCCGTCTGCAGTCTGTTCGGCATCCACCTGAGCGACCTTCGCGGGCCAAGTCGCCGGCATTCCGTCACTCTTCCACGGCACATCGCCATGTTCCTGGCCCGGGACGCTCTTCGCCTGCCGCTCCCGACCATCGGCGAACGCTTCGGCAATCGAGACCACACCACCGTGATGTCGGCCTGTCGACGCGTAGCAACCTTGCTGGAATCCGACGCTGCCACTCGGAACATCGTGCTCAATCTTCGTCGCCAACTGGGGCTCCCGTGAACACCTTGACCTTCCTCGAGCTACCGTTGGGGAGAACGTGGGTACCGTGCGCTGGTTTCAGCACCCGTTCCCTGTGGTCAAGCTCACCTGTCTCGATACCGCCTGTTGCTTGTCCACAGACCTTGCCCCCCGCCTTCCACGAACTTGCTCACCGACTTTCCGTCGTACCTTCGTCCACCTGGTGCGTTTTTCCCCTCTCCCCCCCGCCCCAGAAGATGAATTGTTATGGACTAGCTTTTTCCCTATCCTTCCGGTATGAAGGCGGTAGCCGGAGTCCGTTCGGTCGCACGGAACGGGAGTAGCCGACGATGAAGCTGAGAGTGCATCGAGATACGCTGTTGTACGCAGTGCAGCGAGTGCAGGCGGTCGCCGAGCGCAGGACGTCGTTGCAGATCCTCTCGAGTTTCCTCCTGGAAGCCAAGGACGCGACGTCTGCGAGGATCGCCGCAACCAACCTGCAGATCGGGTTGGAGATGGCGGTACCGGCCGAAGTAGACCAGGGAGGGGTCGTCGCCGTCGGAGCGCGGACGCTCTTCGAGATCCTCCGGAACTTCCCGCCGGGACAGATCGAACTCGAGATCGACGAGCAGTACTGGGTACACGTGAGAAGCGGACGAATCCACTTCCGGATTGTTGGAGCCTCCGCCGAGGGGTATCCGGACCTTCCACAACCGGGCAAGCGTGGCGCGGAGACCACTGGCGCCGCGGTCCTTCCGGCCGAGACGCTACGCAACCTGATCGAACGAACGATCTTCTCGATCTCGCCGGACGAAACGCGACTGCACCTCAACAGTGCCTTGTTCCAGGGAGACGGGAAAGTCCTGCGAATGGTGACCACCGATGGCCACCGCATGACCTGTTTCGAGGAAACGGTCGATGTCGACAAGCGCTTCTACCGGCATGATGTCTTGATTCCGGCGCGTGGCTTGACCGAGCTCCGGAAGGTGCTCGAGGGCGTGCAGGGGGACCTGCAGGTCATGTTCGAGACTCCCTACGTGTTTTTCGATGTGCCGGCCGTTGCGAAACAAGGCGTGGGTGGTGCGGAGCACGCGACGCAGAACGTCCGCCTGGCGATCAAGTTGGTAGATGCAACGTTCCCGCCGTATCGACAGGTCATCCCACGGGACAACAAGAAGCTCGTCGGGATTGGCCGAGATGTGTTCGCTTCCGCCTTGCGACGAATTTCCAGCATCTCACCGAGTCGAACGCCGACCACGCGGCTTCGACTCGAAGCGGGCAAGATGAAGATCTCTTCGGACAACCCGGATATCGGCATCGGTGAAGAGGACATCGATATCCAGTATGAAGGCGAGGCATTCGACATCGGCTTCAACGCACGCTATCTGCTCGACATCCTCGACGTCGTCACCGGCGAGAACATCCAGTTGAATCTCGGCGGCTCGCTGGATGGATGTGTCGTGCGGGAAGAGAACGACGAACGGTTCCTCGCCGTCGTCATGCCGATCCGGATCTAGACGACTCCTGCCTGCGCGGATCGCGGGCCAGAGGCTGGCACATGACCGACGAAGGAGACGAGAAGGGCGCCACCGGGGCGCCCGAGGCCGAACCGGCTGCGGGGACGGGCGAGTACGGGGCGGAGCAGATCGAGGTCCTCAAAGGCCTCGAGGCGGTCCGCAAGCGCCCAGGAATGTACATCGGCAACGTGCAGGACGGCAGCGGCCTGCATCAGATGGTCTTCGAAGTGCTCGACAACGCCGTCGACGAACACCTGGCGGGCTTCTGCTCGGAGATCACGGTCATCCTTCATCTGGACGACAGCGTCACCGTGGAGGACAACGGGCGGGGGATTCCGGTCGCGATGCATCTGGAAGAGGGGCGCAGCGCGGCCGAGGTGGTGATGACGGTCCTGCACGCCGGCGGCAAGTTCGACCGCAAGGTGTACAAGGTCTCGGGTGGACTGCACGGCGTCGGCGTTTCGGTGGTGAACGCGCTTTCGGAGTATCTGAAGCTGGAGATTCGCCGGGACGGCAAGGTCTGGCACCAGGAGTACCGCAAGGGTGAGCCGCAGGCCCCGCTGCGGCCGTTGGGACCGTCCAAGCGCACGGGGACGAAGGTGACGTTCCGACCGGACAGGAAGGTCTTCACCTCGATCAACGTGACGGCGGAGATCCTCGCGCAGCGGCTGCGCGAGCTGTCGTTCCTCAACTCCGGGCTGACGATCCAGTTCCAGGACGAGCGTTCCGGGAGGTCGGAGCGCTACGAGTACCATGGCGGCATCGGCGAATTCATCACGTACCTCAACCGGAACAAGACGGTCCTGCACCCGGAACCGATCGTGCTGGAGGGAACGCAGGAAGGGGTGGAAGTCTCGGTCGCGGTCCAGTGGAACGACTCGTTCCAGGAGATCGTCTACTGTTACACCAACAACATTCACAACCGTGACGGCGGCTCGCACCTGACGGGATTGCGCAGCGGCCTGACGCGAACGCTGAACAACTACGGCCAGAGCGCCAACCTGCTCAAGGACCTCAAGACGACCCTGACCGGGGACGACGCCCGGGAGGGCCTGACGGCGGTGGTGTCGATCAAGCACCCGGACCCTTCGTTCTCGGGCCAGACGAAGGACAAGCTGATCAACAACGAGGTCAAGGGCGCCGTCGAGACGGTGATCAACGAGAAGCTCGGCTCGTTCCTGGAACGCCACCCGGCGATCGGCAAGGGGATCGTGCAGCGGGCGGTGTTGGCGGCCCGCGCGCGCGAGGCCGCGCGCAAGGCGCGCGAGATGGTCTCCCGCAAGGGGGTGTTCGACGGACTGACGCTGCCGGGGAAGCTCGCCGATTGCCAGGAGAAGGACCCGACGCAGAGCGAGCTGTTCATCGTCGAGGGCGAGTCGGCCGGCGGCAGCGCCAAACAGGGACGCGACCGGCGTTTCCAGGCGATCCTGCCCCTGCGCGGGAAGATTCTCAACGTGGAGAAGTCCCGCGCGGACAAGATGCTGCAGAACGTGGAGATCGGCGTGCTGATCAGTGCCCTGGGATGCGGCATCGGCGAGACGTTCTCCGCCGAGCGGCTGCGGTACCACCGCGTGATCATCATGACCGACGCCGACGTGGACGGCTCGCACATCCGGACACTGCTCTTGACCTTCTTCTTCCGGCAGATGGGCCCGATCATCGACCGGGGCTACCTCTACATCGCGCAGCCGCCGCTCTACCGTGTCCGGCGCGGGAAGAAGGACATCTACCTCAAGAACGCCGAGGAGCTGGACCGTTTCCTGCTGGACGTCGGCTGCGAGGAAGTCGAGCTGCTGGTGGAGGGGGTACCGATCCGCGGTGCGGCCCTCCGGTTCATCGTGCAGGACGTGTTGACGCAGGAACGATTCCTCAGCGGGTTGAATCGGCGGATGGACCGCAGGGTCGTCGAAGCGGTGCTCAAGGTACCGGTCATCGGGACGGACAGCCTGCGCGACGAGGTCGTGCTGGTGAACGGTCTGGCACAAGTCGAGAACACCCTTCGCGAAACGGCGCCCGACGTGCTGCCGATCCAGTTCGACCTCGTGTGGGACGAAGAGCACGCCTGCTACAGCGTGAACTGCGAGACCATGCAGAACGGTGCCCGACGCCGCACCTCGCTCACGTTCGAGTTCTTCGATTCCCCCGAGTGCCTGGCGTTGCGCCAGATCCAGGACCGGCTCGATGCGGTGGGCGACCCGCCCTTCGTGGTGCGGATCGGCGAACGCGAGGTCGCGATCTCGAGGCTGGACCGCTTGTGGGATACGGTGGCCGAGCAGGCGCGCAAGGGGCTCCAGATCCAGCGCTACAAGGGGCTCGGCGAGATGAACCCGGAACAGCTGTGGGAAACCACGATGAACCCGGACACGCGGACCATGATTCGAGTGGCCGCGACGGACCCGATCGAAGCGGACCACGCGTTCACGGTGCTGATGGGCGATGATGTCGAGGCCCGACGTCGCTTCATCGAGACCAATGCGCTCGACGTCCGCAACCTCGACATCTGAATTCCCGAACAGCTACGGCCCGGTGCGTCAATTGGTGAATTGACGCCTGTTGGTGACCAGCGTACACTCGACACCGTTGCCTCGCGGGATGGACCCTCGGGCCGGGGAGACGAGAACAAGCCATGAACAAGCGAAGGGTCGCGGTCTTCTGCCTTGCTTTGATCGTTGGGTTGCCGACGGCGCGCGCGGCGGAACCGACCGTTGTGATCGTGCCACCGCAGCACAATCTGACCGGCGATGCAGAGCGGGTCACCGGCGAGGTCATCGAACAAGTTTCTGGGAGCCTGACGGGGCAGGGCTACGTCGTCTTGCCCGGCAGCGCGGCTACCGCATGCGAGGCGAGCCGCGGGACGACCGACGCAGCGGCCCTGGAAGCGGTCGCCCAACGTTGCGAAGTCCAGGCGGCGGTCGGCCTGAGCATCGATGCGTCCGCCATGGGCTACAACCTTCATTTCGTGCTCGTGGACCTCGAGGGAACCATCGTCTCCGACCAGCAGAGCACGTGCGACTTCTGCACCGAACAGGAAATGGTTGCCAAGTGGGGCGAGCTTGCCGCCGAGGCCGGACCGCCGTCCGCGACGCTCGTGGCGTCTGCGACAGCCGGCAGCGAAGCGACGCCGGAGGAACCGGTGGAACCGCTTCCCCCGCTCGTCGTCGAGGAACCCGAATCCTCCTTCGGGATCGAGGACGTGCCGTGGTGGTTCTGGGCCGGTGCCGGCGCATCGCTGGCCGTCAGCCTGGGTGTCGGGCTCCCGTTGATCCTGATCGACGGCGAGCCGACCTGCGACGGACCGCTCGAGAGCTGTCCCGAGCTGTACGACACCGACGCCCTCGGCTACACCATGCTCGCGCTCGGCATCGCCGGACTCGCCGGCGTCGGTGTCGGTCTGTACCTCGTGATCGCCGCCGACGACGACGACGGCGAGGAAGCGGACAGCGACAGTACGCCGGAGGCCGGGATCGCGCTCGTTCCCGGGCCGGGCGGACTGGTCCTGCACGGTTTCTTCTAGAACCAGGGCGGGAGGACGACCATGCGGCTCTGCCAGACGTGCGGGCGTCTTCTTGACGACGGAACGGAGACGTGTCCGCAGGACGGAACGAAGCTCGTGGAGTTCAAGCCGACGCTCGAACCCGGGCAGAAGGTCGCCGGTGGCTTTTCCATCGTCGGCGGGATCGGCGTCGGCCCGAGCGGCGAGATCTACGAGGGTCGGGCGGATGACGGGGGTGGGAAGGTGGTCGTCCGGCTCCTGTCGGCCGACATGACCAAGGACAAGCGGCTGTCCGACGTGGTCCGGCGCCACCTGCTGAAGCAGCAGGAATTCAACCACAAGTATGTCGTGCGGACGCGCGCCGTGGACCAGCACGAGGAGCGGATCCTGTTCGTGCGGGACTGGGTCGAGGGGACGCGGCTGGAGGACCTCCTGCTCAGCGAAGGCGCCCTGAGCGTCCAGCGAACGCTTGCCCTCGGCATTCGAGTCTGCACGGCCCTTGCCGAGGCGCACAGGGTCGGGCTGCTGCACCTGCAGCTGCGGGCATCGAACATCTTTGTCGTAACGGGGGCCGAGGGGGACGGCGAGTCGATTCGACTGGTGGACTTCGGCGTCGGACCGCGCTGCAAGGTCGGTGTGCGGCCGTACTACGGTGCCCCGGGCACGCTGTCCCCGGAGCAGGTCGAAGGGAAGATCGTTTCCTTCAAGTCGGACATGTTCGCCGCCGGGTTGCTGCTTTATCGGATGCTCGCCGGGAAGCACGCCTTCGAGGGTCCGGATGACGTGGTGGTCAAGCAGATCTGCGAGGCCACGGTCCCGCCGATCAAGTATCGGCCGGGGGATCCGATCCCGATGGAGCTGTGGACCTTCGTCCGGCAGGCGCTGGAGAAGAAGCCGATTCATCGCCCGATCGGGATGGCCCAGATGGCCGACCGACTCAAGGAGCTGGCCGGAGACGCCGCCGCCGGCCGCCTGTCGCTCGAACCGCCGATCCCTGGGGAGAACGGCGCTGCCCGCAGCGTGGGCGTCGGAGAGTCGGCGGGTCCCTCCCCGGAAGCCGAACGAACCCCGATTGGGCGGATCGCGCTGCGGAAGCAGATCGTCGAAACGAAGGAGACACCGGCGGACGGCGATGAAGTCGCGGGAATCGACGTGGACGTCTCGGTGGAAGACCTGCAGGAGGTCGTGGCCGCGGCGACGCCCGGCGTGCCCCAGAAGGCCTCGGAAGCGGCCGCAGAGCCCGCGGCGGAGGGCTCGCCGTCCAGCGGCAGCCAGGAAGGGTCGCCGGTCGGCGGCGAGGCGAAAGGCGACACGAAGCAGGCCGCGGAGGCGGAACCGGGGAAACCGGTCGCTCCTCCGGTAGGCCCCAAGCCGCCCCCCAAGCCGCCCAAGACCGCGGCGACACCCGCCAAGGACGAGGCCCAAGACGTCCCGCGGCCGTCCTCGGACACCCTGCCGATGGAACCGGAGATCCTCGAGGAAGTCGCCATTCCACCGCCGATGAAGACGGCGCAGCTGCCGCCGCGGCGCGGCGCCGACGGTGTCGAGGAGCTCCTGGCGACGACGTTCCGGCGAGGGTTGCTGTACGGGCTCGGCATCGGCCTGGCCGTCGCGGTGGTCGTGTTCTTGCTGGCGCGGTTCGTGGGACGGTCGGACCGTGCCGCGGCGCCGTGCACGCCGGAAGGCCGGGCGGGGGAGGCGGCGGACGCGGGTCCGACGGATCCCCGGTTGACCGCCGCGGGTCCGATGCAGGTCAGCCTGGTGGTGGACGGCAACGGCGGGCCAGGGGGCGAGTCGGAGGAGGAGGCCGGAAGCGCGGCGGCGGAAGATGCGGAGGCGGTTCCTCCGGCGGAGGCGGAACCGACGACTCCGGCCGATGCGGACCTCGCGGGCACCGACGTGCAGGCGCTTCCCGCCGATGCTGCGACCGAGTCCGCGGATTCCGCACGGAGGCCCGCCGATCGGACGGCACCGGCGGACGCGGGCGTCACGACGGCCAGCGAGGCCGGACGACCCGCCGATGTGCGCCCGGACAGCGGGCGAAGCGGGACGAGCAGCGTCTCGGCCGAGGACCTGGCGCGGGCGAACGAGCTGGTCTCCGAGGGGGACGCGGGGCTCGCCGCGCGGAACTTCGCCGGTGCGCGGGCCGCCTACGAAGAAGCGTTGCGGCTCCATCCGCAGAACAGCCGTGCGAAGATCGGACTGGGCCGCACGGCATTCCAGCAGGGGAATTTCGAGGATGCGGTGCGGTATCTCGAGCCGATCTATCGCAACCAGGGGAACATGGACCTCGGCATGGCCTACGTCCGCGTCGGCCGGCTCGGGGACGCCAAGCGGCAGTTCGAGAAACTGCTGGAGCGCAACCCGAACAACAGCGATGCCCAGCGGGCCCTCGACGCGGTTCGACGCCAGCTCGGCGAATAGGGGACACGACGATGGGCGAGAGCCGGACGCAGCTGCTCGAGGCCTTGCGGCAGGCGATCGCCGCCGAGTACGAGGGATACGGCTTCTACCTCATGGCCGCCCGGAGCACCGACGACGAGCAGGGACGAACGGTGTTCCAGGCGCTGGCCGACGAGGAGCTGCAGCATGCGGCCTACCTCAAGGCGCAACATCGCTCGCTTGCCGAAACCGGGCGGGTCGACGCGCAAGTGCAGCTGGGCCGACCGCGCGCCGTGGCGGCCGGCAGCCCGATCTTCTCGGCGGCGTTGCGGGAGCGGATCGGGGACGCCCACTTCGAGATGAGCGCGTTGGGGGTGGGCGTGCACCTGGAGCAGAGCTCGATCGAGTTCTATCGTGCACAGGCGCGCCAGGCGGCCGATCCGGCCGTGCGACAGTTCTTCGAGGAGCTGGCGGAGTGGGAGCGCGGGCACCACGAGGCGCTGTTGACGCAACAGCGGTCGTTGCAGGACGACTACTGGTCCCGCAACGGTTTCGCCCCCTTCTGACGCGCATCCGACGATTGCCTCCCGGACCGGAGTTCGGGTAGGGTCCCCGCACCATGGCCGGCCTGCGAGCAGCGTTTCGCGTCAAGGGACTGGACCGGATTCTGGGGGAGGCCGAGCAACAGAAACACCGCCTCAAGCGCGTTCTCGGGCCGATCGATCTGATCGTTTTCGGCATCGGCGGCATCATCGGAGCAGGCATCTTCGCGCTGGTCGGGACGGCAGCCGCGGGCGACGCCGTGCGGCTGGGCGCCGGGCCCGCGCTGGTCGTCTCGTTCCTGCTCACCGGCGCGGCGTGCGCCTTCGCCGGCCTGTGCTATGCCGAGTTCGCAAGCCTGGTGCCGATTTCGGGGAGCGCCTACACCTACGCCTACGCAACGCTGGGCGAGCTCATCGCCTGGATCATCGGTTGGGATCTGATCCTCGAATACGCCGTCGGGAACGTCGCGGTGGCCGTGTCCTGGTCGGGCTACTTCTGCGAGTTCATCCGAGGTTTCGGCTACGAGTTTCCGGTCTGGCTGGCGACCGATCTGCGGACCGCGCTCCAGACGCCGGAGATCCTCGCCCAGGCGCCCCACGTTTTCGGCATTCCGATCGTCTTCAATTTCCCGGCGGTTTTCATCGTCATGGCGCTCACCGCGGTGCTGGTCGTCGGGATCAAGGAGAGCGCCCGCTTCACCGCCGTGATGGTGGCGATCAAGCTGGTGGTCCTGGCGTTCTTCGTGATCGCCGGGCTGTTCTGGGTCCAACCCGAGAACTGGAGCCCCTTCGCGCCGAACGGCTGGGCCGGGATCCAGGCGGGCGCCGCGGTGATCTTCTTCGCCTACATCGGCTTCGACGCGGTGTCGACGATGGCCGAGGAGACGCGGAATCCGTCCCGCAACCTTCCGATCGGCATTCTCGGCTCGCTGGTGATCTGCACGGTGATCTACATCATCGTGGCCGCGGTGCTGACGGGCATGGTGCCGTGGAACGAGCTGAACACCGCCGAGCCGCTCTCGGTGGCGATGCGGAAGGTCGGGGCCCCCAACTGGGCGGGCGGCATCATCGCCTTCGGGTCGATCGTCGCCCATACCGCCGTGCTGTTCGTGTTCCAGCTCGGACAACCCCGTATCTTCTACGCCATGTCGCGGGACGGACTGCTCCCGCCGGCGCTGTCCCGGGTCCATCCGCGGTTCCGGACGCCGCACACGGCCACGATCTGGTGCGGCGTCGTCGTGGCGCTCGCTTCCTCGGTCGCGAGCCTCGACGAGATGGCCGACCTGTGCAACATCGGGACGTTGTCGGCCTTCCTGCTGGTCTGCGCCGGGATTCTCGTGCTGCGCTACCGTGACCCCGACCGACCCCGACCGTTCCGGACCCCGTTCGTTCCCGTGGTGCCGATCCTCGGGATCCTGGCGTGCCTGTACCTGATCCTCGGCCTGCCCTCGACCGCCTGGATCCGGTTCGCGGTCTGGTTTGCCATCGGCCTCGGGTTGTACCTGGCCTATGGCCTGCGCCACAGCCGGCTGCGGCGCGAGGAGGCGGCGAAGGAGGAGGGGAAGGGCGGCTGATCCGGGCCGACGGTCGCAGGCAGGCTCACTCCTGCGGCGTCTCCACGGTCCCGGCACCGAAGAAGTTGAGGTTGGAGTAGATGTCGGCGTTCTCGCCGTAGGAGCGGACCTCTTCCTTCGTGATGTAGAACGTGGCGTGCTCGCCGTAGCGGCGGGCGAAGTGCACGCGCCCTTCGGTGCCGTTGGTGAGCCGGAAGCCGAGCTCGGCGAAGTTGTCGTTCGCGCGCGAGACGAGGCTCTTGCTGCAGACGGGGCAGCGGAACTCCAACCGGTCGCCGGGCTCGATCGCCAGCCCGTCCGGGGCGATCACCTCGTAGTTGCCGGGCTGCGGACTGAACAGCAGCAGGCCGCTGGTGCCCTCCTTGGTGGCGGTCAGGATGATCTTGACGTTCGGATTGAGCGTCGAACCACACGCCGGGCAGAAGTAGACGCGCTTCATCACCGCACCTCCAATCAATCGACTTGTTCGAGTGCGCCGGACGGGCAGTAGCGCGCGCACTGCGGATCCCCGCCGCACAGATCGCACTTGTAGACGAGCGTCCGTCCGGCATCGAAGCCGAGATTGCCCCAGGGGCACGCCGCGACGCAGGCCCGACAACGGATGCACCGGTCCTCGTGGACGAGCACCGTCCCGGTGTGGTCGTCCCGCTGCAGGGCCTGCGTGGGACAGACCTGGACGCAGGCCGCCTGGTCGCACTGCAGGCAGACGACCGGAATGCCCCGCTCCGGCGGGCGGATCGGGAAGGCACGGATCCGCGTCAGGCCGGGCATCAGAGAACCGCCGGCCGTGCTCACCGGATGGGAGAACGCGCATGCGATCTCGCACGTTCGACAACCGATGCACCGCGAAGGAGTGACCGTCAACCGCTTGGCCATGGCCTCGCCCCTACTTCCCCACCAGATCCAGGAACTGCCGGCTCGCCTGTTCCCGGCGGCAACGGTCGCAGGTACCGAACGACTCGGCCGGCAGACCGGTGCGTGCCACCAGATGCTGCGCGTGTTCGCGGGTCAGCGACGGCGTACCGCAGACCGGACACACGAGGCGCTCGAACGTGCGGCCCCAGATGCGCCGCGAGGTTCCGTGATCGACCATCTCGATGGCGCCCGTCGGGCAGGACAGGGCGCACGCACCGCAACCGATGCAGGCCGAGGCATCCTCGCCGAACGGGAGCGAGACCTTCCCGGCGGCTCCCCGCCCGGCCGTGCTGATGGCGTTCGCGCCGACGGCGGCGCAGGCCCGCACGCAGATGTTGCACAGGATGCACTTGTCGGGGTCGATTCGCGGGACGAACGAGGTGCGCTTGACACCGTGCTCGAGCGCCAGCTCGCGGATCCGGGGCGCCTCGGGCGCCCGGGCCAGCAACAGGTCGAGCAGCACGGCGCGGATGCGCAGGATGCGCGGCGTGTGGGTCTCCACGCGCAGCCCTTCCTCCACCGGCTGGAGGCACGACGGCACCACGCGGGTCGGGCCGCCGGAAGCACGGGTCATCTCGACGACGCAGAGGCGGCAACCGCCCCAGGTTTCCAGGCCGGCGTGCTCGCACAGCGTCGGGATGGCGATGCCGTTCCGGCGTGCCACCTGCAACACCGTCTCCTCGGGGCTGGCGATCAGGTCGCGTCCGTTGAGGGTGACGATCATCGGCCGGCTCCTCTAGCGCACGTCCACGGCGTCGAACTTGCACACCGACTGGCAGATGCCGCAGCGGGTGCACTTGGCGGTGTCGATGACGTGCAGCTTCTTCCGTTCCCCCGTGATCGCGTGCTCCGGGCACTGTCGGGCGCAGACCATGCAGCCGGTGCACTTGTCGTTGATGCTGTAGGTGATCAGCGCCTTGCACACCCCCGCGGGACATCGGTGGTCGCGGATGTGCGCCAGGTACTCGTCGCGGAAGTACTTGATCGTGGACAGCACCGGGTTCGGCGCGGTCTGCCCCAGCGCGCAGAGGCTCGCATCCTGGACGACCGGCGCCAGCGCCTCGAGCTCGGCGAGGGTGTCGTCGGTGGCCCGGCCCTCCGTGATCGCGTGCAGCAGGTGGCCCATCTGGGTCAACCCTTCGCGGCACGGGACGCACTTGCCGCACGACTCCTCGATCAGGAAGTCGATGAAGTAGCGGGCGACATCGACCATGCAGGTCCGATCGTCCATCACGATCATGCCGCCCGAGCCCATCATCGAGCCGGCGGCGGTGAGGGACTCGAAGTCGATCTGCAGGTCGAGCTGCTCGGCCGGGAGGCAGCCGCCCGAGGGACCGCCGGTCTGAACCGCCTTGAAGGCCCGGCCGCCCTGGATCCCGCCGCCGATGCCGTAGACGATGTGGCGCAAGGTCGCCCCCATCGGCACCTCGACCAGGCCGGTGTTGTTGACCTTGCCGACGAGGCTGAAGATCTTGGTCCCCTTGCTGCCCGCGGTGCCGATGCCGGCGTACCAGTCGACGCCGCGGTCGAGAATCAACGGCACGTTGACCCACGTCTCGACGTTGTTGATGACCGTCGGCTTGCCCCACAGGCCGCTCTGGGCGGGGTAGGGCGGGCGGAAACGCGGCTGTCCCGGGTTCCCTTCGATCGAGGCCAGCAGGGCGGTCTCCTCGCCGCAGACGAACGCCCCCGCGCCGCGGGTGATGTGGATGTCGAACGAGAAGTCCCGCCCGAGGATGTTGCTGCCCAACAAGCCGGCGTCCCGCGCCGCGGTGACGGCCAGCGAGAGACGTTCCACCGCCAAAGGGTACTCGTTGCGGACGTAGACGTAGCCCTCGCGGGCGCCGACGGCGTAGGCCCCGAGGATCATGCCCTCCACGACGCCGTGGGGGTTGCCCTCCAGGACGGAGCGGTCCATGAACGCGCCGGGGTCCCCCTCGTCGGCGTTGCAGACGACGTACTTCGGGTTGCCCAACGCCTGGCGGCACAACGCCCACTTGCGGCCGGTCGGGAAGCCCGCGCCGCCGCGCCCGCGGAGCCCGGCCTTCGTCACCGCCTCGATCACCTGCTCGGGGAGCATCGAGGTCAACGTCCGCGCCAGGGCGCGATAGCCGCCGTTGGCCACGTAGTCGTCCAGGCTCTCGGGATCGATCCTGCCGTTGAAGCCGAGGATCAGGCGGTGCTGGTGCGCGTAGAACGGAACCTCCTCCTCGTGGACGTGCTTCTGCCCCGTGGAGGGATCGACGTACAGCAGGCGTTCGAGGACCTCGCCCTTGGCCACGGTGCGGTCGAGGATCTCGTCGACGTCCTTGGGCTGGACGCGCTGGTAGAAGATGTGGGCGGGGAAGACGACGACCAGCGGCCCGCGTTCGCAGAAGCCGTGGCAACCCGTGGCCCGCACCTCGACGTCGAGCTTGCGCGCCGCGACCGCCTCGCGGAAGGCCGCGGTCAGCTTGCGCGAACCGTAGGCCACGCAGCCGGTCCCCGCGCAGACCGCCACCGCCTTGCGCTCCGGATCGCGCGCGGCCTGCAACTCCGTTCGGAGCCGCTCGAGGTGGGCGGCGTCCGTGATCCGTCTGGTCATGCTTCCTGCTCCTCGACGGCCCCCTTGACGATCCCCTTGAGCGCCTTGTCGACCTTGGTGGTGGTGGCCGAGCCGACGTACTCGCCGTCCACGATCACCACCGGGCCGAGGGCGCAGGCGCCGACGCAGTTGACCGTTTCCAGCGTCAGTTCGAGGTCCGGCGTGGTCTCGCCGGCCTTCAGGCCCGCCCGCCGCTCGACGTGCTCCACGAGCCGCAGGGCGCCGCGGACGTGGCAGGCCGTGCCCATGCACACCGTGCAGATGTGGCGGCCACGCGGTTTGAGGCTGAAGGCCTTGTAGAAGGTTGCCAGGTGGAACACGTGGGACCGGGGTACGCCCAGCGCCTCGGCCACCCGCTCGAGGGCGGGCCGCGGGAGGTACTGGTAGGTCTTCTGCACGTCCTGGAGCACCATCACCAGCGAGCGGCGCTCGGCCGGGTAGCGGGCCAGGATCGGATCCATCCGTGTCAGATCACAGGTCGGTTCCGCCGTCGCATTCATGGCGTCTTGGCCCCTTGTCCCTCCAGGACCGCCCGGACCCCCGCCTCGAACACCTCCGTCGCGGCCTGCAGGACACTCTCCTTCCCCTTCTTGCCGAACTCCTTGTGCAGGACGGCACGCTGGGTTTCGAGGGAGACCATCGTCGTGCGGGCGACGAAAGCGCCGAGGCCGACGAGGTTGATCGAGCGGCCGTTCTTGAGCGCATTCGCGATGTCGTTGCACGGTACGCAGGTCTGCTCGATGTCCTTGCGCTCCGACAGGACGTCGATCAACGAGCTGTTGATCAGGAGCACGCCGCCCGGACGAACGCGCGGGCCGAACTTGTCGAGGCTCGGGCGGTTGAAGACGAAGACGTTCTCCGGATCGTTGACGATCGGCGACCCGATCAGCCGGTCGGCGATCACCACGGTGCAGTACGCCGTGCCGCCCCGCATCTCGGGTCCGTAGGAGGGGATCCAGGCCACTTCCTTCCCCTCGGCCATCCCGGCCAGGGCCAGCAGCTTGCCGGCGGTCATGATTCCCTGGCCGCCGAAGCCCGCGAACGTCACCTCGCGCTGCATCGTCCCCTCCTCACTCCACCGGCGGACGGTCGGGCGACTTCTTCAGCCCGAGCTTGAAGTACGGGACCATCACCTCGTCCAGCCACTTGCAGGCCTCGGCCGGCGTCTTGCCCCAGTTCGTCGGGCAGGTCGAGAGCACCTCGATGAACGAGTAGCAGCGGCCTTCCATCTGGTAGCGGAAGGCCTGCTTGATTGCGCGCTTGGCGTTGATGATGTGCCGGGGCGTGTGCACGGCGACGCGTTCGACGTAGGCCGGGGTGCGCAGCTGCGCCAGGACGTCGGCCACGGGGAACGGCCAGCCGGCGAGGTTCACGTCGCGCCCGCGCGGGCAGGTGGTGGTGACCTGGTTCGGCATCGTGGTCGGGGCCATCTGGCCGCCGGTCATGCCGTAGACCGCGTTGTTGACGAAGACCGTCGTGAACTTCTCGCCGCGGTTGGCGGCGTGGAGGATCTCCGCGGTGCCGATCGAGGCCAGGTCGCCGTCGCCCTGGTAGGTGAAGACGATGCGGTCCGGCAACACGCGCTTGATGCCGGTGGCCAGGGCGGGGGCGCGCCCGTGGGCCGCCTCCTGGAAGTCGCAGTAGAAGTAGTTGTAGGCGAGGACCGAGCAGCCGACGGGAGCGATGCCGATCGTCCGTTCGCGCAGCCCGAGCTCGTCCAGCGTCTCGGCGATCAGGCGGTGGATCACGCCGTGGGTGCAGCCGGGGCAGTAGTGCGTGAAGGCGTCGCGCATCGATGCGGGTCGCTTGAAGATCGTCGTCGGCTCGCTCATGGCCGGCCTCCCTGCCCGTTGCCGAGGAGCCGCCGGCACTCGCGGACCAGTTCCTCGGGCGCCGGGACGTTCCCGCCCCCACGGCCGTAGAAGTGGATCGGCCGCCGGCCCTGCAGCGCCCGCTCCACGTCCTCCAGCATCTGCCCCATGCTCATTTCAACGACCAGCACGCTCCTGACCGACGGCTGGAAGGCGAGCTGCCGCACGGGTTCGTCCGGGAACGGGAAGACCGAGATCGGGCGGAACATCCCGACTTTCACCCCGTCCTCGCGCAGGCGGTCGATCGCCGTGCGGACGACCCGGGCCGTGGTGCCGTAGGCCGCCACCAACAGCTCCGGCGCGTCGTCGCAAAGGTACGCCTCGAACCGCACCTCCTCGCGCTTCATCTGCTCGTACTTGTCCCGCATCTTGCGGTTGCGGCGCTCCAGCTCGTTGGGGTCGAGGAAGAGGGTCTTGACGATATGGGGCTCGCGCCCCACGCAGCCGGTGGTGGCCCAGGCGGACGTGTCGAGCGTCGGCGGGGCGCCCCGACCCTCGAAGTCCACCGGCTCCATCATCTGGCCGATCAGGCCGTCGCCGATCAGGAGGACCGGGTTGCGGTACTTGTCGGCCAGGCGGAAAGCCTCGATCGTGAGATCGACGGTCTCCTGCACCGTCGAGGGGGCCAGGACGAGGAAGCGGTAGTCGCCGTGGCCCCCGCCCTTGGTCGCTTGCAGGTAGTCGCCCTGGGAGGGGAGGATTCCGCCGAGGCCCGGGCCGCAGCGGATGATGTTGATGAAGACCGCCGGGAGCTCCGCGGCCGCGATGTAGCTCATCGCCTCGCCCATCAGGCTGATCCCGGGGCTGGACGACGTGGTGAACGCGCGGGCGCCGGCGGCCGCGGCGCCGAAGATCATCTGGCTCGCCGCCAGCTCGCTTTCGGCCTGCACGAACACCCCACCGACCTCCGGCATGCGCTTCGCCAGGTACTCCGCCACCTCGGTCTGCGGCGTGATCGGGTAGCAGAAGTACGCCTGCGCGCCCGCGACGATCGCGGCCTCCCCGATCGCTTCGTTGCCCTTCATCAGTTTCTTGGCCATCCGGTGCCTCCGAACCGCGCCCTCGGGCGACGCTCAGTAGTCGAAAAAGTTGTACCGGCACCCGTGGACGGCGATCTCGATCGCGACGTCCGGGCAGGTGATCGCACAGATCCTGCACCCCAGGCACAACTCGGGCCGGCGCGGTTCGGCCGGGAAGTATCCCTTGAAGTTGATCCGCGACGAGATGGCCAGCACCTTCTGCGGGCAGGCCTGCACGCACAGCTCGCAGCCCTTGCAGCGGTCCCGATCGACTTGCACCCTCGGCATCGTTCTCTCCTCGCGGCCCCCGCTCGCGGCCCCCTCAAACCTTGAACAACGGACCGACCTCTCGCGGCTTCGCCTTCCACGGCGGCACCATCCAGCGGTCGAGCACCAGGACGGGGAGCCCCGTTCGCTCCGCCGCGGCGGCCGCCAGCGGCCGCATCGCGGTCAGGAACCGGAACGTCAGGCCCCGCCGCTCTGCCACCCGGACCGCCAGCTCTGCTCCGCGAACGATCACGTCCACGTCCGTGTCGTCCATCAGGTGGGCGTTGCTGATGATTCCCGTCGTCACCAGACCGCTCGCCGCTTCGATCTCCTCCTGGATCCGCACGCAGCCGTCCACCGTGTCCGTGAACGGCCGGTACGCGTTGACGACCTGCAGCATCTCGTGCGCGCCGATCGACCCCGCGAACGAATGCAGGACACGGGCGCCGACGTCGTCGCCGCCCACGTCGAGCACGACGACGCCTTGGTCGCGCCGCAGCTGTCCCTTGATCTCGGGCAGGACGATCGGCAGCTCCGAGTGGAACTGTTCGCCCCGCGGCGCGATGACCTGGATGCCGTGACGCTCCATCAGTGCAGCAGCCTCGCGACAGCGGAAGTACGGATTCACGAGGTCCAGATCCGCGATTGCCAACGGCGCGACACCGAGGCGCGCCAGCGACAGCGTCCAGTTGACCGCGACCTCCGTCTTCCCGCTCCCGTAGTTCCCGGTGATAATCACGACACGCTCGCGCGGCTGGAGCACGTCTTCCCGCCCACCGGGGAAATCGATCATCGCTCCGGGCATACGCTAGCCCCCCGCCGCTGTCAAGGTGCAAGGACCGGGCGGGCGCGCCGAAATTCGCCTTGCGAATCGGAGGGTTGACTGTAGCGCCGTCCCGTGGCCTGTGGTATGTGCCGGACGATGTGGCTCGCCGTCGCCGCCGTCTGCGGACTCCAACTGTGGATCCTTCTCGGACTGCTCCCCGCGCTTGCCGGGGGCTTCGTCGCCTGGGTCTGGTGCGGGCTCGCCCTGCTCACGTTGCTCACCGGCCTGCTCAGCCTGCGACGCAGCCCGGATGCCGGCGCCCTGTTCCTGTGTCTGGTGCTGCCCGTGACGTTGATCCCGCCGTTCGTCTTCGGCCGGGACGCCCTGCCGTTGCTCGCCTCGCCCTGGGTCCAAGCGCTCGCGGGTACGGCGCTCGCCGGCTGCCTCGTCGCCGTCGTCCAGGCGCGCCGGACGGCGCTGGCGCGACCGCCGCGCACGGGCGACCTCCTGCCCCTCGATCAGCGGCCACGTCGCGGCGCCCGGGACGTCCGGATCGCCGCCCTGCTCCTGACCGCGCTGTGGTTGGCCCTCCCGGCCCGCGCCCTGCTGGACCCGTCCCTGCTCGATGCCAGCTTGGCCGAAGGCGACCCGGTGCGAGCCAAGGCGGTGCTGCTGCTCGCCGCCTGGGCCGCCGTGACGCTGCTCGTGTTCGGCGCCGTCGTGCCGGCGCTCGCGGCGCGGGCGCCGGCCGCCGACCCGCCGCCGGACCGCACGCCGCTGTGGACCGTGCTGGGCGTCGTGTTGCTGGCGGCCTGGGGCGGACTGCTCTGGATCGGCGCGTGAGCGCGGCGCGCTCGGCTCAGTACACGACCAGGGGCGGGGGCGGTGCCACGGGCACCGGCACGGTACGGGGCGGCACGGGCACCGCCCGGGGCGGCACCGGCGCGGGGGTGGACGGCACCACGGTCGTCGGCGGCGCCACGGGCACCGCCTGCACGACCGGCCGGCCGGGCCGGTACGCCGCGCTCTGCGCCTCGCCCAGGTTGCGGACGACCACGCGGAACCGTGCGGAGCCCGTCCCGGCCGGCGCGGCGACGACGATCGCCGTGCTCGACCAGGATCGGATCTCGAGCGGGACGGTGGAATCGCCGTAGGTCACGGTGACGTCCGCGATCCCCGCGCCGAAGTTCTCGCCGTGGAGCGTGAGGTTCTCGCCCGGGACCGCGGCCGACGGCGAGACGGAGGAGATGCGCGGCGGTTGGACGACCACGAGGTCCGCCGGCGACTGGGCCTCGCCGCGGCCACGGACCGCAATCGTCACGCGGCCGGTCGTGGCCCCCGCGGGAACCTCGAGCGACAGTTCGGTCTCACCGACGGACCGCACGACGGCCGACACGCCGTTGACGGTGGCCGTGGTGTGGCCGCGGCGGGTCAGGAACCCGCGGCCGAGGACCGTCACGAGCGAGCCGGGGGCGGCACGCGACGGGCTGAGCGAGGTCACCGCCGGCGGCGCCCAGACCTCGAACGGCTGGGGCGCCGACACCAGGCCCGCGTCCCGCACGGTCAGCTGGATCACCCCGGAGCCCGCGTTCTCGGGAACGCGCACCCGCACCTCGGTCGGCGTCACGAAGACCACCTGCGCCGCCACGCCGCTGATCGATGCCTGGACGTCGTTCGGCGTCTGCCCGAGGTGTTCGCCCCTGAGTGCGACCTCGCTGCCCGGGAGGCCGGCGCGCGGGTGCACCGAGCGGATCACCGGCGGGTAGATCACGCGGAATTCGGGCGAGGCCAGCTCGCCGCGGTTGCGCACGGCGACCACGAACGACCCCGTCTCGGCGCGGGACGGAACCTCTACGAGCAGCTCGGCGGACGTCGCCGAGCGCACGGAGCAGCGCTTGTCGCCGAGCTTGACGGTGTTGCCGTCGATCGTCGGGTCGAAGCCCGAGCCGAGGAGACGGACCTGGGCGCCGACGGGGCCGAACGGCGGCTCGAGGCGGTCGATGCGAAGCGGTTCGAGCACGTCGAAGGCCGTCGCGGCGACCGCCTGGCCGGCGTTGGCGACATCGAGCAGGAACACGCCGTCCTGCGCCCCTTCGGGGATCGTGACCGTCAGACGGGTGGTTGATGCGGTCCGGACCGGGAGCACCAGGCCGTTGAGGCTGATCCGGTTCTCGTAGATGCGCAGGGAGAAGCCGCTGCCCTCGATCGCGACATCGGTCCCCGTCACGCCGGCGGCCGGCGCGAAGCCGGTGATCGTGGGCGGCGGCGGCGGTTGCACGACGTTGAACGACTGCGACGACTCCGCCGTGCCGCCCGTCCCCTGGACCGTGAACCGGCCGGAGCGGGCGTTCGCGGGGACGACGACGGTGATGCGGGTGGGCACCACCGACTGGATCGCCAGGTTCTGGCCGGCGAAGAACACCTGTTGGACGTCCATGAAGTTGCGCCCGACGATCGTCACCGTGGTGCCGCTCGGTCCCGACGTCGGCTCGATGCGCTCGATGACCGGCCGGGCGACCGGGGCCGCAACGGGCTGGCCGCCGACGACGACTGGGGGCGGCGGCGTGGGCGTTCCCTGGACGACGATCTGTGCGGCCGCCGGCCCGCAAAGCAGGGCGGCAACGAGAACGAGAAGCCCGCTCGTGGTTCGCATCACCGTTTCTCCTTCCCGACGGGAGCCGGCACCGCGGCCGGGACCCCGTGCCGTTTGGGCGAGACTTGGACCGGCCCACAGGCCGATTGCTTCAACCCGGCTCAACCGGTGCCGAGCGAGATCCCGAGCTCCTTGCGCAGGCGGAAGTAGCCGTCGGAGATGGCAAAAACACACAGCTCGGTCACCCGCTGGGTCGGGGTCAGGTCGGTCACCAGCGACGGCACGCGGGTCATCATCTTCGCCGCCGTGGGCAGGTCGCCGCACAGGAGCAGCCCCGCCCGGTCGCCCGTCAGGTCGGCCGCGATCATCCACGGCTTGATGTTCTTCACCGGGTTGTCCAGGAAGCGGATGGCCGCTGCGTGCAGCATCTCGCGGTCCTGCGGCATCGTGTGCTGCTGCAGGTGCTTGGCGACCTGCATCACCGCGTCGTTCGTCGGGACCTCCGCGTCCGGCATGCCGAGCTTGACCGCGGCGTACAGGTACATCAGCAACACCTGCGTCAGCGAGACCTGCATCTGTCCCGCCGTCGTGTGCAGCAGGTACTGGAGGTAGTGCTCCCGCCGGTACGAGGAGAGGTGCTTGGCCGTCACGAAGCGCAGCTCCATCGGCGACACCCCGCTGAGGTAGTCGGCGCCGGCCACCGACGCGGGCGGCTCGGTGAAGGCGAAGGTCAGCCCGCCCGGCTGCTCCGGAACCACGTACAGCTCCGGCAACGGCAGCCCCAGGCCGATCGCCGCGTCCCGCAGCGACTTGGCCAGCGCCAGCTGGCTGGTGGCCGGGTCCTGCAGGTCCTTGCGCCGCAGGCCGAAGGCCTTGGTCGAAGTGACCATCCCCTGTCGTACGGCCGGCGTGATCGACTCGAAGATCTTCGAAACGTAGACGTTCTCCTCGTGGTGGTAGAGGTACTTGTACCACGACTCGGTGCCCACCGTGCCGCGGACCGCCGGCGGGCTCTTCGGCCGGTACTGCTCGAAGAACTGCTTCTCGTTGGCCTCGGCCTTGTTCAGGAACGTCAACGCCGCGCACAGACACCAGGTCTCGTCCGCCTTGCCCGCGTCCTGGTAGATGCGCCGCAGCGCACGGTACGACTCGACCCGCTTCGGATCCTGCCGCAGCAACGCTTGGTGTTCCTGCACCGCGTCTTCCCACCGGCCCGGCATCATCACGTACAGCTCGGCCAGGATCTCGTGCCGCATCCGGTTGTCCGGGTTGATGTCGGAGGCCAGCCGGAAACACTCCGCCGCCAGCTCGAAGTTCTTCAGCCGCGTGCGGGCGATCTCGCCCAGGTTGTGCAGGAAGGTCTCCTTGAGCAGTTCCTTGCCGGTTTCCGGAAGCCGCTTGATCATCCGACGATAGGCGCGCTCGAGCGCCTTCCAGTCGCGTCGCGGCGTCAGGATCTTCTCGATCGCCTCGAAGTTCTTCAGGTTCTCGGCATCGGCGTCCAGGGCCTTGTCGAAGAAATCGATCGCCTTGTCGGTGTCCTTGATCTCGTCGCGGTAGGTCGTGGCGATCAGCTGGTAGTAGGCCGCGAGGCGCTTGGGCTCGGTCTCCTGCAGCACCACGCGCTGGGCGACCTCGATCGCCTTCGGCCACTGCTTGGTCTCGGTGTACAGCTTGAGCAGCTTGACCAGCACCAGCCGGTCGTCGGCCTTCACCCCCAGCGCGTCGACGTAGCTCTGGATGGCCTTGTGGATGTTGTTGAGCTTCTCGCGCCAGATGTCGCCGATCTCATCGAGCAGCTGGAACTTCTCGTCGTCGGGCGCGGTCTCCGCCTTCTGCTTCTTGAAATGGATCACCTGCTCGAAGTCGCGCTGGCCCTCGAACAGGGCGACGAGCGCGTCGAGCGTCGTGCGGTGGTTGGGGTCGAGGTCCAGGGCCTTCTCGTACATGTTGAGGGCCTTGCGGACCTCCTTGACGGCCATCTTGATGTTGCCGAGGCGGAAGTAGATCTCGACCTTCTCGCCGGCGGCGAGCTTGTCCATGTGCTGGACCAGGATCATCTGGTAGAACTTGAACGAGCCGTCCCACTCCTTGCGCTTGTAGTGCACGTTGGCCGTGCGCCGGATCACCTCCAGGTCGCTCGGGTCGGCCTGGTACGCCACGCGCAGCTCGCGCAACGCCTTGTCGGTGTTGCCGAGCGCCTCGGCGGCCTCGGCCGAGGCCATGTGCAGGGGCCGCAGTTCCTGGGCCGTGCGCTTGCCCTGGAAGCGGCGCAGGAGCATGTCCAGGACGGGGTCGGCCTTGTCGTACTGCTGGTCGCGCATGTAGATCGCCACCAGCGGCTCGCCCGCCTCGTCGTTCTCGGGGTCGAGCTGCAGCGATTGCTCGAAGCACGACACCGCCTCGGCCTCGTTGTTCAGCTGCTGCTGCAGGATCTGCCCGCGCAGCGTCAGCACGCGGCTGCGCTGTCGCTCGCTCGGCGTCGCTTCCTGCTCCCGGTCGAGAATCCGGGCGGACAGCACCCATTCCTGGTTGTCGACGTAGATCTCGCGCAGGGCGGTCAGGGCGGTCAGGTGTTCGGGCACGATCGCCAGCGCCTGCTCGAAGCGGATGATCGCCCCGGCCCGGTCGTTGAGCTGCTTCTCGAGCACGGTGCCGACGCGGGTCAGGATATCGACCTGCTGCAACGGATCGGTCGTCGCCACCCCGGCCAGCCGTTCGAGCATCTCCAGCGAGCCGGCGGCGTCCCCCCGCTGGTCGAGCAGGGCGGCGAGGTGGTCGAGGGCCTCGCCGTCGTCGGGGTCGTGGTCCAGGACCTGGCGCAGCGACTCGACCGCGCGGTCCGGGTCGGCGAGGTTGGTCAGGAACACATCGGCCTGGCTCTTGAGGTGCTGGATCTTCAGCGGTCGCTCGACCACGGCGTCGACGTGACGGCCGTAGGTCGTCGCCAGCTCCTCCCAGCGCTGCAGCTGGCGGTACAGCCGCTCGAGTCCCGTCAGCGCGTTCTCGCTGCGCGGGTCGATCTCGAGTACCTGCTCCAGGCGGGCCGCGGCGTCCTCGTGCCGCAGGAACTCCTCCTCGAGCATCGCCGCCATGCGCTCCAAGAGCGTCAGGCGTTCGCGCTCGCTCTCGGCGTGGTCCAGTTCGAGCTCGAGGATGTCGAGCAGGTCCTGCCAGCGCTCGCTGCGGGCGTACAGCCGTTCCAGTCCCTTGAGGGCCCGTTCGTTGCTGCCGTCGCGGTCCAGGACGTCGCGATAGACCTTGATTGCGTGATCGTCGCGCCCGAGCCGGTCCTCGAACAGCTCGGCCAGATCGAGCTTGAGCTCGATCAGCAGGGTCTCGTCCTGCTCGATGCCGATCCGGCGCTCCACGATCGGCACCAGGTCCTCCCAGCGCTCGGCGTGGCGGTAGAGCCGGTCGAGTGCGGCGAGGGCCACGGGATGGTCGGCGTCGATGTCGATTGCGGCGCGGTAGGCCGCCATCGCCTCGTGCTCGTCGTTGAGGATCTCCTCCTGGGTCTGGCCGAGCTGGACGTAGATCTCCTTCTTGCGCTGCTTGTCGTCGACGACCTCGATGCAACGCGTCAGCGTCTGGACGAGCGCCGGCCATTGCTTCATGTCGCGGTAGGCGTCGGCGAGGAACAGCAGGGCATCGACGTTCGCCGAGTCGATCTTGCCCAGCACGGTGGCGTAGATCTGGATCGCGTAGTCGAGCCGCTTGAGCTGCCGGGCGTACCAGCGGCCGGCGGCGAGGTACAGCGGGATGGCCGGCCGCGACGGTCCCAGCTCTGCGATCTTCGCGCTCAACGTCGCCAGCAGGTCGTCCCACGACTGGGCCGCGTTGGCCACGCGTTCCAGCTCCGCCGCGATCTGGAGGTTGTTGAAGTCCTCGAGGTAGGCGGCCTTGTACACGCCGTACGCCGAGACCTCGTCGTGCTTCTTGTCGAGGTAGATGCGGCCGATCTTGGTCAGCACGATGGCTCGCTGGGCCGGATGACCCTCGAGCAGCTGGTACTTGCGGCCGTACAGCGCCACCAGCTCGTCCCACCGCTCGTAGTCCGTGTACGCCTGCTCCAGCTCGAGGAACGTGGGTTCGTGGTCCGGCTGCAACGCCAGGATCGCCTCGAGGGCCGTGGTCGAGCCGTTGCGCTCGCCGATGCGGTCCTTCCAGAGGTCCGCGACCTCGCGCCACAGCGCGATCTGCTCCTCGGCCGTGCCGAGCAGCTCCACGCGCTGCTCGAGCACCTCGACCACCTCCTGCCAGCGCTCCTCCCGCTTGAGCAGCGCCTCGAGCCGGTCGAGAGCCTGCGGGTCGCGCGGCGCGTGCACGAGCACCTTGCGCCAGGCGTCGATCGCCTCGTAGGTCCGCTCGAGACGTTCGGCCAGGACCGTGCCCATCTGTGCGTAGGTCTCGGCCAGCTCCTCGGGAGCCAGTTGTCCTTCGCCGACATCGACCAGGCGTTGCAGCGTCTCGATCAGGTCTTCCCACGCTTCGCTCTCGGCGTGGATCGTCGCCTTGCGCCGCAGGGCCATGACGTTCATCGAATCGAGGTCCAACGCCTGCTGGTATGCGTCCAGGGCCTCGAGGGGACGGCCGAGCTGCTGGTGACGGATGTCGCCCACCTTGAGGTACAGGGCGGAACGTTCCTGCTCGTCATCGACGATGTTCACCAGGCGGTCGACCGTCTGGCCGACATCGTCCCAGCGCCCGAGCTGTTCGTAGAGCCCGATCAGGTTGCGCAACGGCTCCGGCTCCTCGCCGCGAATGTCCAGCACGCGCTGCCACAGCGCCACCGCCTCGTCGGGCTTCTCCAACGCGTCCGCGGCCAGGAGCGCCATCTTGGCGAAGACCTCGGATTGCGCGGCCTCGCCGAGCACCGCGTCGGCCTGCTTGCGGTACACCTCGTACAGCTTCGGCCACTCGCCGGTCTGCCCGTAGATCTGCTCCAGCCCTTCGAGGGCGGGCAGGTGGGCCGTGCCGAGCTGGTCGATGATCCGTCGGAACGCGACCTCGGACCCCGCCATGTCGCCGAGGTCCGCCAGATGCAGGCGACCCAGGCGGGTCAGGATCTCGACCTGCTCGTCCCGCGACCCCTCGACCTCGACGCGCCGTTTGAGGATCTCGGACAGGCGCTCCCATCCCAGGGTGGCGGAGTAGATCCGGTCGAGGGCGACGAGGACGTCGGGGTCGTGACCATCGACCTCGAGCAGGTGTTCCCACACCTGCTGTGTCCGCTCGGCATCGCCGATCTGCTCTTCGTAGATGTACGCCAGCTTCTTGCCGGCGCGCAGCTTGATGTCCCCGGCTTCGACGGTGGTCAGGATCTGGGCGTAGATCCGCGCCAGGTCCTCCCAGCCGGTCATCAGGGTCGGGGCCAGCCGGTCCAGCTCGTCGGCCGTCCGGTCGTCGTCCGGGGCCAGCAGGAGTCCGCGTCCCAGCCACTGGAACGCGGATTCGGGTGCCCCGAGCCGGTTCTCGTACAGCTCGGCGATCCGCTGGATCACCTCGATCCGCTCGACGGGCTCCTCGTACAGCTCGACCTTGTGCTCCAGCAGCCTGGCCAACCGCTCCCATTCGTCGCCGGCCTGGTAGATCGGTTCGAGGATGCCGGCGATCTCCATCTGTTGCGCGCCCTCGGCGTACAGCAGCTCGAGCGAGGCGCGGGTGGCGGCGTGCTGCGGGTTGATGTCGAGGATCTCGCGGTAGGCCGTGATCGCCCCGGACACGTCCTGCAGCTCCTGCTGCAGCACCTGTCCACGGTCGAACTTGAACATCAGGGCCTCGTCCTCGTTCTCGGCGATCCCCTCCTCGCGCGGCAGGATCTCCACCAGCTCGCGCCAGGCCGCGGTCGCGCGGTACAGCCGATCGAGGCCGCGCAACGCCGCGTTGTTCTCGGGATCGACCTCGAGCACGCCGCGGAGGCGCAGGATCGCGTCCACGGGCTTGCTTTCCTCCTCCTCGTAGACGCGGGCGGCCCGGAGTCCGAGCGCGACCTTGAGGTCCGGCTCGGCGGCGGACGCCACGCCCTCGTCGTAGAGCGCCGACAGCTTCGCCCACAGCTCCAGCATCGAGGCGATGCGCTCGAGGGACTCGAGCGACAGCTCGTTGAGCGGGTCGATGCGGAACGCCTTGGCGTACGCGCTGAACGCATTCTCGGGCTCGTTCAGCCGGTCCGGGCGCTCGTACAGCTCCGCCACCTTGTGCAGCAGCTCGACCTTGCCGAACGCGTCGTCGGACTGGGCGATCTCCACCTCGTACGTCGCGATCAGCTTGCGCCACTCGCCGGCCTGCTCGTACAGCGGCCCGAGGACCGCCGCGGCGGAGAGCGCCTCCTTGCCGGCCGTCATCAGCGCCTCGAGCGCCCCGATGGCCGGCTGGTGCTCGGGATTGGCGTCGAGCACGCCGCGATACAGTTCGATCGCGCGCGGGACGTTGTCCAGCCGCTGTTCCCAGATGCGGCCGGCGCGGAAACGATAGGCCAGCACGTCGTTCGGGTCGGTGGCGATGTCCGACTCGCGCTCCAGGATGTGCAGCAGCTCGTGCCAGGACTCGGTCTCCTCGTACAACTCGTCGAGCTGCGCGATGGCCTGGACGTCCAGCGGATCGAGCTCGAGGATGCGCTTGTAGGTGTCGATCGCGCGCTGCTGGTCCTTGACCTCGAGGCGGAACACCGCGCCCATCTCGAGCAGGATGCGCTTCTTCTCCTCGAGGTCGCCGACCAGGTCGCTCTTCTTCTCGTACAGCGCCAGCAGCTCGTTCCAGGACTGGCCGGTCATGTACAGCAGGATCAGCTTGTCGATCGCCGCCATGTCCTCGGGGTCGAACTCGTGGAGCGACAGGAAGACGGCGATCGCGCGGTCCCGGCGGTCCAGGATTTCCTCGTAGATGCGGCCGGCCTGGAAGAACTGCTCCTTGACCTCCGCCGGGTCCTGCACCACCTCGGCCTTCTTCAGATAGACCAGCGCCAGGTCTTCGTAGCGCTCGGTCGTGGCGTAGATCCGCTCGAGCGACGCCAATGCGTCCATGCTCGAGGGGTCCTTGGCCAACACCGCGCGGTGGTGCTGGATCGCGCGGTCGAGGTCCCCCATCTCGCGCTCGGCCATCTCCGCGGCCCGGGCGTGCAGCCGCACCAGCAGATCGAGATCCTCGACGCGCCCGACCTCCTGCTCGATCGCCAGGACCAGCCGTTCCGGCCGCCCCAGCACCCGCGCCAGCCGCTCGATGTGCTCCAGGGTCGGCTCGTCCGCCGGGTCCTCGTGCAGTGCCCGCGCGTAGACGTTGAGCGCCTCCTCGGGGTTGTCCCCGGCCACCTCGTGCAGCTGGGCGACCTGGTGCAGCAGGTCCACCTTCTCGTGCGCCGTCTCGGCGTGCTTGACCAGGATCTCCTGCACGGCGATCAGCTTCGGGAAGTCCTGCAGCTCGCGGTACACCGGCTCCAGCGTGCGCGCCACCGTCAGCTCGAAGTCGGGCTGCGCCAGGATCTGCTCGAGCGCGCGCACGGCCTCGCCCTGGTGCGCGTCCGCCTCGAGGATCTCGCGGTAGAGGTCGATCGCGACATCGACCTCCTTCATCTGCCGGTAACGCAGCTCGGCCAGCTGCAGCTTGAGCGCCGTCCCCTCCTCGGGCGTCTCCGCCTTCTCCAGCAACCGGCCGAACACGTCGGCCAGCTCGGCCCATCGCTCGAGCCGCCGATACAGCAGCTCGAGGGCGCGCAAGGCCTTGTCGTTGCTCGGGTCGAACGCGAGGATGTCGCGGTAGCAGGCGATGGCGTCGTCGGACCGACCGAGGATTTCGTCGTGGATGAACGCCATCTGGGCGTAGTAGAACTCCTTGCGTCCGGGATCGACCTCGATCGAGACGCGACGGCGGTAGATGTCCTGCAGCTCCTCGTGCCGCTCCTCCGACTCGAACAACCGCTCGAGGGCGTCGAGGGCGTCGAGGGCGGTGCCGTCGGCTTCGAGCGCCTTCTGGTAGGCCAGCGTGGCGCCCTTCGGGTCGGAGAGGAAGTTCTCGCGGATCGTGGCCACCTTGAGCCACAGGCGCAGCCGCACCTCCCGCTCCTCGACCGCCTCCACCACTTCGACCAGCAGCCGAGTCACCGTCGGCCAGGCGTCGAGCAGCGAGGCGAGCTGCTCGATGTCCACCAGCACCTGCTCGTCCTGCGGCGAGAGGCGCAACGCCCGCTGGTGCGTCTCGAAGGCCCGGTCGGGCTGCGCGAGGCGCTGGACCTGGATCTCGGCGATGCGCCGCAGGTGGCCGATCTTCTCGTCGGCGAGGTCGGCGACGTCGGCCAGCACCTCGGTCACGCGGACCAGGTTCGGCCAGTCCTCCCGCTGCTCGAAGATCCCCGCCAACAGGCCGGCGACCTCCGCCCGATGCTCGGCGTCGGCCAGGGCCGGCTCCAGGGCATCGACCGCGGGCTGGAACCCCGGGTCCTCCTCGAGGATCGAACGATATCCCTCGACGGCCCGGCCGAGATCGCCCAGCCGCGTCTGGCAGATCTGGGCGACGCGGAACACCAGGTCCCGGTACTCGGGCGTGCCCGGAGCGGCCAGCATCCGCTGGCGCTCCACCATCTCGAGCAGGTCGGCCCACCGCTCCGCGTCCTCGTAGAGCCGCTGCAACGCGCGAAGGATCTCCGGGTCGTCGCCGCGGGCGTCGAGCACCTGGCGGTAGACGTTGATCGCCTCGTCGCGGTTGTTGAGCGCCTCCTCCCAGACGCGGGCGATGTGCACGAGGATCTGGTTCTCCTCCTCGGCCGAGGCGGCGATGCCCCGGCGCTTGTCGAGGATTTCCAGCAGGTCCTGGAAGCGGCCCATCTGCGTGTACAGACGCTCGATCGCCAGCAACGCGTCGGCGTTCGTCGGGTCGCCCTGAAGCACCTCCTCCCAGTCCTTCAAGGCCTCTTCGGGACGTCCCAGCCCCTCGTCCAAGAGCCGGGCGGTGCGCTGACGCATCGCCAGCTGGTCGACGACCTGACCGCCCTTGAGCGCTCCGCGGAACAGCCCGACGAGCGTCTCGACCTTGCCGGCCTGGCCCGCCACGCGCTCCAACGCCTCGTGCAGCTCCGGCTGCGTCGGGTCGAGCTCGAAGGCGCGCGCGTACCAGGCGAAGGCTTGCCCGGCGTCCTGCAGCGTATCGCCGAGCAACGCACCGATGCGGACCATCGTCGCGTACTTCTCGGTCGGATCCTCGAGGTGACCGAGCACGATCTCGAGCACGTGGGCCAGGGCGGCGGCCTGGTCGAGCTGCTCGTACAACGGCACGAGGGCCTGGGCCGCCGCGCGATTCGTCTCGTCGAGCTTCAGCACCTCCTGGTAGGCCGCGGCGGCGCGGTCGGCCTTCTGCAGCTTGTCGAGCCAGACCTGGGCGATCTTCATCTGTGCGCCGACCTTCTCCTCGGTCGATAGCCCGGCGCCGCCCGCCTCCTTCTCGACCAGGCGCACCAGCTCGTCCCAGCGCCCGTTCGTCTCCGTGTAGAACCCCTCCAGTTCGTCCCAGGCGCGGAGCGCGAGGAAACGCTTCTTGATCTGCTCCGGCGCGCGGCGGTCGTTCGGGTCCAGCTCCATGACCTGGCGCCAGATGCCGATCGACGAGCCGTCGTCGGCGACCTTGTCGCCGTACAACAGGCCGAGCTTGAGCAGGACATCCTTGCGGGCCGCGGCGTCCGCGACGAGGTCGACCTGCTGGCGCAGCACGTCGGCCAGCTTCTCGTACTCCTTGGCGCGCTCGTAGAGCGGCACGAGGGCCTGGAGGGCATCGACGTTCGCGGCGTCATAGGAGCGGGCCTGCTCCCAGAGCTGGATGCAGATCTCGGGCTTGCGGATCTTCTCCGTCGCCAGCTGCGCCAGCGCCACGGTGCGCTCGAGCCGCGCCAGGACGTCGTCCGTCGCCTCGATCTCCCGCCGCGCCAGGTTGACGAAGCTCTCCCAGTCCTTGCGCTGCTCGAAGATCTCCTTCAGGGCCGCGACCGCCACGAAGTTCGTCGGCTCGACGTCCAGCACCTTCTGGTACGCCTTGATCGCCTCGCCGACGTTGCGGAACTTTTCCTGGTACAGCTGGGCCACCTGCAGCAGCACCTCGACCTTGGCCACCGGATCGACCAGCGCGTCGGCCTTGGCCACGAGCAGCTTGACGTGGTCCGCCGGCCGGTTGAGCTGGTCGAACAGCGCGAGCAGCCGGTCGATCGCATCGACGTTCAACGGGTCGAGCTGGTGGGCCTGCTGGAGCGGCTGCAGAGCCGACGGCTTCTGGCCCATGTCCTCGAGGTAGGTGTCGGCCAGCTCGAACAGCAATTGCGTCCGCTCCGGGACGTCGGTCTCCGGCAGCTTGTCGATGGTCTTCTTGAACGCATCGACCAGGTAGTTCCACCGACGGGTCTGTCGGCAGACGCGCCGGATGCCCTCGATCACGGTCCGGGAAGGCGGCGCGGCGTCGAGCAACTTGCGCCAGGCGGCCAGGGCCTTGTCGACGCTGCTCGCCTCGAGCGCCGAGGCGTCGTCGGCCTGGGTCGCAAGGTCGGCGGGAAGGTCCTGGTCCAGCAGGTTGTCGGCGACGGCGGGAGCCGGGGCCGCGGGGGCCGGGGCCGCGGGGGCCTCCGCGGGGGCCTCCGCGGCGACGGACGCGGCCGCAGGTGCGTCCTGCTTCTCGACGGCCACCCCGGCCGCGGCCAGCTCGGCCAGCGCCGGGTGCCCCGGCGCCGCTTCGGCCAGCATCGTCGCCAACGGTCCGACCAGCTCCGCCCCGTTCATCTCGCGCGCCAGCACCCACGCCCCCGTCGCCAGGTAGTACGCCCGGGCGTCGTCGGCTCCGGCGGCCGCGGCGGCGCGCGCGGTGAGATCCCGCACGCGTTGCTTCTCGCCGCGCGCCTTGTACAGGAGGAGCAGGAACTCGAACGTCCGCTCGTCGTCCGGCTGCAACTCGAACGCCACCTCGTGCAGCGGGACGGCCGCGCCGGGGTCGTCGATCTGCGCCAACAGGCGGCAGGCCAGGGTGTGGGCCAGGCGACCACGCGTCCGCTCGTCGTCGGCGCGGTCGATCACCTCCCGTGCCAGCTTCTCGTGCTGGGCGGGCGAGGGGGCGTTGCCGAGGGCGCGGGCTTCGAGGTACAGGAGAGCGGTGTCATCGTCGGGGTCGAGCGCGGCCGCCTGGAGGAGGTCGGCGCGCGCGGAATCGTCGGCTCCGGCGACGACGGCCACGGCCGCGGCCCGCAGCAGGAGGCGCGCCGCCTTCGCCGGCTCCCCGGCGGAGGCCGCCGCCGCGGCCCGCAGGTCGGCCACGCGGGAACCCGGGTCGGTCTCGTCGGCGAAATCCTCGACCAGCCCCTGGATCTCGAGGTCGTCCGGGGCGTGGTACAGCGCCTGCTTGAACTCGGCGACGGCCTTGGCCGGGCTGCCCTGGATCAGGAGCGCCCAGCCGTAGTCGATGTGGGCGGACGCGGCCTGGACGACGGGCCCGTCGGCGGCCCGCTGGGCCTTCTTCAGCGCCTTGAACTCGATCTCGAACAGCTGCAGCAGCTTCTCGTCGACCTTCCCGCGCAGCCGCAGCAGCCGCCGCGCGCCGCGCAGGGCGTCGTAGCACTGCTTGTCGCTGCGGTAGGCCTCCTTGAAGGCCTTGTTCGCCTCGGACTGCTCGCCCAGGCGCGCCTCGCGCAGCAGGCCGGTGCGCAGCAGGAGCTGCGCCCGCGCAGGGCCCTCCGCCTGCCCGGCCTGCACCTCGAGCCGCTCGACCAGTTCCCGCCAGCTGCGAAATCCGTCGTACCGAAGGTTCTGCGCCATGTCCTATCGCCCTCTTCGCCGAACACGCCCGGGAAACAAGCGGAGCGACGGCCCGCGCCGCGCCCCGCGCCGCCGCGCCCCGCGCCGCTAGCGGTTGGGATCGTAGCCCGTCGATGTCACGCAGACTTCCTGTTCGAGCTGCACCGCGTAGTTGCGCAGGGTCGCCAGCTCGGGATCCGACGCGGAGATGCCCGCGATCGCCTCGCGCGCCGCCGTGCACGCCTTGGGAATGTCCCCGTTCATCTGGAAGACCTGCGCCAGCTGCAGCCGCAGCATCGGCCGGTTGCTGTACTCCTCGTCGATGGATTGATACTTCGCGATCGACTTCTCGCGGAACCCCTTCTGCGTCGCCTCGTCGGTCTCGACCGTGGCCCGCCAAGCATACAACTGCCCCAACTCGTACGACATGTCGGGCAGCAGGCTCTGACCGTCGGCCGACAGGTCCGGAAGCTCGGCCAGCCGGTCGGTCGTGCCCAACGCCTGCTCGGCCAGCGTGAACAGGTCGTCGCGGTAGAAGATCTTCCACATCAGACCGTACAGCCGGCCCAGTTCGAGATACGAACCGACGGCCAGGGGGTCGAGGTCGATGGCCTTGCGGTAGTCCTCGGCCGCACCTTTGAACGACATCATCGCCTTGCGGCAGCGCGCACGCAGCAGGAAGTACTCGGACAACGTGCCGTTGAGCTCGATCGCCCGCGAGATCTGCTCCTCGATCCTGGCCAGGTACTGGTCGCGGTCCGCCGAACCGGCCGAGCCTTGGTAGATTTCCCAGTACTTGCCCGCCAGCTCGTAGCGCCAGGTCGCATTGTTCTTGTCCAACTCCACCGAACGCTCGAAGTCGGAGATCGCGTCCTGGACCAGGCCCTCCTTGCACAGGATCGCCGCCCGCGTGTGGTACGCGGCCGCGTTCTCCGGGTCGGCGGAGATGGCCAACTGCAGCTTCGACTTGGCCGCGGCAAGGTCGTTGAGGCTGGCCTTCTCGAGCGCCTGGTTGACCAGGCGGTTCGAGTCGTCCCGCTTGCCGCCGCACGCCCCGAGCAGTACGACGCAAAGACACACCACCCCGAATCCACGCAAGCGCTCCATGGTCTCCAACCTCCTGTTTCCCGCCGGGCGCAACCCCCGGAGCCGCCACCAACGGCGGGGGCCGATGATACCGGATAACCGAGCCTGGTGTAAACGGATTCCGTCGGCCGGACCCCCCGTCCTTGCGCCGCTTCCCGGGCCCGCGAAGCGGCCCGCTCCCGGTGTCCGGAGCCGGGACCGTCGGGGTAGGTTGTCGGGGCGGGGAACGGAGCGGGAAGGGAAGGAACGGGCGGTCTAGCCGCCGCCACCCTCGTCGCCGACCATCTGCAGCATGAACGGATAGGTGCAGGCGGTGACGCCGTCGGCTTGCGGGAAGCTCATGCGCTTGACGACGGCCGTGATGCACTGGCCCAGGGTGTCGTCCCCGGTGGTGTTGCCGGCCGGCTCGGCGCTCTGCACGTTGCCCTGCGGGGCGATGACGAACTTCACCGTCACGCGGCCCTGCAGCTCGGGCGCGGACCGCAACGCAGCCTCGTAGCAGTGACGGATGCGGCCGCGGTGCTGGGCGACGATGCGGCGGATGACCTCCTTGGAGAGGCCACCGAAGGTGGTCGCGTCACCGAGCCGCAGGTCCGGGGCGCGGCCGGTGCGTCCGGAGAGGTCGGGCCCGAAGCGACTGCCGTCGCGCCCGCGCCCCATCCGGCCGCCGCCGCGGCCGAAGCCGACGCCGTCGCCGGTGCCGTAGCCGTGACCCATCTGACCGACGTCGCCGAGGCCGAATCCGTAGATGTTGGAGCCGCCGCCGCCGGCGCCGGTGCCGAACATCCCGAGGCCGCCGACGCCGTAGGCATCGCCGTACTCGGAGCCCATCAGGTGGCCCCGGGCATTGACCGGGTCGTTGCCGAGCGCCGTGGAATACGGGGAGAACGGCGAGGTCGGCGCGTTGCTCTGGAGGGCCTGGAGGGCCGAAACGGCGCCGAACTG
>JAFGHH010000292.1 GCA_016930215.1 Deltaproteobacteria bacterium
AACCACATTGCGTGGTGACACCGCGCCGGAGGCTCGCGCGACGTTGCGACCTGGGTCCACGCAGCGCCGTCGTACTCCCAGGTGTCGCCATAGAAAAGCTCCCCCGACCCACCAAAATGCGACCCACCGAAAAGAACGATGACGCCGCGCGACGAATCGTAGGCCATCGCGGCGCCCCTCCGGCCGGGCGACTCATCCACCGGAACGCCAACAGGGCTCCAGGTCGTGCCGTCGTACTCCCACGCGTCGTTGAGATCGTGAGCCCCTCGGCCGCCGAGGAGCATGACGACGCTGCGCGCCTCGTCATAGACCATCGCGCCGTCGGTCCGGGCAGGGGGCGAAGTCGTGGGGGAGATTTCGGACCAGTCCGTGCCGTCGTACTCCCAGGTGTCGGCCAGCATCCCTTCCGCTCCGATACCGCCAAACAGCACGACGACACCGCGGTCCACGTCGCACGTCATCATGCATTCCCTCCGGCCGGTGGGAGAAACCGTCGTCACGATCTCCCTCCAGTTCGTGCCGTCGTACTCCCAGGTGTCCGCCAGCGTACCATCCGCTCCGACACCGCCGAAGAGCACGACGACGCCTCGGGTCCGGTCGTAGGCCATCGCGGCCCCCGATCTGCCCGAGGGTGAGACCGTCGGTGCGACCTCGGTCCAGGTCGTCCCGTCGAACTCCCAGGTGTCGGCCGGGTAATCCCCGGCGTCGGGCGTGCCCCCGAAGAGCACGAGCACCGAGCGGCCCGAGTCGTACGCCATGGCACCCGACGGGCGAGGCGGCGGCGGTACCTCGACCCACCCGCGTGCCGCAACGCACTCGCCTGGAGGCGTACGACAGACCTCTCCATCGCTGCAACCGGGCGGACAGGTTCCGCCGCACCCATCGTCCCCGCATTCCCGACCCTCGCAGTTCGGAACGCAGGCGTCGGCGGCGGCTTCCGAATCCCCCCCATCGCCGCCCTCGTCTCGTTCAACATCCTCGGCGTCGGCATCGGTGCCGCCATCCCGTTCGCCGAGCACGGTCTCCCCTCCGGAACACCCGCCGAGAAGGAGCAGCGCCAGTCCCATCACAGCGAGCTGAACTCCTATCGAGCGCATCTTCCCCTCCCATCGAACCAGAGCAGCTCTCCATTGAGTCGCCATACGATACCAGTCGCACGTCGCGGCCGAAACCGATCACTTCCGCGTCCGGGTCCAACCGTTGGCGACCCTGCTCCGCATGACGTCGGTCACGGGCCACAGCATCGCGACGGTCCCCAAAGATGAGATTCTCGTAGGAGCAGACCGTTCCGGGCACGCGGGCCCAGGCCCTGGCCCGTTCCACGGCTGCGGACAGATGATCGGTTTCGGTCCCGGCATGCGACCGGCAGTCCGAGGCCGGAGCCGCATCGGATGCGAATGCGGACGATGGCCCCCGCCGTCGGGGCCTCCCATCATCGGTCCGCCGGGCCAAGCGCGAGCCGGACGGCCCACTGCAGACGGCGGTACGACTGGATGCGGCCGAACAGGCGCATCAGGCCCAGGCGCGGCTCGTCGTCGTCGAAGTAGGTCCACTCCTCCAGCAGACGGACGCCGGGAGCCCAGCCCTCCAGCTCCCGCCCCTCGGCAATGCCGGAGATGAACCGCACGCTGGGGTCGAGGAACAACTGCTTCTGGAACTTCCAGCGCAGCCAGCGGAAGTCCATGCGCGGCACCCAGGACCTGGCAAAAACTTCCGCGACCAGCTCCGAACCCGGGAAGCGCCCGGCGAGCGCCTGCACCAGGCTCTGCACGCCGTCCGCCGGGAGGTACATGAACAGGCCCTCGGCCAGGAAGAGCCGGGCCGCACCTGGTGCCGCCGGCAGGGCATCCAGCCAGGCGAGGTCCAGCACGGACCGGTCGATGCTCGTCACCCGGGGGTTTTCCGCGATCAGGTTCCGGCGCAGGGCCATCACCGCGGGCAGGTCCAGGTCGACCCAGAGGGCGCGGCCGTTGTCCAGCCGCGCCCGGCGCGTGCACAGCCCACAGCCCAGCGTGACGACGCTCCCGCCGGGGTGGGCCTCCAGGAACGCCCGGGTCACCCGGTCGAAGTAGCGCGTGCGCATGGCGAGCGAGAGGGGCAGCTTGGCGGGCAGCTTGCGCGCGGCCAGCTTGCGGTGCAGGAGCTTGGGAGACGCAACGAAGTGCGGATCGAGTGCCCGCGTCAGGCGTTCCGCCTCGGGATCGGGCAGCACGGTCCGCGGATGCCGGCTCTCGACGGCGCGGGCGTACAGCGGGAAGAACAGCGTTTCGGAGACGGCGGCCAAGGCGCCGAGGTCGAGCGCCGGCGCGGCGGCCGTTCGCCCGTCCGATCCGGACCGCGATCCTCCATCTTCGGCCACGACCCACAGGGTCTGCCCGCCCGACGGTCTCGTCAAGTCCCGCCCTCCCGCCCTCCCGCGCCCTACAGCCGTGGCCCCGCCCCTTGACGCCGTCGCGCAGACCGGACACGGTTCCGGGCCGTGGCGGAACGGAAGCCGGCACTGCTGTTCCTGGGCCTCGACGGGGTCGATCCGACCGTCGTCGACCGGCTGCGCGGCGACGGCGAGCTGCCGGTGCTGTCGCGACTGGCCGAGGCGGGGACGCTGCGGCCGATCGAGTCGACCGTGCCCGCGGCCACCTGCCCCGCCTGGGCCACCTGCCTGACCGGCGTCAACCCCGGCCGCCACGGCGTGTTCGACTTCACCGTCGCCGACGGCTACGAGGTGCGGTTCGGCTCCCCTCGCCCCGCCGTGCCGACCTGGCTCGAGATGCTCGGGGAGCAGGGGTTGTCCGTCGGCGCGCTCGGCTTCCCGGGGCGGCTCCACGGCACGCGCCTCGCGGGCTTCCACGTCGCCGGCTGGGACACGCCGCTGGAGACCGAGGCCGGACTGCGCCACGTCTACCCGCCCTCGCTGTACCACCGGATCCGCGAAAAACTCGGGCCCGACGTCCTGCAATTCGCCGCGGCCGACGAGTTCGCCGCGCGGGCCGCAGACGACCCGGACGAATTCGTCGCGCGCCTCGCCGAGGGGCTGGACCGTCGCGTGGCCCTGGCCCTGTTCCTGTCCCGCGAGCGCCCGGTCGACCTGCTGGCCGTCCACTTCCAGGCCGCCGACACCGCCGGTCACCACCTCTGGCCGCGCGCCGCCGAGGCGGGTGCGGCGGACACCGTCCCCGACGGCCTGCGGCGGACGATGCGGATGCTCGACGCCGCGGTCGGCCGCCTGCTCGACGAGCTGGCGCCGGCGGCCGTCGTCGCCGTCTCCGACCACGGGATGGGGCCGACCGCGGACCTGGTGGTCTCGCTCAACGCGCTGCTCGCCGCCGGCGGCTTCCAGGCGCGCGGCGCCGAGGGTGCGCTGGACCAGACCGCGGCCTACGTGCGAGGCAACATCCTGCGGCTCCTGCCCCGACCGGTGCGCGACCTGGCGCTGCGCACGGCCGGCACCCTGCTCCCCGATCTGCTCGAGTCCCGCTCGCGCTTCGCCGGGATCGCCTGGCCGCAGACCCGCGCCTTCTCCGACGAGCTGACCTACGCCCCGTCCGTGCGCCTCAACGTCCGGGGCCGCGAGCCGGAGGGAATCGTCGAGCCGGCCGGCCGCGGCGCGGTCGCCGCCGAGGTCGCGGCGTTCCTACGCGAGGCGCGCCGCCCCGACGGCGGGCCGCTGTTCGCTCGCGTTCGGTCCCGCGAGGAAATCTACGACGGGCCGCTCGTCGACCGCGCCCCGGATCTGCTGCTCGAGCCGGCGCTCGACGCCGCGGGTCGCACCCCACTGCTCTGCCCGCCCCACCTGCGACCGCGCCTCGACGGCGGCTGGTGGATGCCGATCCCCGCGGACGGGCGGGCCGGCGGCAAGGGCGGCCTGCTGCGCGGCGCCCATCGGCCGCAGGGCATCGTGCTCGCGGCACCGGCTCCGGCCTGGCTGCGCAAGGCCGGGCCACTCGACCTGCGCGACGTCGCCCCGCTGGTCCACGGGCTACTGGAACGCGACGAGCCGGCGCACCTCGAGCGGCCGCGCCGACGCGCGCCCGCGCCGCCGGCCGCCGAGGCACCCCTCGATCCCGCCGACGACGGACTGACCAACGCCGACCGGCGCGCGCTGTCCCGCCGGCTCGCCGCGCTGGGCTACATCGAGGAGCCCGACCGGTGAGCGCGCCCCGACCGTTGCGGCTGCTCGAGGTAGCGGCGCTGCCGTTCCCGTCGCGCCAGGGGACCCAGGTGCTGCTCGACGCCATCGCTCGCGGGCTGGCCGCGCGGGGCCACGAGGTGCACCTGCTGGTCTACGCGCACGGCGCCTTTCCGGTGGACGTGCCGTACCGGATCCACCGGCTCCCCGACCGTCCACGGTTCCGCTCGCTGCGCTCCGGACCGCACTGGCGCCGCGCGGCGCTCGACCTGGTGCTGGCCGTCGAGCTGCGACGGTTGGCTCGCAGGCTGCGCCCGGACGTGGTCCACCTGCACAACGTGGAGGCCAGCGCGGCGGCGCTGCTGGTGCCCGGGCGGCCTGCGCCGCCGTGCGTGTACCACGCGCACAACCTGATGCAGCACGAGCTGCCGACGTACGACCCGCTGTTCGCGGCCCCGGTGGCCCGTCGCTTCGGCCGGCTGCTGGACCGCGAGCTGTCGCTCCGGGCCGACCGGACGTTCGCGGTGTCCGAATCGACCCGCGCCGGGCTGCTGGCGCTGGGCGTGCCGGACGAGCGGGTGGTCACGGTGGAGCCCGGCGTCGACCTCGAGGAGCTGGCGGCGCCGCCGACGCCTCCCCCCTGTCCGTTCTTCCCCTCGGGTCGGCGCGAGCCGCACAGCCCCGAGGCGCTGCGCGTGGCCCATCTGGGCAATCTCGACCGCTACCAGGGGGTCGATCGGATCCTCGACGCGCTGGCGGTGCTGCGCCGCTCCGGCTGGCCGGCCGAGCTGGTCGCGATCAGCGACTCGGACCCCGCCTGGGTCCGGCGGCTGGCCGACCGGCTGCACGTGCCGGCGAGCTTCGTGCCGCACGGCTCGCTCGCCGGGGCGATCGATTGCGCCCGCTCGTGCCACGTCGCGGCGCTGGCGCGCGACGTGCCGGGCGGGTTCCCGATCAAGCTGATCGCGCTGTTGCACGCCGCCGTCCCGCTCGCCGCCACGCGGTCGGCGGTCGACGGGCTGCGCGTCGACCCCGTCGTGTGGGTCGCGGACCGGGAGGGTCCGAGCGGGCTGGCCGACGCGATCCTGTCCGCGGCGACGCACCTGCGGGCGGAGCTGCGCAGCGCCGCGGGAATGCAGCTCGCCGCCGAGCGCTTCTCCGCCGCCGCGGCCGCCGAGCGACTCGAGGCGGCGCTGCTCCCGCTCGTACGGTGAGCCCGAACACCCTCTTTCCCGGAGCCTAGAACACCATCCCGAACGACAACGGCGGCCCCAGCGCGAGGGACGTGCGCTCCGTCTCCTCGGGACCCGCATCGTCCCACAGGCTCGCGCGGTGCAGCCACGGCACCGCCCAGCCGACCAACGCCCCGACCGCCGCGCCGACGAGCACGTCGGACAGGTAGTGCCGGTCGGCCGCGATGCGCAGGTAGCCGGTGCCGAGGGCCATCAGCCCGCCGATGACCCACAGGTACGGCGCCGTGTCGTAGCCCCGCAGCGTCGCCACCGTCGCGCCCGACACCGCCGCCGCGAAGGCCAGCGTGGTGTGTCCCGAGAAGAACGACAGGTTGTTGTCCGACGGATGGTCGGTCCGCAGCTTGTCCTCCTCGTCCAGCGCGTGGACGAACGGACGCTCGCGCCCCACGAGGAACTTGGTGGTCTGGTTCAGCGCCGAGGCGAACGCGATCGCCTCGGCCACCAGCAGCAGGTCCTCGGCGCCCTGCACCGCCGCGCCCGCGTCCCGCGCGGAGGCGGCGTTGACCCCGAGCATCAGCGCCGGCAGCAGGGCGAAGCCCAGGACGTAGGAGGTCGCGTCGGCCGCCGCGATGTCGTCCCAGCGCAACGCGCCGCGCACGCCGTCGTCGAACGCGTTGCCCTCGCACCAGCGGCAGGTGTCCGGCGCCAGGTACCCCTTGAGTGTCTCGGTGAGGATCCAGGCCCCGCCGACACCGAGGGTCAGCCCGAGGTCCCAGCCGAGGTCGATGCGCAGCTCGTCGGCCCGCGCCGCGGGCGCGGCCGCGACGGCCAGCGCGGAGGCCAGCAGCACCGGAGCCGAGAGCCTGCGGAACCCCATTTCGCCTCCCGGAACGCGGCTCGACGCCGGCCCCCTACGAACGCGCGTCCAGCACCTTCGCAACGAGCGCCGCGGCGCGCAAGCCCGAGGCCAGCGCCCAGGCCAGGCCCGTCGCCCGCCCGTCCGGCGGCACCGCGAGCGCGCCGGCGAGCATCAGACCCGGCGCGGCGCCCGCGGGACGGAGCTCGTCATCGACGGCGATGCCGAGCGACCGGATCGCCGGCTCATCGAACAGTCGCGGCGGCAGGAAGGCGTCCGCGGCAGGGCCGTGGGGCGCCGACTGCTGCTCGAGCAGCGCCGTGCCCCACGCCAGCCGGCCCGCCGCGGGCTCCGCGAACAGGCGACCCTCGCGGCGCACGCCGCCCCCGGCCGCGCCGCCGGTGGCGACGATCGCCGTCCGGCCGGCGCCAAGCATGGTGCCGTCTTCCGCGAGGGCGACCCAGCGGTCGCCGCGACGTTCGAGCGTCCGGACGCGGCCGGCGACGGAGCCGGCACCGGCCCGTTCCATCGCGGAGCGCAGCGCCGCCGCCAGCTCGCGCCCGGCGCCCGACGTCCCGTAGGTCCCGAGCAGCCGCCCGGTCGGCACCTCGGCCGCCGCCGCGGCCGCCGCGGCGGTCGCCGGCGGCACGTACGACGGCAGCAGCGCCGCATCGACCTCCGCCTCGCGCACGGCGCGCGCCACCCCGGCCGCGAGGTCCCGCGCCAGGCCGGCGTCGGACGCGAGCAATCCGCGCAGCGTCCCCGCCGAGTGCAGCGCGAGGGCGTCGGGCACGGCGAGCGGCACGGCCAGCGGCACGAACCGCGGCGTGCCGCCGACCGCCTCCTCGAGCAGGGCGGCGAGGCCGGCGAGCGAGGGCGCGCCCGAGACGTCGGCCCCGAGAACGCCGACGCGCCGGAACGGCAGGCGTCCGAGGTCCAACGACGCCGCGGGCGCCGCCAGCGCCTCGACGAGCCGGCCCGCCATCGTCGCCAGCCGCCACGTCCCGCCGTCGGGCGCCGCGGTCACCGCCTCCGGCACGACCGAGGCCAGCCAGTGCAACGCCGCGCCCGGCAGCCGCTCGTCGGGCTCGATAGCCCCGGTGGCGAACGCCGTGGCGCCGTCGCCGTCGGCCAGCACGAGCACGCTGCGGCCGGCCTCACGCAGACGCAGGGCGGCCGCGGCGCCCGCGAGGCCCGCGCCGACCACGAGCGCATCGCGCGTTTCTGACCCTGGCGCCGGCGCCTGCATCCCCATCTCCGAGCCCCCGCTAGTGCAGCGTGTGGTAGCGGCCGTCGTGGTAGACGATCGGGCCCTTGCCCGCCTCGGGCTTGCCCCCCGGCGGCCCCTGCCCGTGCGTCGGGCGGATCCCGCCCCACGGCTTGGGGTCCGGATCGGGCCAGACCTTGGGCTCCGCCGGCGCCGCGGCGCGTTCGGCCGCGACCTCCTCGCGGTCCCACTCCGCGTACAGCGCCTGGCGGCGCCGGCGCTGCCGCAGGTAGGCCCAGGCCAGCAGGAACGAGATCAGGGCCCACAGCGTCGTGCCGCTCACCAGCGCCGGCAGCCAGCGGTACCAGACGCGAATGTCCTGCCGCCACTGTTCCTCGAGCCGCGCCACGGTGGTGCCGAACGCGTTCAGGAACGCCTGGCGGAACGGCGTGCCCTCCCCCACCTCGCGGAGCGCCTGCCGCAGCGCGGCGCGGCCGTGGCGGTCCACCAGGTACGACACCACGTCGAGGCTTTGCGCGTAGGCCAACGGCACCTGCTCCGGGTCCGACGGGTAGCCGCGCTCGATCGATTCCAGCGGGAGCAGGTGGTCGCGCATCGCGGCGTTGACCAGCTCCTCCTGCCGGCCCGCGTAGTCGTCGCCGGCCGCCCACAACGCGATCCCCTCGTCGAACCAGCGCGGGATCGGGCGGCCGCCGGTGATGCGGTCCACCACCAGGTGCGCCAGCTCGTGGCGCAGCACGGCGAACAGCGGGATGAACCGCCCGCTGCGCGGGCTGGTCAGCGACAGGACGATCAGGTCGTGGTCCCCGTACATCACGGCGGTGGCCCACCCGGGCGGGGGCGAGCCGGGCGGCGCGACGGCCGCCAGCTCCCGCGCGTTGGACACCACCCGCAGCTCGACGCTCGGCCCCGGGGCCGGCCCGAGCAGCCGCTGCAGGACGTCGAAGCCCCGCTCGGCCTCCAACGCCAGCCGACCGGCGTACGCCGTCAGCTCCGGCTCCGCCCGCACGACGAACCGCTCGGTGCGCACGACGAGAAACCCGTCGAGCGCCCCCGGGGAGAACGAGGGCGCGGGCGCGCCGGGCGTCGTCTCCACCGGCACCACGCGGGCCACGATCGGCGCCGGCTCGTCGACGAACGTCGCCAGGGCGACGTCGCCCCGCTCCTCCGGCGACAGGAACGGCAGCAGGACGAGCAGGGCCGCCCCGAGCCATCGCCACCGGAATCGTCCGCGAGTCCTCAATCGCATTCCCGTCCCGGGCCCGCCGCCCGGAACGACCTCCCGGGCTTCAGCATAACCCACGCGGCGTCAGACACAACCCGGTTCCCCCCGCTTGGCCCGGGCGATGGCCCGCTCCAGGTCGTCCCGGATCGCCTGCAGGTTGCGCTCGGTGTCCGCCTCAAAGCGCAGCACCAGCACCGGCTGGGTATTCGAGGCGCGGACGAGCCCCCAGCCGTTCGGGAAGTGCACGCGGGCGCCATCGATATCGATCAGGCTGACGTCCGAGCGCCCGCGGTAGGCCTCCTGGACCCGCCGTACCACCTCGAACTTGGTCTCGTCCGGGCAGTCGAGGCGGATCTCCGGCGTGGTCACCGTCCGCGGAACGTCGGCCAGCAGGGCGGACAGCGGCCTGTCGGAGGCGGCGACGAGCTCGAGCAGGCGCAGCGAGGCGTAGATCGCGTCGTCGAAGCCGAGGTAGCGGTGGGCGAAGAACAGGTGCCCGCTCATCTCTCCCGCCAGCGCCGCCTGCTCCTCCTTCATCTTGGCCTTGATCAGCGAGTGGCCGGTGCGCCACAAGATGGGCCGGCCCCCGTGCCGTCGCACGTCGTCGAACAACGTCTGCGAGCACTTGACCTCGGCGATCACCGCGGCCCCGGGCTGCTCGGCCAGCACCTGGCGCGCCAGCAGCAGCAGCAGCTTGTCGCCGTAGATGATCCGCCCCGCCTCGTCGACGGCGCCCAGCCGGTCGCCGTCGCCGTCGAACGCCACCCCCAGCTCGGCCTTCTCGGCCTTGACCCGCGCGATCAGATCCTCGAGGTTCTCCGGGACCGTCGGGTCGGGGTGGTGGTTGGGGAACGTGCCGTCCGGATCGCAGTACAGCTCGATCGGGGACAGCCCCAGCGCCCGCATCAACGGAATCGCCACCGGACCCGCCACGCCGTTGCCGGCGTCGACGACGACCCGCAGGCCGCGCCGCGCGAACCGGATGTTCCCCTGGACGTACTCGAGGTACGGCCCGACGACGTCCAGCACCCGCCGCGCGCCGCTCCCGGAAACGAAATCGCCGCGCTCGATGCGCCCGCGCAGCTCCTGGATCCCCTCGCCGTGGAGCGAGTCGGTCCCGAGCTGGACCTTGAAGCCGTTGTACTCGGGCGGGTTGTGGCTGCCGGTGATCATCGCCCCGGCGTCGGCCCGGAAGTGCTGCACGGCGAAGTAGAGCAGCGGCGTCGGGACCTGGCCCACGTCGAGCACCTCGAGACCGGCCCGGGCCAGCCCGTCGGCGAAGTCGTCGGCCAGGCGCGGCGAGGAGAGCCGGCAGTCGCGGCCGAGCGCGCAGGTCCGGGCGCCCCGCTCGGCCGCCAGGCTGCCGAAGGCCCGCCCCAGCGTCCGCACGGTGTCGGGCGGCAGGTCCCGCTCGACGATCCCCCGGATGTCGTATTCGCGAAAGATGCTCGGGTTCATGCGTCGTCCCTCGTCACAACAGGTCCTTGCGCCCCCGCGCCTTCAGCTCGTCGACCACCGCCCGTACGTCCTGCGACGATCCTCTCCGGCACACCAGGAGGGCGTCCTCGGTGTCGACCACGATCACGTCGTCCACGCCGACGACCGCCACGATCTTCCGGGCCGCGGCCTCGGCCCGCACGTAGGCCCGCGGCGCGTCCTTGAGGAACACGAGCGGTCCGTCGGCGGGAACGCCCGCCGGGACCCGGTCGGCGACCGCGTCCCAGGAGCCGACGTCGGACCAGGAAAAGGCCGCCGCGACGACGGCCACGCGCTCCGCCCGCTCCATCACGCCGTAATCGATCGAGATCGCCTCGCAGCCCGCGAACCGCTCGGCGACGAGCCGCGCCTCGCCGGCCGGGTCCACCGCGGCGACGGCATCGGCGAACCGGCCGGTCTCGGGCAGCCGCGCCCGCAGCTCGTCGAGCATCCGGCCGACGGAGAAGACGAACATCCCGCTGTTCCAGAAGACGCCGCCGTCCGCCAGCAGCCGTTCGGCCTTCGCCCGGTCCGGCTTCTCGAGGAATCGCGCGACGGCGAAGGCGTCGTCGCCCAGCGCGGCGCCGGCCTGCACGTAGCCGAAGCCGGTCTCGGGACGCGCCGGCGGGATGCCGAAGGTCGCGATCCACCCCTCGCGCGCCAACGCCGTCGCCCGGGCGAACGCGGCCCCGTACGCCGCCTCGCCCTCGATCAGCTGGTCGGAGGGCACCGCCGCCAGCGGCACGTCGCCGAACTCGCGCCGCACCCGCGCCGCGGCCCAGCCGATGCACGGGGCGGTCGACCGCGGCGTCGGCTCGGCCAGGATCTGCGACCGCGGCAGCCCCGGGAGCTGCGCCGCCACCGCCTCGACCAGCCGCTCCCCGGTCACCACCAGGATCCGCCCGGGCGGGAACAGCGCCCGGGCGCGCTCCCAGGCGAGCTGCAGCAGCGAGCGTCCGCCGCCCGTCAGCGCCAGCAGCTGCTTGGGCCGGGCCAGCCGCGAGAGCGGCCAGAAGCGGGTCCCCGCGCCGCCGGCCATGATCGCGCACGCCGCATCGAGCATCCGTCACCTCGAGCGGGCGCTCCCCCCGGCGCCCCGTCCGCGAATCGTGCCGGTTCGCCGCGTCCCGGGCAAGAGGCAACCCGCGTGGTCGCCCCGCCGCCGCCCGTCAGATCAGCGGCGCGGTGCAGACGCCGATCTCCATGATCAGGTAGATCAGCACGTACTCCTGGGGCAGGATACCGACGTGTCCGGGCGACGAGCCCTCGCCGACGGTGTGGTAGGTCGAGAACAGCACCTTGCCGCCGCCGTGCTGGAAGGTCAGCGTCAGCGGGACGATCCGGCTCGGCTCGAGCACGAAGTCGCCTTCGACCCAGATCTTCGGGCCGGCCGACTCGCCCGGCTCCGGGTCGAGCCGCACGAGGTAGTCCTCGATCCAGACGAAGTTCCCCAGGAAGTCCAGCTCCTCGTGCCCGGCGCCGATCGCGTCGAGCCAGGCCGACAGGTCGGCGTCGACCGAGTAGCCGTGGGAGGTCCAGCCGTGCATCGTCTCGCCGTACGACCAGGCCTCCTCGTCGCCGTCGTCGAGCACGGCGTCGTCGCCGCAGATGTCGACGTACTCCGGCAGCGCCACCTCGAACACGTCGTACATCATGTCGGTCGCGTAGATCCGTCCCCCCGCTTCGATGTAGGAGCGGATGTTCTCCTGCACCGCCGGATCGGCGAGCGGCGCGGTCGGATCGCTGAGCTGCGGCGAGCCGGCGATCGTGCAGGGGAAGAAGATGATGTGGTACGTCATCAGGAGCGACAGGTCGCGCAGGAGCGTGTCGCTCGACGGATACGGGGCGATGTTGTAGATGTCGAACGGCTCGGTGCTGCGCACGAGGCGGTTGTCGAAGTCGACGTCGCCCATCGTCAGCTTGGCCAGCACGTCCTCGATGTGGTCCCCGGCCTCGAGCGCGAACGACAGCGCGATGTTCGGGATCGTGTCGCCGTCGGCGAGCCGCGCCGGCAGCGTCGTCGGCTCGTCGGGGATGTCGACCGGCCCCGTCGCCGGCACGGTGATCGGGCGCACGCGCCGGAACTGCCCCTTCTGCACCACCAGCCGGTAGTCGCCCGGGGCGGCGTTGACCGAGAAGCTGCCGTCCGGCGCGCTGAACGCGAAGTACGGCGACGGCGGGTCGATGCAGGTCTCCGGGTAGGCGTGGTCGGGGATCGGCGGCGGGTCGGCCAGCGCGAAGTAGACCAGCGCGCCCGAGATCGGCACGACGTGCCCCGGGCTCCAGACCACCCCGCGCATCGTCGTCAGGATGCCCGGTACGTCCCAGCCGTCCGAGCCGCCGTCGGTCCCGCGGTCCCCTGCGATGTCCCGCGGCAGCGGATCGTCCTCCGGCTGCTGACACGCCGCGAGACCCGGCAGGACCACTGCCGCGACGGTCGCCCACCACAGTCTGCTCGTGTTCATCGTCTCCTCCCGCGCGATTCCGCAGCCTCATGATAGCCCGGTCGGGGACCCCGGGGAAGCGCGCCGCCGGACGCCCGGGACTAGGAGCCTCCTCCCGGGTGTTGCAGGCCTCGAAACGGGTCGCTCGACTTTGATCGGCGAGGGATTAGACTACCCTGCGGAGCGACGGATGAACGACGGACGCCGCCAGGAACGGCCCCCCCGACTCGACGCGCAGCAGCGCGCGCTGCTGGCCGCCGTCGTCGTGTCGCTCCTCGCCCACCACACCATGCTGTCGGTCCTGCCGGCGCCCCGGGCCGAGATCGAGAAGCGTCCCCGGCCGGTCGAGGTCGCGCTGTACGAGCCCGCGACGCCCGTTCCCGCGGCCCCCGCGGCCGAGCCCGAGCCGCCCGTGCCGCCGCCGCTGGCGGCGGTCGCTCCGCCCGAGGTCGCGCCGCCGCCGGACGAGACGCCCGCGGAGCGGCAGGAGCGTCGGCAACGCGACCTGGAGGAGTTCCGGCCGCCGCGGCTGGCGCAACGGCCGCCGCAACCGACGCCGACGCCCGAGCCGGAGCCCGAACCGGAGCCCGAGCCCGCGGAGGAGCGCCGGGCGGAGCCCCGCCCCGCGCCCGACCTCGAGGCGCTCAACATGCACTTCGTGCAGCTTCCGCCGCGCGTGGACGAGCCGGAGACGATGCCGGACCGGGTCCGCTTCTTCGCCCAGCGCACCCAGGACGTCGAGGAGGAGACGCGGGCCGCCGTCACGACGCTCGACGACGCCCGGGAGTCCGAGACCGCACACGCCGCCGCGCGGCCCGACGAGGCGCCGGCGCCGCGGGACGGCGTGCACGACGGCCGGCCGCAGGTCGACGAGCGCGAGGGCTCGACGGAGCCGGACCGGCAGGCGGCAAGCGCGGCGACCCCGCGACCCCGGGTCGCCGAACAACGGGCCGGCGCGAGGGCGGGCGAGCGCGGGGACCCGCGGGAGACGTTGCCGGAGCCGCCGCCGCAACCGGAGGCCCGGCCGGGCGGCGAGCGCGGGACCGGCGCGACGACGCCGGTCGTCGCGGTGACCGGCGTGCGGGCGTCCGAGCGCCCCGACGGGACGCTCGCCGCCGAGGAGCTGCGGGAGGTCCGACCGGGAAGCCCCGGCGACGAGCTGCCGGTTCCCGGCGGTCCGCCGATGGAGCCGACGCCCTCCCCGGCGCTCGCCGCGGCCGGCGCCGGCGGGGAGCAGGGCGCGGGAGGCTCCGGCGGCACGACCGGCGCCGACACCGCCACCTCGCCCGCCGACCCGACGCTCGACTGGGCGACCTTCGAGGAGCTGTTCCACGAGCAGCTCGATCGCGAGCGCGAGGCGTTCCTCGAGCGGCGGCGCGAGCGGCGCCGGATGGGCGGCGCGATGGACCGGATGGACCGCGCGACCGCCCAGCTCGAGAACTTCAATCCCGACGTCCGCCCGGGCAACCAGACCGCGCTCGACACGCTGTACCACCCGTTCGCGCTGTACATCACCGCCTTCCACCGCAAGCTGCACCCGCAGTGGGGCGACGGCTACATCGTCTCCCTGATGCGGTTTCCCGACAACCACCCGCTCAACGACATGACGTTGTGGGTCAAGCTGGAGATCGTGGTCAACGGCGACGGCACGATCCACAAGATCACGATCGTGCGTTCGAGCGGCAACGTGGTGTACGACGTGGCGGCGATCGATGCGGTGTTCCAGGGCGAGCCGTATCCTCCGCCGCCGGCGGAGCTGCAGTCGGGGGACGGCCGGCTGTACATGCGCTACGCGTTCTTCCGCAACCACTCGCAGTGCGGCGTGTGGAACGCCGAGCCGTACATCCTGCCCGACCCGCCATCGTTGCACGAGCCCGGAGAGGAGCCGGGGACCGAGCATCCGACGCCCGGGGACGGCGCGACGCGGCCGCCGGCCGACTCCGCACCGGCGACGACCGCCCGTCACGCGCCGTCGTCCGCCGCGGCGGAGCGCCTGCGCTTCGCGGCCGGCCGGTTCAGGCCGGCTTGTAGCGCCGGACGAAGTGCAGGTTCTCGTAGTTGATCGTGAAGTGCGCGGCCATCGGGGCGGCGAGCTGCCCACCGACCCAGAACAGCCCGCCGAGCGCGAAGCCCATCACGACGGCCTCGAGCGTCCAGACGATGAAGCGCTTGTTCACCGGGACGTGCATGCCGCCGAAGACGAGACTGGCGGCGACCAGCCCGACCGTGGGCTGCAGCGCCCCGCGGAAGAAGCACTCCTCCGCCACCGCCGACAGCACCGCCAGGAGCAGGATGTCCGAGTCGGAGAGCCGTCCGAGGAGCGCCTGGAACTCCGTGTGCAGCCCGGCGGCCCAGCGCGTACGCCGCACGGCCCAACGGCTCAACCGGGAGACGATCAGCCCGAACACGACGCCGGCGAGCAGGCCGCCGACGAACCCCAGCGCGAACGGGATGTGCAGCAGCGGCGCCGGGTGACGCCAGAGATCGATCGTGCCGCGGTCCGCCAGGACCCAGGTCACCGCGCCGACCGTCAGCAGCCCGTACAGCAGCACGGCTCCGCGCGCCGGATTGGACGTGCCGCTCACGAGCGCCCTACCCCCCTCCGCCCTTGCGCGAGCCGGCGGCCGCGGCCAGCATCCTGCGCGCACGGGCCGCGACCGCCGCCGCCCGGCGCAGCACCGCGCGACGCAGCGAGTCGGCCCGGCCGCGCTGCCGGGCGGTCCACCGCCGGTCGCCGATCCCCGGCAAGTTCGCCAGCACGTTCGCGTGGGCGGCGTCGGCCGCGGCGACCACCAGGGCCGCGGCGGCCAGGACGTCGGAGGTGCAGGCCGGATGTCCGCGGCGAACCAGCGTTTCGAGCGTCTCGACGACCTGCGGCAGCGCCGCCAGCAGCGCGAGCGGCGTTTGGGCCGCCCTGCGATTCGCCGCGTCCAGCGCGGCGGCCCTCGCCGCGGTCTCCTCCGGGGTCCGCCGGGGCAGGCGCGAGGCGGCCCGGACGGACTCGTAGGCCGCCGCGTCCTCATCGACCCCGCGCAGCGCGGTGCGCGCGGCTTCCTGCGCCGCCACGGCCAGCGGGTCCAACTCCGCCCGCAGCTCGGGCGCCGCCCCCTGCTGCTCGTAGGTCAGCCCGGCCACCATCGCCGCGAGCGCCGACCCGCAGGAAGCGGCGAGCGCCGCGGCCGAGCCTCCGCCGGGAGTGGGCGTCACGGCGCCCAGCCGTGCGGCGAAGCCCTCGAGCGACAAGGCGGCGAGCCGGTCGGCCCGCAGCAGCCGCCGCTCGACGATCCGCTGCTGCGGATCGAACGGCGCCACGTCGCCCAGCCCCAGCGTGCGCACGGCCGTCTCGAGCAGCTCCTCGTGCGGCGCGCCGGGCGAGCGTCCCATCCGTCGCAGGTAGTGGCGGCCGGCGTCCAGCAGGGCGCGCTCGGGGACCAGCCCGACCAGCTCCGACCCGGTGACGCGCAGGCCCAGCTCGCCGGCGATCCGCTCGCAGGCGTCGAAGGCGTCGTGCAGCCCGGCCCGGTCCAGGTCGATCAGGTTCATCGAGACCTGGGCGCAGCGGTACTCGGGGATGACCCAGCCGATGGCGCGGATCGGCAGCCCCAGCTCGCGGACCCGCTTCGCCACCCGCACCGCGTACTTGCGCTCGGCCGTGTTGAGGTCGACGTTGTAGGCGGCGAGGAACTTGCGGGCGCCGATCGCGGTGGCGCCGGAGCGCGGGTTGAGCTTCGCGGGGCCGAAGTCCGGCTTCCAGGCCGGGTCGCGCAGCTTCGCCGCCAGACCCTCGTACTCGCCGGCGCGCACGTCCGCCAGCGACCGCCGCTGGGGCCGCGTCGCCGCCTGCTCGTACAGGTAGACGGGGATTCCGAGCTCCTTGGCCACCCGCGCGCCGAGCCGCCGGGCGAGCTGCACGCATTCCGCCATCGTCACGCCGGCGACGGGCACGAACGGGAAGACGTCGGTGGCGCCCATCCGCGGGTGTTCGCCGCGGTGCCGGCGCATGTCGATCCGCTCGGCCGCCGTCCGGATCGCCTGGAAGCCGGCCTCCAGCGCCGCCTCCGGCTCGCCGACGAAGGTCACCACGGTCCGGTGGGCGCCGGCGCCGGGGTCGACGTCCAGCAGCGTCGCGCCGTCGACGGCGGCGATCGCGGCCGCGATCGCGTCGATCACCTCGCGGTTGCGCCCGTCGCTGAAGTTCGGCACGCATTCGACCAGCCGCATCGAGTCTGCCTCCCGGATGCGCGCTTCGTAGCACGCGCGCGGCGTGCGGCGCAACGCCGCCCTCCCGCCCGCGGCTGTGGTAGGCTCCGCACCCGTGGCGGAGAGCGGCCGGAGCGGACGGATCGTCGACCTCGTGGAACCCGGGCGCGAGCGGCTCGAGCTGGCCTGGGTCCGCGAGGAATCGAAAGGCAAGGCCCGGCTGCGGACCGCCGGCGGCCGCGAGCACGCCCTGTCGTCCAAGGCGCTCGACGAGGCCGTGGTGGTCGAGCACGGGCCGGCCGGCGGCGACCCCCTCGCCGCCCTGGCCCGCCGGACGACCGAGGTCGAGGCGCGGCGCGCGGACGCGACCACCGGGGAGCTCGACCTGCTCTGGGAAGCGACCGCCGAGGACGACGACCGGCGCCGGACGCTGGCCGAGCTGGCCGCGGAGCTGTGGGGTGCCGGCACTCCGGCGATCCGCGTCTCCGCGCTGGGTCGCGAGCTGGAAGCCGACGGCGATCGGTTCGGCCTGGCGGCCCGCGCCGCCGCGTTCACCGTCTTCGGCCGCCGCACGCGGGAGGCCCGCGCCCGCCGGGCCGAGGAGGCGCAACGGGCGCGGGAGGAGGCCGAGCGGCGGGAGACCGAGCGGGCGGCCGAGGCGCAGCGCCTGGCCGGACTGCTGCGGCCCGTGCTGAACGACGCGGGCGCGAGCTGGCCCGCCGCGCTGGACCCGTTCCTCGAGCGCCTGCTCGACGCCGGACGCCTCGACCGCGAGCTGGCGGACGAGCGGCCCGGGGAGGAGGGCCGGGTCGTGCAGGCGGTGGCCGAGGCGCTGGCCGGCGACGGGCAGGCGCCGGCGCCGCGCGCGCTGGCCGACCGCCTGCTGCGCGTCCGTCACGCCGGCGCAAGCCGGACCTTCCGCACGCGCCGGATCCTCGGGCTGACGGCGGAGTTCCCGGAGAACGTCGAGGCGACCGCGCGCGAGCTCCCCGAAGACGCGCTGGCCGGCGCGCGCATCGACCTCACCGAGCTGCCGACCGTCGCGATCGACGACCCGTGGACGCGCCTGCGCGACGACGCGCTGGCGGTCGTCGAGGACGGCGACGCGCTGGAGGCGTACGTCCTGATCGCGGACGCCGCCGCCGCGATCCCCCGCGACGGCCCGGTGGACCACGCCGCACGACGCCGCGGAGTGACCCACTACTGGCCGGACGGCATCGTGCCGATGGTCTCGCCGTCCCTGGCCGAGGCGCGCCTGTCGCTCGACGCCGACGGCGCGCCGCGCAACGTGCTGGCCGCGCACTTCCGCTGCGCCGGCTCGCCGGAGGCCCCGACGCTGGAGTTGCTGCGGCTGGTGCCGGCCCGCGTCCGCGTGGGAGCCAACCGGGAGTACGAGGAGGTGGACGCGGCGCTGCGCGACCCCCGCACGCCGGACGACGAACGGCTGGCGCGGCTCTGGCGCCGGCTCGCCGCGGTGCGGAAGGCCCGCGGCGTCCCGGAGGAGCCGCCGCGGCGCGAGGTGCGGCTGGTGGTCGAGGGAGACGGCGAGCGGATCGAGATCCGGGAGCTGCAGGCCGGGACGCCGGCCCGCCGGGTGGTCGAGGAGCTGGCGCTGGCCACGGGCATGGCCGCCGCCCGCTGGGCGCTCGAGCACGACACTCCGCTGGTCTACCGGGTCCAGGATGCCCCGCGGGACGACCGGGGCCCCGCCCGCGCCACCTACACGCTGACCCCGGACCGACACCACGCGATGGGCGGGGCGCTCTACGCGCACGTCACCTCGCCGCTCCGCCGCTACGTCGACCTGCTCAACCAGCGCCAGCTCCTGGCCCGCCTCTCGGGCGGCGTGCTGGAGACCGCCCCGCAGGTGGACCTGCAGCGCGTCACCGTGGCGCTGCGCGACGTGCTCGACCGCGCCCGGGACCTCGAGCGCGAGGCGCACCGCTACTGGGGCCTCCGCTGGCTCGCGGCACGGGCCGAGGAGGTGTTCGACGCCGAGCTGCGGCTGGAGCCGCAGCTGCTGGGCGGCGCCCGCACCCCGCGGGTGCTGGTCCGGCCGCCGGCGGTGCTGCTGCCGATCGACCCGGCCGAGGAGGTGCTCGATCGCGCCCACTCGGCGATGGGGCGCCGCGAGGCCGACGGGCGGCCGCCCGCGGTGCTTCCGCTGCGGGTCCGCGTGGAGGTCCGGGACGCCGAGGCGCTGGCCGCCCGGGCCGTCTTGACCGACGAATGAGCCGACGAGCGTGAACGCGGGGACGGGGCCGGTCCACTAAGCGCGCGGCCGAACAGACAGGACCCTCCCGGCGGCCCGGTCGCCCCGACCGGACCGCCGAGCGGAGCGGGTGTGTCCGCGGGTCCGTCGGCGGCCGGAATCCGCCCCCCGGGTGCGGTCGGGCGCGACGAAGGAGGGAACGCGATGGAGGGGAGATGGGTGTGGTGTGCCCTGGCTCTGACGGCGACGCTGTCGGGTTGTGCCGAGCAGGTGTCCGACGACCCCTCGGGGCCTTGCGTCGCGGCGGAGTGTCTGGCCGACTGCAACGCCGCCGGCTACCTGTTCGGCGGGTGCGAGGCGTCGGTGTGCGTCTGCCGCACGCCGGGCGGCGACGACGCCGGGACCGCCGATGACGGCGACGTGCCGGCCGACCGGGCCGCGGAGACGGAGACGGCAGCGGACGCCGAGGCCGATGCGGACGTCGCGGACGAAACGAGCCGCTGGGACGCCGGCGACGACGACGCGGACGCGGGCACCGACCGCACGGACACGGGCGGCTGCCTGGCGGAGTTGGGCGGCGCCTGCAACCTGGTGTTGCAGTGCGGCTGCGGCGCCGGGCAGCGCTGCGTGCTCGGCGGCTACGCCGAGGAGTGCGTGCCCGACGGGACGCTGCCGGAGGGGGCCTCGTGCAGCTACTCCGACGACTGTTCCGCGGGGAAGATGTGCCTGCCCGGGCTCGACGACGAGCCGATCTGCATGCAGTTCTGCTACCACGACGCGGACTGCCCGGCGGGGCGGATGTGTCTGCTGCCGCTGATCGACGGGGTGGGCTACATGGTCTGCTCACCGCCGGGCGACGGTTGCGACCCGTTCACCGCGGCCGGGTGCGCGAGCGGCGACGGGTGTCTGGTCATGCCGGGCGGCCCGGACACGGCCTATTGCCTGCCGGCGGGGCGGGTGCCCCCGGGAGGCGACTGCTCGTACGACGGGTGCATGGTCGGCTCGGGCTGCTACGCCGCCGACCCCTACGGCGCTCCCGCGTGCCTGCAGTACTGCGACCTGGCCGGCGGGGCCCCGGACTGCTCGGCGGTGCCGGGCGCGACCTGCGAGGACGCGCTGGGGTCCTGGCCGGTCGGGGTCTGCTGGTCGGACTTCTAGGAATCGTGCGGGGCGGTCTCGACCGCGGCGGCGGGGCCGGCGGGGGCGACGCGCAGGCAGGCGGCGAAGCGCCCCGGCTCGATCTCCCGCAGCTCGGGCACCTCCTTGCGACACGCCGGCAGCGCCTCGGGACATCGCGGGTGGAACGGGCAGCCCGAGGGTGGATCGATCGGGTTGGGCACGTCCCCGCCGAGCACGATCCGCTTGCGGGCCTGCTCGGGATCGGGCACCGGCACCGCGGCCAGCAGCGCCTTCGTGTACGGGTGGAGCGGCTTGTCGAACAGCAGCCGCTTCGGCGCCGTCTCGACGAACTTGCCGAGATACATGACGGCCACGCGGTCGGAGAGGTACTCGATCATCCGCAGGTCGTGCCCGATGAACAGGAAGGCCAGTCCCATCTCGCGCTGCAGCGCGCGCAGCAGGTTGACGATCTGGGTCTGGATCGAGACGTCGAGGGCCGCCAGCGGCTCGTCGGCGACCACCAGCCGCGGGGAAAGCGCCAGGGCGCGGGCGATCGCGATCCGCTGGCGCTGTCCGCCGGAGAACTCGTGCGGGTAGCGCCACAGGGCGTCCTTCGGCAGTCCGACGCGCTCGAGCAGCTCGCGCACACGCTCCTCCATCGCGTCGGCGGAGCGGACCAGCTTGTGCACCAGCATCGCCTCGCCGACGATGTCCCGGACGTTGCGGCGGGGGTTGAGCGAGCCGAACGGGTCCTGGAAGATGATCTGCATGTGCCGGCGCAGGGGGCGCAGGCGTCGTTCGGAGAGCTTGGTGATGTCGGTGCCGGCGAAGCGCACCTTGCCCGCGCTGACATCGACCAGCCGCAGGACGGCGCGCCCCAGCGTCGATTTCCCGCAGCCCGACTCGCCGACCAGCCCCAGGGTCTCGCCCTCGGAGATCGTGAACGAGACGCCATCGACGGCGCGGAGCACGCCGCGGCGCCCGATGCCCCACCCCTCCTGGAGGCGGAAGTGCACGTGAAGCCGGTCGACCTGCAGCAGCACGGGGCTCCCGGTCATCGGCCGTCCCTCCGCCGGCGGCGACCTACGCGTAGAGCAGGCATCGCACGCTCCGCCCGTCCGGCCGCGCGAGCAGCGGCACGGGCTGCTCGCGGCAGCGGTCGAAGACCCGCGGGCACCGCTCGGCGAACCGGCAGCCGGGCGGCAGGTGCCGCAGGTCGGGCACGACGCCGGCGATCGCCTTCAGCGGGGCGTCCCCCGTGCCCGGCCGCGGAAGCGACTCGAGCAATCCGCGGGTGTAGGGGTGCAGCGGCTCCGCAAACAGCGGACGCACGTCCGACTGTTCCACCACCTGCCCCGCGTACATCACCACGACGCGCTGCGCGGTCTCCGCCACGACCGCCAGGTCGTGGGTGATGACCAGGACGGACAGCCGGAGGTCGCGGCGCAACTTGTCGAGCAGGTCGAGGATCTGGGCCTGGATCGTGACGTCGAGCGCGGTGGTCGGCTCGTCGGCGACCAGCAGCGCCGGCTGGCAGGCGATCGCCATCGCGATCATCACGCGCTGCCGCATGCCGCCCGAGAGCTGGTGCGGGTACTGGTCGAGCCGCTCCTCGGGCGCGGGGATGCCGACCAGCGCGAACAGCTCGGCGGTCCGGCGGCGCGCCGCGCCGCGGTCCAGCCGCTGGTGCACCTGGAACACCTCGACCACCTGCCGCCCCACGGTCATCACGGGATTGAGCGAGGTCATCGGCTCCTGGAACACCATGGCGATCTCGCGGCCGCGCACCGACCGGTACTCCCGCTCGGAGAGGCCCCGCAGCTCGCGGCCGCGGAACTCGATCGACCCCTCGACGATCCGGCCCGGCGGGTCCACCAGCCCCAGCAGCGACAGCGCGGTCACGCTCTTGCCGCACCCCGACTCGCCCACCAGCGCCACGGTCTCGGCCGTGCCGACCTCGAAACCCACGCCGTCCACGGCGCGCAACGAACCCTCGGCGGTCTCGAACACCGTCACCAGGTCGCGCACGCGCAGCAGCGGCGGCGTGGGGGAGCCTGCAGCCACGCCGGCATCCTAGCCGCGACGGGCCGGCAGGCCAAGATCGCCGCCCGGGCCGGTCCGGTCGCCGCGACGACCCCGCCGGGAGCCATCTGCGACGACGTCGTGGCGGCCGCACCGAGCGGCGAAGCTCGAGCGGCAGCCCGCCGTGACCATCAGCGACCGGGCGTCCTCGGAATCATCGGCGAACCTCCGTCCGGCTCGCCGAGTCCCGCGTCCAGGCCGTGCGCCTCCAGCAGGCAGCGTCGCGTCCGACGACGGACCTCCTCCGTGGCCGGGAGATCCCCGGCCAACTCGTAGTTCAACCCGTTGCACACGGACAGCTCGAGCCCCGCTCGAGCGCAGGTCTCCTGCCACAGACGCATGGTGTCTCTTCCCAGGGGCGGCTTCCCGGTACGCCGTGTCTCGTCGCTGACCGCGCAGATGAAGTCGGCCTGGACGCGGACCCACCGCGCGCGCCGCTGTTCCGGCGTGAGGTCTTCCGGCGCGACGACCTGCGCGGGAGCCGCAGCGGCGGGACCGGCGGGCGCGCCGTCGGTCGCGGCCGACGCCGCGGCGGGTCCGGGCGGCGCACCGTCGGGTCCGGCGGCGGCACCCCGCGGGTCGTCGCCGGCCTGCGCCGCGAGGAACCAGACGGCGGCGACGGCGACGCCGAGCACGAGCAGGCTGCCCAGCAGCCACGGCCAGGTCGGCGGTCGCTGCGGGGCGAGGCTCGGGGCGGCGGCCGGGACCGTCGGCGACCCGGTCGCCGGCGGGACGGTCCAGGGCCCCGGCCTCCCGGGGTCCGACCCGAGGCTCGCCGTGCCGAGAGTCCCGGGGAACGGCGGCCCCTGGGCCGGCGCCCACGAGGGCGTCGGTCCGCTCGCCGGCGACCAGTCGGGCACGCGGCCGCCGAGCGGCGCATCGGGGGTCGACATCACGGAGGCGGCCGCTTCGACCGTCGGGTCGGACGGCGGCGCGACGGCGGTCGCACCGGCGGCGGCCCGTCCGGGCTCCGCGGGCGCCAGCGCGGCCTTGAACGCGGCGACGTCCGCGAACCGCTCCGCCGGGTTCTTGGCCAGGGCGCGCAGCACGGCGGCGCCGAGCCGCGGCTCGATCTCGGGCCTGTACGCGGCCGGCGGGACAGGCGTCTGCTGCAGGATCGACGTCAGCGTGGTGGCGAGGTCGGGGGCGTCGAACGGCACGCGCCCCGTCAGGCACTCGTAGAGAATCACGCCGGCGGCCCACAGGTCGGCGCGCCGGTCGACGTCGCGCCGGCCCAGCACCTGCTCGGGAGACATGTAGCGGGGCGTCCCGAGCAGCATGCCGGTGCGGGTGAGGTGCTGGGCGCGCGGGTCGTCCTTGGCCTTGGAGATCCCGAAGTCGAGAAGCTTGACGTCGTCGCGGGCGCCGGGCTCGCCGAGCAGGAACACGTTGTCCGGCTTGAGGTCCCGATGGACGATTCCGGCCGCGTGCGCCGCGGCCAGCCCGTCGAGGATCTGGCCGGCAAGGTCGATCGCCCGGGCGAGCGGCAGCGGGCCGTGGGACTCCAGCTCCGCCGACAGCGACCGGCCCTGGAGGAACTCCATCACGAGGTACGGCGCGCCGCCGGGGGTGCGGCCGACGTCGAGGACATCGACGATGTGCCGGCTGCCGATGCGTGCCGCGGCCTGTGCCTCCTGCTGGAAACGCGCCAGCGCCGTCGGGTCCGACACCAGCTCGGGACGCAGCAGCTTGACCGCGAAGGGCCGTCCGAGCTGCACGTGCTCGGCCCGCCAGACGTACCCCATGCCGCCGGCGCCGAGCGGGGCGGTCAGCCGGTACTTGCCCTCGAGGACCAGGCCGGTGAAGTCGGGCTGCACGCGCTCGCTCCCTACCGCAGGTAGAACCGCTCGTCCCCCGGCCGCACGTCCCAGTGGAAGTGGTTGCGGTGCCCCGCATTGTAGTTCGGGGTGATCACCGTGGACAGCACGTGCGCCTCGAAAAGCCGACAGGCCACCTCGCGCAGCACGCGCGCCCGCTCGCCGTCCGGCTCGGCCCCCGCACAGGTTTCCCGGTCCCCCTGGAGCTCGTAGTCGTCCTCGACCACCAGCTCGGTCCCGTCGTCCAGCGTCAGCGCGTAGACGTCCAGCGCGAGGCCGAAACGGTGGTAGCTCTTGAGCGAGAAGCGCGCGGGCGGGCCGACGCGCACGCGGGCCACGCCGGACTCCCGCAGCAGGCGCGCCAGCTCCGGCAGCCGGATCGCCAGCTCGCACCCGACCTCGATGGCCTCGGAGCGGCGGGAGCTCTGGAACGCGACGCCCTCCACCGGACCCGCGATCCGCACCTGCGCCGACATGCGGCAGGCCCGATCGGCGCGCGGCCAGTCGCGGCCGTCCGCCGCCAGGGCCGCCAAGCACTCCTCGAGCGGCCGGGCGGGCGGCATCCGCTCGCGGTCGGTCTCCCACACCTCGTGCGCGTGGCCCTGGCGCATGTTGCCGAAGAACTCGCGGACCATCGCCCAGGCCCGCTCCGCGTCCTCGGGCGTCCGCACGGCGATGGCGCGCCACGGGGCGTACCACGGAGCCTGCTCGGCATCCTGGGCCGCGGACCGACCGGCCGCCAAGGCGAGGACGGCGGCGCACCACACCGCAAATCGTGCGCTCCGTCCTCGCCCGCTGACCGTTCCGTGACGCATTCCGGAAGCCCTCGTGACACGCTCCCGACGCCCCGTTGACCCTCCGGGGACCGTCCGGTGACCCGCTCCGCCGCATGCTCGGACTCGCCCCGCGGCCGGTCCATTCTGCCGCGGGACGGGGAGAAAGACGATGGCGAAGATCTGGATCGCGCGCGTCCGCACGAACCACGAGCTGGCGTGGCGGGTTCCGCCGCTGTTGCGCCGCGGTGCCCGTGCGTTGCGGCTGGGCTACATCGACCGCATCCTGAGCAGCATCGACGGCAAGCCGTTCCTGGCGCAGATGACGACGTACTACCTTGCGGCCCTGGGAGAGGCGACGGCGCGCGCGCGCGGGGTCGAGCACGAGTTCCACGTGGTCGAGGCGCCGGAGGCCTCGCTGCACATCCCGGACGACGCGGACGCGGTGCTGTTCACGGTCAACACGACGGCTGCGCTTGCGACCTACCGTGTGGCCGACGAGCTGCGTCGGCGCGGCATCCCGGTGGTGCTGGGCGGGATCCACGTCACGATGCTGCCCGAGGAGGCGGCCGGGCACGCCGACGGCATCGCCACGGGGGAGGCCGAGGCGGTGTTCGACGAGCTGCTGGACGACCTCGAGCGGGTCGGGCGGCCCCGTCCGATCTACCGCGGCGGGCGCGTCGAATCGCTGGCCGGCCTGCCGCGGCCGTGCTGGCCGCGTCCCGAGGAGGACGACGTCTGTCCGTGGGTCATCCCGGTGCAGACCAGCCGCGGCTGCCGCAACGCCTGCGCCTTCTGTTCGACCACGCGCCACCAGGGGGCGCACCGGCGCCACCGTCCGGTGGAGGACATCGTGGCCGAGATCCGGGCCTACCAGGAGAGCGGGTTCTACAACGGCGACAAGGCGTTCTTCTTGACGGACAACAACTCGGTATCCGACACGGACCACCGTCACGGCCTGCGCGACACGACCTACGCCAAGCGCCTGTTCCGCGCCCTGGCGCCGCTGGGCGTCACCTGGTCGGGCCAGGGCGAGATCTCCGTCGCCGACGACCCCGAGCTGCTCGACCTGCTCGCGGCGGCCGGCTGCCGCAACCTGCTGGTCGGCTTCGAGTCGCTCGACCAGGCCAACCTCGGCAACGTCGGCAAGGTCGGCAACCGCGTGGAGGACTACGTGCGGCGGATCGAGGCGCTGCACCGCCACAACATCCGCCTGATCGGGTGCTTCATGCTCGGCCTGGACCACGACACCCCGGCGGTCTTCGACCGCACGGCCGAGTTCGTGCAGCGCTGGATCGACATCCCGCAGATCTCCGTGCTCACGCCGTTCCCGGGCACCGCCCTCTACGCGCGGTTCGAGCGCGAGGGCCGGATCCTGAGCCGGGACTGGAGCCGCTACGACATCACGCACGTGGTCTACCGCCCCAAGCGGATGAGCCCCGACGAGCTGGAGCAGGGCTACCGCGACGTGCTGCGCCGGGTGTTCTCCTGGCCGAACATGGTCGGCCGCAGCACCCGCAACGCCCTGCACGGAACGGACCCCGGCATCCACCGGCCTTCGACCTGGGACCGCTGGGTCTCGACCCTCGCGCCCAACCTGGTCTACGGCTCCCTGGGCTGGGTCGACCCCGAGGACGCGGAAGCTGCGCGGACGCACCGCGCGAGGAGCGAGTCCGTCCGCCCCGCGGCCGACGCCGGTCACGCGGCCTGACTCCCCGGGCGACCGGCGTACCGCGCGAGCGAGCCCCCGGGTTGAGCGTGCCGCCGCCCTGGGACATACTCCCTCCCGGCATAGGAGCCGGACGTCGAGTCATGGGTCGCCGGGAAGAGCTGCCGTACCTTTCGCAGACCAGGATCCTGCTGCTGCTGATCCTCGGCGTGCTCACCCCCGTCGGGCTGATGTCCGCGGCCGGCGTGGTCGCCATCGTCGTCGGCGGCGGCATCGGGTCGATCGTCGTCGGCATCCTGGTCGTCAGCTTCGCCCTGGCGACCCTCGGCGCCGGCACCGCACTGCTGGTGATCTTCCAGCGCCGCACCCGCCTGGCGCACCAGCAGGTGACGTTCCTGACCAACGTGACCCACGAGCTGCGCACGCCGCTGGCGGCGATCCGCCTCTACGGCCAGACGCTGCAGCTCGAACGGACCGAGGATCCGGAGACGCGTCGGCAGTGCGTCGACGCGATCCTGCGGGAGACCGGACGCCTCGGACAGCTCGTCGACCGCGTGCTCGAGTGGCGCCGCATCGCCGAGGGCCGCCGCGTGTACCAGAAGCAGCGCGGCCGCATCGACGGCGCGGTGGACGAGGCGCTGACGAACTTCCAGGGGCTGCTGGCCGCCGGCGAGGTCGAGCTGCGGCAGGAGCGCTCGGCGACCCGCGAGGCGTACATCGACCAGCCGGCGCTGGCCGAGGCGGTGCTCAACCTGCTGGTCAACGCCCACAAGTACACCGGCGAGACGAAGCACATCGCGCTGCACACGCGCGACGTGGACGGCGGCGTGGAAATCGCCGTCGAGGACAACGGCGTCGGCATCCCCGAGAGCGAGCAGGCCCGCATGTTCAAGCCGTTCCGGCGCGGCGACGACCGGTTGCGTTCCCAGGCCTCGGGCGTCGGCATCGGCCTGTCGATCGTCCGCGACGTCACCCGCGCCCACGGCGGCAAGGTCCGCGTCGTCAGCGAGCCCGGCCGCGGCTCGACCTTCACCATCTTCCTGCCGGCGGCACCGCCGGCCGACACGGGAGGCAAGTCGTGACCTCGAAGCTGGTTCCGGGTCCCGAAGGCGAGAAGATCCTGATCGTCGAGGACGACCGTTCGCTCCGCGACGGACTCGCGCTGAACCTCAAGGCCGGCGGCTACCAGGTACTCACCGCCGGCGACGGCCCCGAGGGTCTGCGGCGCGCCTTCGACGACGCTCCCGACCTGCTCGTCCTCGACATCATGCTCCCCGGCCTCTCCGGCCTGGAGATCCTCCAGGAGCTGCGCGAGCGGCAGGTCGAGGTCCCGGTGCTGATCCTCTCGGCCCGCGACCAGCTGCCCCAGAAGCTCGAGGGCTTCGGGCTCGGTGCGGACGACTACGTCACGAAACCCTTCGACCTCAAGGAGCTGCTGGCCCGGATCGACGCCGCCCTGCGCCGCCGGCGGCTCAAGCAGCGCGAGGAGGCCACGCTGTCCTTCGCCGACGTGGTGCTCGACTTCCACGCCCGCACCGTCTCCCGCGGCGGCAAGGACGTCCCGATGACGCCGCGCGAGTTCGAGCTGCTGGCGCTGCTGGTCCGGAATCCGCGCAAGGCCTTCGCCCGCGAGCAGATCCTGCGCGAGGTGTGGGGCTACGAGTACGAGGGCACCACGCGGACCGTCGACAACTTCGTCGTCTCTTTGCGGCAGAAGCTCGAGCGGGACCCGCAGAATCCGCGCTACCTGGTCACCGTCCGCACCGTCGGCTACCGCTTCGATCCCTGACCCGCCGCGGTTCCTCGCGCGCCGGCGGAGGCCCGGCTGTTGACCGCACGGCGTCCGGCTGCTACCAACCGGCCGATGCGCGCGTACGCGATCCGGATTGCCGTCCGCTACCTGCTCGCCAAGAAGAAGGCGTTCGTCTCCTTCATCACGGTGATGGCGGTCGTCGGCGTGGCGATCGGCGTCGCGGCCCTGACCACGATCATCGGCGCCTCCTCGGGCCTCCAGGGGGCGATCACCGACAAGGTCGTCGGCGTGAACTCGCACGTCCTGGTGATGACCGGCGGCTGGGAGTTCGACCGGTACGAGGACGTCGTCCGCCTGTCCCAATCGATCCCCGGCGTGGCCGGCGCCGCCCCGTTCGTGATCAACGAGCGGATGCTGCTGAAGGGCGCGCGCACCCACGGGATCCTCGTCAAGGGCGTCGAGCCCGAGCGCTCCGGCCTGGTCCTCGACGTCGCCCGCCAGATCACCCGCGGGGACGGCCGCCCCGGCAGCCTCGAGGACCTCCGCCCGTCCGCGAACGCGGAGCGGCGCCTGGCCGAGCGCACGGCGGACGGCTCCGCGGCTTCGCACTCGTCCGGCGACCCGTTCGACGTCTGGGAGGGGCTCGACACGGGCGAACTTCCGCTCCCGGGACCGGGCGCCGCGGAGGACGGTCGGCCGCCGCCGACACCCGCACCGACAGAGCCCGCGTCGGAGGACGACCCGCCTGCGAGCCCCGCGCCCGAGGCGACGCGTCGGCCGGCAGCGTCGCCGCCGGTCCCGCCCGCCTTCCGCTCGCTGCTGCTTGCCGCCCTGCCCGGGCGGTTGCCCGCGGAGGACGATGCCGGCCACGACGCGGAGGCCGTGTCCGAGGCGGGCGGTGCGGAGGCCGCGCCGCCGCTCCCCGAGCTCGCCACCGTCGCGCCGCCGGGGAGCGGCCGCGTCGCGTCCGGCGGGCGGACCTCCGAGGACCTGTTCCACGACAGCGCCTACGACCCGTCGCTGTTCGACGCGCCGCGCGACGAGCCCGATCCGCTGACGCACATCCTCGAACAGCAGGGGAACGACGTGGTCGGCACGACCGGGGACGCCGCGGCGCTCCCGACGATCGTCGTCGGGCGCACGCTGGCGGAGAACCTGGGGATCGAGGTGGGGGACGTGGTCAAGATCGTCTCCCCGTCCGGCAGCCTCGGTTTCGGCTTCGGCGCGCACTCCGGGCCCTCGGACGTCGCGTTCCAGGTCGCCGGGATCTTCTACTCGGGGTTCAACGAGTACGACAGCCGGATGGTCTACATCCACCTGCACGAGGCGCAGGCGATGTTCCAGCGCGGGGACACGGTGACGGGCGTCGAGCTGCGGCTGGACGACCTGGAGCGGGCCGACGCCGTCGCCGACGAGCTGCGCGGGCTGCTGGCGGCCTACGACACGATCGAGGGGCTGCAGGGGGTGCGGGGCGGGTTCCTGCGCAGCGGCGCCGCCTGGGACCGCTTCCCCAGCCGGCGCTGGCTGCCGCGTCGGACGGCGGCGCTGGCGGTCCTGCCGGCCACCCTGCTGGCCGACGCCACGCACCAGGCGGCCTACCGGGTGATCACCTGGAAGGAACTGAACAAGAACCTGTTCACCGCCCTGTGGATCCAGAAGGTCGTGTTGACGATCGTGCTGGCCGTCGTCGTGGGCGTCGCCGCCTTCAACATCGTCTCCACGCTGATCATGATCGTGCTGGAGAAGAAGAAGGAGATCGCGATCCTCAAGTCGATGGGCTCGCCGGACGGCGACGTGCGGACGGTGTTCGTGACCGTCGGCACGGTGATCGGCCTGGTCGGGCTGTCGATCGGCCTGGCCCTGGGCTACGGGATCTCGGCCGCCCTGCGCGCCTACGCCTGGCCGTTGGACCCCAAGGTCTACATGATCGACCACCTGCCGGTGGACGTCCGCCTGTTCGACTACGTCGCCTGCGCCGCCATCGCCTTCGGCATCTGCCTGATCGCCACCCTGATCCCCTCCTGGCGCGCCTCCCGGATGCGGCCCGTGGAAGGCCTGCACTACGAGTGACCGGCCCGGCGGGCTCGCCTCGACTACGGGGTGCGGACGGTGGGGGAGCGGCGGATGACCCAGCCCTGGCCGCTCGTCAGGCGGTCGCCGCCGGAGGCCTGCCAGTACATCAGGTTGTCGGCGTCGCCGTGCGCGGTGTCGGCCAGCGGGTCGCCGTCGTACGGCCAGGTGGTGTCGGGGTTCTCGGTCGGGTGGAACAGCCCCAGGTAGTGACCGACCTCGTGGCCGATCACCTGTCCGATGAACGCCGCGCCGGCGCCCCAGGCGCCGTCGAGGTTGACGAGCACGGCCGAGTGGGTCGTGCCGTGCACGGCCGGCGGACCGGGGATCCCGCCGGCGATCCCGAGCAGCCCCCAGCCGGCGAAGTCATGGATGAAGAACACGTTGACCGCGTGCTCGGTCCGTCCCGCCGACAACGCCATCAGCGGGCCGACCTCGCCGTTGTCGATGTCGTCGCCGTAGCTCACGGTGCTGTAGGTGGTGGCGGCCGAGCCGGTGATGTCGGTGTAGGTGTAGTCCCCGACCGTGATGCCGACCGTGGCGTAGATCCGCTCCCATTCGCGCAAGGCGTTCTGGAACCGCGTCGAGGTGGGTGCGGAGCCGGCGTTGACCGTGCAGCCGACGAAGAACAGGTTGACCGACAGCCGCCCGGCCGTCGCGCCGCCCGGGTCGAGCTTGACGTAGCCGGTCCAATCGACCGTGTCGTCGAAGACGCTGGTCGCGTCGGGCGAGAACATCACCGGCGTCCAGAGGTAGCGGCCGGCGCGGAAGGTGACGCGGTTGGAGATCGGCACGTAGAAGCTGCCGGCCCGGGAGTCGGGCATGTGCCAGTTCGGCGTGTCGCGCCCCTCTACGAAATCGTCGTAGGAGAAGACGTGCTCGTTGACCGGGTCGTAGACGTTGAGCACGCCGACGTAGGCCCCGCGGGTGCCCCGCTGGCGCGCGAACACCTGCAGCGAGACCGCGCCCGGCGGCATCCACAGCTCGGTGATCCGCCCCGTCGCGCCGGTGGACATGACCTGCGCGGCCAGCGGCACGGCGCGGATCTCCCCCGCGGTCACCGGCTCGAAACGGCAGATCGGGTAGGTCCCGGTGCCGTCGTCGAGCGGCAGGTCCTGGGTGCTGCAGGCGGTGAGCGCCGTGCAGTCCGCCGCCGCGCCGCACAGCCGCATGCAGACCCCGTCCGCGCACAGGTGCGACCGGCACTGCGTGTCGCCGCTGCAGGCCAACCCGTCCTGCAGCTGGTCGGAGGTCCAGTCGTAGCAGCCGTAGCCCACCCGATCCGTGCGGCCGTTGGCGTCCGAATCCTCCGCGAAGGGGACGCACGAGTAGCCGTAGTCGCAGGGGTCGGCCGGGGCGCAGCGGTCGGCGCAGACGCCGCCCAGCGCCGGCGGCAGGCACAGCCGCGACCGGCACTGGTCCGCCCGCGTGCACGGCGACCCGTTGGACAGGGGCCCGGTGTCCGCGTCGGCGTCCGCATCCGCGTCCGCATCGGCGTCGGCGTCCGCATCCGCGTCCGCCCCGTCCGGCGCGACTCCCTCGTCCGGCACGTCCTCCACGTCCGCATCCGCGTCCGCCGGCGTCGGGCAGGCGGACGGCTCGAGCACGCACGGCACGCAGGCGCCGGCGGAGCCGCAACCCCATCCCTCGCGGCACTCGTCCGACGACCAGCACTGGTCGAAGCAGTAGATCTCGCCCCCCAGGTCCAGGCATTGCGAGCCGGAGGGGCAGGACCAGTCGTCGCCGCACCAGCGGGTGCAGAAGCCGCCCGGCCAGATGTCGCTCGGGAGCACGCAGTCGAGCTCGCAGTCCGAGGACCGTTCGCACGGATCCCCGACGGGCCGGCCGCCCGAGGGATTCCCGTCGTCGTCGCATCCGACGGCGAGCAGCCCGAGCAGCGCGGTCCGCAGCCACCGACGCATCAGCGACCTCCCTTCCGCGCCCGGCGACGCGACGCCGCCAGCGCGACGAGCAGCAGCGCCGCCGCGCCCACGACGCCCCGGCGGCGCCCGGACGACGCCACCGCGCAATCGCAGCCGTCGTCGCCGCCCCCGTCGTCGACGTTGCACGCGCCCTCGTCGGTCTGGCCGTCGCAGTCGTTGTCATGGCCGTCGCACAGGTCACGCTGCGGCAGCACGGCGCCGACGCACGGGCCCCACGTGCCGTCGATGCACGACTGCGTGCCGAGCGTGCAGCGGCCGGCGGAGACCCCGCACTGCCGGTCCGGGGTCCCGACGGGGCACGGGCACCCGTCATCGACCACGCCGTCGCAGTCGTCGTCGTTGCCGTTGCACGCCTCGACGTCGGATACCGGCTCGCACTCGGGCCCGCAGACGCGGTTCTCGTCGACCACGGTGTCGCAGTCGTTGTCGCGCCCGTCGCACAGCTCGGTGGTGGGCACGCACGAGCCGCAGACGTCCTCGTCGGTGGCCCCGTCGCAGTCGTTGTCGTAGCCGTCGCAGATCTCGGTGCCGGCCGCCGGCACGTGGCACTCGTTCCACTGGCAGTGGTCGTCGCACTCCTGGATTCCGCTGCCGCAGGAGGGGGTGGTGCAGTCCCGGGTGGCCGCGAGGGCACAGGCACAACCGTCCTCGTCGAGGATGCCGCCGAAGTCGGTGGTCCAGTACCAGCCGTACGGCGACCCGGCGACGTAGGCGCGGCCGATGCCGATCGCCACGTAGTCCGCCGTGAGCATGTTGGCGTTGTGCCCGGGCGAGTGTCGCCAGCCGTCGAACGCCTCGTGGGCCGACTCCATCCCCGCCGCGATGTTCTCGCCCATGACCGTCGACCCGGCGCAGGCCGGCTCGTAGCCGCCCGCGCACATCCGGTCGAACGGGGTCCGGCCCTCGGGGTCGACGTGGTCGAAGAAGCCGCGCTCCCCCATGTCGACCGAGAAGTCGTAGGCCGCCTGGTTGATCGTCGCCGACGACGCGAGCGCCCCCAGGTCGTTGGCCGCGCGGTACTCGTTGATCAACCGCAGGAACTCGGCTTCCTCGCGGTCGAGGTACCGGAGGCCGAACGACTCCCGCCCGTAGGTCCCCTCCTCGACCAGGCACGCCGCCGGCAGGAGCGCGACGGCCAGCACCAGCACGATCCCCCGCAGACCCGCGACGCGTCGAGACCTCATCGGCGCGACTCCCGCCGGCCCCCGGACCCCCGCCGGAAACCGCTCCCGGAAGGTTACTCCGCGCCTCCCGGAGTGTCCACCGTGCCCGCCGCACGGACCGCGCCGCCGTCCCGGGCGCGTGGTCGGGGCGCCGCCGCCTGCTCGCGGACCAGCGCCAGCAGCTCCTCCATCCGCTCCCGCTCCGCCGTCGGCAGCCCCTCCGCCGCACGGGCGTCCGCCGCCAAGCCCCGCTCGAGGTACTCGGTTGCCGCGACGTAGTCCCCGACCCACGCCGCCGCCAGCCCGGCCCCGAGCAGGGCCGGCACCTGCTCCGGGCCCGCCTCCAGCGCGTGCCGGAACACCTCCCGCGCCTCGTCCCACCGGTCGAGCTGCAGCAGCGCTGCGCCCAGCAGGCTCCAGGCGAAGCCGCCGAGGTCGGCCTGCGCCCCGAGCCGCAGGAACGGCTCGGACTCCGCCGCCCGCCCCTGCCGCAGCAGCACCCAACCCAGCGCGTACGCCGCCAGCGGCTGGTCCGGCCGCGCGGCCAGCGCCCGCGTCGCCCACTCGCTCGCGTCCTCGGGGCTGCCGCGCAGCGTGGCGATCCAGGCCAGCAGCGCCTGCACGCCCGGGTCGTCCGGGCTGGCCACGTCGAGCCGGAGCGCCTGCTCCCAGGCATCGTCGTCCCGGCCCGTCAGGCCGAGGGCCAGCACCAGGTTGTAGCGGGCGTCGAGCTGCCCGGGGTCGGTGCGCAGCGATTCCTCGAACGCGCCCACCGCCTCCTCCGGATCCCCCTGCCGGAGGCGGAGGTACCCGAGGTTGTTCCAGGCCTCCGCGAAGTCGGGGTTCAGCCGCAGCGCCTTGCGGGTCAACGCCTCCGCCTCGGCCAGCGCGCCGCGCCGCAACGCCACGACCGCCAGATTGTTGTACGGCTCGGAGAACCGGTCGTTGTACTCGAGCGCCAGTCGGAACGCCGCGTCGGCCCCCGCGAGGTCGTTGGCGCGAAGCCGCAGGATGCCGGCGTCGTTGCTGGCCACCGCCCGCTCGTGCAACGAGGTCGTGGCCAGGCAGCCGAGGGCCGGCATCCCGAGCGCGACGACGGCCGCGGCCGCCGCCGCGACCCGCCGCCGGCGATTCCCGGTCGTCCTCCGCGCCGAGGTTCCGGCGCGACCGCCTCCTCGACCCGCGCCGTACATTCCCTGCTCCACCGAATTCCGTCGCATCCTCCACCTCCCGCCCGCGGCCGGTCGGCCCGCGGCGGCCCCTGCATCGCGCCCGGCGGCCCGGGTGTTGCGCGAGGAATCGGGCGACGTGGACGAATCCCCACGGAACCGCCCGAACCTCGGCCGGGCGCACCCCCGAACGCGGTGCGGGGACGGCTCAGGGTTCGAGGCCGAGGTAGGGTCGGGCCTGCTTGACGACGATCCGGTCGTCCGCGGTCACCTCGACCTCGAGGTCCAGCCGGAGGTCGGCCGGCACGGGATAGACGTGGGCGGCGAAGTGGTCGTGCACGAGGAACAGCAGGCCGGACAACGTCTCCAGCTCGGGGTCGCTCCACAACCGCGCGCCGTCGGGGGACAGCGAGCTGGGAACCAGCAGGCGGACGTCGGCCGCTCCGGCGGCGCTCCGGCGGAGGGTCAGGGTCTCGGCGACCGCCGTCGGGTCGCTCGGCCGCACGACGCCGACCTCGCCGAGCTGCGTGACGATGCGGTACAGCGGGTCCCCCGCGTCCGGGCGGAGGTTGGTGATCGCGACCGCCTCCTGCCGTTCCATCACGAACGCCGCCTGGACGGCGAGGCCCATGAACACCTGCGCGTGGTCGATGCCGTAGTACTCCCGCTCGTCGAAGGCCCGCAGGTTCCACAGGCTCCGCCAGACCTTGCGCACGGCGTCGAAGACGGTCTTCTCCTCGATCAGGTCCTGCTCGAGGTCGGCGACGAGGTCGGCCAGCCACCAGCGCTCGGGATGCGCCGCCTGCTCGGTCCGCCGGCGGGCCAGCTCGGCCTCGAGATGCGCGCGGTGCGCGGCGGAAAGGCAGCGCGAGGGGCCGAACGCGTCGCCGTCGAGGTCGTCGGCGAGGCAGCCGGTGCGCGAGTCGTACAGGCCGGCGCCGCTGAACGCCTCGAGGTCCTCGGCGTTGGTGCTCGACCGGAAACGCACGTACGTCGCGTCGGCGCCGAACACCTCCCGCAGCCGCGTCGTCAGCGTCTCGAAGAACCCGGGCGCGAAGGCGCCGTCCCGGATCCGGTCGCGCAGGTCGTCCAGCCTCGCGCCGCGGTACGCGCGGTCGGTGTAGACGCGCGGGTCGGCGAGCAGCGCCGCGATTCCCGCGTCGAGGCCGTTGTGCGCGATGAATTCGACGTACGCGCGGAACGGGACGCCGAACCCTTCGACGCGGTGCTCCGGCGGCAGGATCCCGTGCAGCTCGCCGAGGTTGGCGGCCTTGGCGCCGTAGGCGGGCGCGTCGGTGGAATCGAGCGCGTCGAAGCCCGCGAACGCGGTCACGGTCAGGTCGCTGCGCACGGGGCCGACCGTCGGCCGGTGCTCCTCCCACCAGCGCTCCGCATCCGCCAGACTCGCCGCCTCGAGCGCCAGCGAGGACTCGCCGGTCACGAGGTGCACGAGCCGGTCGGCGAGCGCCGCAATGCGGGAGTCCTCGTAGGCGCCGGCGAGCATCGCGTTCGGGAGCCCCTTCTCCCGCAGGCGCAGGTTGGCGTGGGAATGCACGTTCTGCGGGAGCGCGGTGAGCATGCCGCCGAGCGTCGTGACGTCGGTCGGGGCGAGCTCCAGCACCAGGATGTCGCGCGGACCGTACTCCTCCGGCGGGCGGGCCCCGCGCGGCGTCACGCTCAGGTAGCCGTAGCTCTCCCCCACGCTGTACGCCTCGTAGTCGCGTTCGATCAGCTCGACGGGAAACCGCACGGCCACGCCCCGCGCGTTCAGCTCGGGCACCAGCGGGCGCACGTGGTCCTCCTGCTCCGCCCCGGAGGGCACGAGAACCAGCTCGCTCGCGAGCAGCGGAGCGCAGGCCTTGAGCCGCCGGTCGACTTCGACCAGCTCCTCGACCTCGAGGTTCTCGTCGGGTCCCCGCTCCTGGTACACGGTGTAGACCGCGATCCCCGGCCGGCCGCTGAGCGGATGCGTGATGCGCGCGTAGCGTTTCAGCTCGCCGCCCCACCAGCGCCGCGTGGCGCGGCGCAGGACGAGGTCGGTGTACGCGTCCATCCCCAGCTCGCCGAACTCGTCCGGGAACACCGCCCGCAGGAACTGGATGTGGTAGGGGAAGCGCCGCGTGTTCTGGAACAGGCACTCCTGCGGCAACGGCCGCTCCCGGCCATCGACCACCGCCAGGTACTTCACCTCGCGGCCCTCGGCCTCCAGGCCCGCATAGTCGGACTCGACTTCGATCCGCTCGAGGTAATCGGGGCCGGTGTCCGGCACATCGCCGGCATCGTCCGGAGCGGCGTCGTCCGGGCCGACCTCCAGTCCGACATCCGGCTCGCCTCCTCCGCCGCCGCAGGCCGCGAGGCACAGGACGAGCCACGGGAGCCGGCGCGCTTCAGCCACCGCCGCCGCGCATCAGGCAATGGTTCGGGTCGACCGTCGGGATCGAACGGCAGTCGGTGAACGTCAACGGGAGCTCCGCTTCGCCATCGATCGAGAGCGTGTCGGTCCACGCCGCCGTGGTCCCCGAGAAGTCGTAGACCATGCGCACGACGTAGGCGTGCGTGCCGGTCGCCTCGGCCCGCTCGTTCCAGTTGTGATGGCCGAAGTCGTAGGCGAGCGCGCCCGGGTCGGTCACGCAATCCACCGTGCCGTCCCGCTCGACGCCGAAGCGTACCAGGTCGTAGGGCAGCGTTTCGCCGACGAAGCTGCGCTCCCCGACCTCGCGCGCGAGCCGCACCCGCACCGCGCCCCCCTCCGCCTCGAAGTCCAGCAGGTTCACCGTCCGCGTGGCGACCCGGGGCGCCAGCCCGACGAAGCAGTCGTCCAGCGAGGCGGGGAGGTCGCCGTCGCCGTCGTCCGCCACGTCGACACCGGCCTCGTCGTCGGCGGCGTCCGCCGCATCCACTGCCGCCTCGACGTCGGCGACATCGGCGACGTCTGCGTCCTCGGCGTCCTCAGGGGCGACGGCATCCGTACCGGCGTCCGGCGAGGCCGGGTCTCCGGTATCGCAGCCGAGCAACAGGAGCAGCAGCGCCAGCGCACGCATGCCGGACCTCCTTCGCACCTACGGTCGCTCCAGGGTATGGGAGACGACGGTCAGCTCCCGGACCCGCGCCAGCGCGCAGTCGATGACGAAGGCCTGGTCCCGCGCGTAGTCGTCCCAGGGTTCGAGGCCGATCACCTCCAGGCCGCAGGCATCCCCGATCGGCGAGTCGAAGAACACCGCGAAGTCGCGCTCGAAGTGGTGATGCGCCGGGTTGTAGACCAGGCGCCAGTAGTCGCGCTGGTCGAAATCGACGCCGCCGAGACGGCCCCAGGCGCGGACGAACGCGCCCGGCTCGGTGCTCGCCGGGCTCATCCCGATCCGCAACTCGAAGTGCACCTCGGCGCCCGCCTCGAGGACCAGGTGATGGAGCTGCGCCGGAGTGCCCTCGAAGGTGCACGAGTCGAACGAGCGCGACCCGTCCCCCCAGCACTCGCCGCCGCCGGGACAGTAGTTGAACTGGAAGCTCGAGGCATCGCCGAACGGCTCGTTCGCCGTACCGTCCAACACCATCGGCGGCGGTGTCCCGGCGTAGACCGGGTTGAGGGAGCCTTCGACGCGCCCGTCGGTGAGCGCAACGACGATGTTGTTGCGGTCGTAGTTCGACCCGCCGTAGCTGCTCGTCGAGTGCGTGACCGTGCCGGTGCCCGTCGTCGTCGGAGGCGAGCCGTCGCCGAAGTCGAGGCAGAGCGGCAGGAAGAAGGGCGCCTCGCCGGCCGTCGTCGGCAGGCGGTAGGAGCCGGGGACGACGCGCAGCATCGCCTTCGACTCGTACTCCTCCAGCAGCGTGCGGCTCTCGTTGAACCTGCCGCAGTAGACGGCGCCATCCGTCACGCGTAGCTCGAGCGTCCAGCCCGGGTCGCCGACGAACTCCGACGCGCTCGGGCAGTGGGCCCATGGGTCCGGTTCCGTCGAATCGGCCTCGGCGTCCACCGAGTCCTCCACGTCGGCGTCGGCGTCCGCACCCACATCCGCGTCGGCGTCCGCACCCACATCCGCGTCGGCGTCCGCACCCAC
>JAFGHH010000293.1 GCA_016930215.1 Deltaproteobacteria bacterium
CGACCTCCAGGCGGTCGAAGCCCGCGGCGACGATGCCGTAGGACGAGGGCATGCAGTCGCGGCAGTTGGTGTCGCCGGTGATGTCGCCGGTGCAGGCGTCGGGCCATTCGGGCGGGCATTCGTTCGGGTCGGCGCCGTGGATCCGCAGGCCGGTGACCCGCACGTCGTCGCCGTCGATGCGGAGCAGCGGCGCGCGGACCGTCTCGGTGGTGAACAGCCGCGCTCCGGGGGCGCAGTCGCGCCCGCGGCCTCCGGCGAGCCACACGCCGGCGGGCAGGCGCAGCGTGGTGCCGGTCAGGTCGAGCTCGGCGCCGTCGGCGACGTAGACGACATCGCCGGCCGTCGCGGCGGCCACCGCGGCCTCCAGCTCGGCCCTCGTGCGCACCACCGTGACGACGGGCCAGGCCGGGTCGACCAGGTCCGGGTAGTTGCAGCCGCCGCCGCAGCGCCACGAGGCGCTCGCGGGCGGCGAGTCGGTGTCGGGGCGCGGCGGCAGGACCCAGGCCTCGGCTTCGGGGGTATCCGTGACATCGGGAGCGTCGGCATCCGCCTCCGCCGGCGCATCCGCGTCGGCATCGGCATCGGCGTCGGCGTCCGGCCCAGCATCGTCGCCGTCGGTCGGCGTCTCGTCGGGGAGCGTCTCGGGTCCGACGTCTTCGCTCGCGTGGTCCTCGGCGGTCGCGGCGTCGTCGCGCGGCGCGTCGTAGACGGAATCGTCGTCGCCGCAAGCGGCGGTGAGGAGGGCGGCGAGGAGCACGGTTGCGACGAGGCGTTCGGCGTGGGTGCGCATGCATCGACCGTCCTGCGGCATACGGCCGATGTCAAGCCGGTGCGGTGCGGCGCGCGCCGCGAGCCGGTCTTCCTGCGGGTGGGGTGAGCGACGGGAATCGAACCCGCAACGACTGGAGCCACAGTCCAGTGCTCTACCGTTGAGCTACGCCCACCGTGCGCCTCGGCGGCCGACGGCCGCGCGAAGCCTCCGCCGGGTCCGCCGGCGGAGTCCCCCGAGCGGCCGGTTTCTAGCCGCAAACCGGGCCGAAGGCAAGTGCCGCGCAGGGGCGCGCCCGGCAGGATTCGAACCTGCAACCGGTGGATTAGAAATCCACTGCACTATCCATTGTGCTACGGGCGCCGCACGTTCCGGACGCTACACGGGGCCGCGTCGAGCGGCAAGGGCCTGTTCCGGGGAACGACCGCCGGCGTGGGTTCGACGACCGAATGGCGGTTCAGTTTTGCTTGCACGAGCCCGGAACCTGGGCTACATGAGGCAGAACGCCACGGGGTGCTGCCCTGGGGGATGTGGCATTAGGCAACGCGCCATGTCGGGAACCGGCCGGTCCCCATCCACGCAAGGAGAGTCTCGATGAACGGTATGACTCGCAGGAGTTTCCTCGCCGGCGCCGGAGGCCTGCTGGGCTTCCTGGGGCTCGACCTGAAGGTCGCCGTCGCCCAGGCGGAGCGGCGGGCATCGAAGGTCGTCCGGGGCCGGATGACCACCACGATCTGTCCCTACTGCGGGGTGGGATGTTCGGCGATCGTGACCTCCGAGCAGCAGGGGGGCAAGTGGAAGGCGATCCGGGTCGAGGGCGACCCCGACCATCCGGTCAACGAGGGCGCGCTGTGCTCGAAGGGCTCGTCGCTGTACCAGATGTGCAACGGCGAGACCCGGCTGGACACGGTGCTGCACCGCAAGCCGGGGAGCGACCGGTTCGAGGCGGTCGACTGGGCGACGGCGGCGAAGCGGATCGCGCGGCTGGTCAAGGACACGCGCGACGCGACGTTCACCGAGACGAACGAGGCGGGCCGGCAGGTCAACCGCACCACGGCGATCGCCTCGCTCGGCAGCGCGGCGCTCGACAACGAGGAGTGCTGGCTGTACCAGAAGATGGTCCGGGCGATGGGGTTGGTCTACGTCGAGCACCAGGCGCGGATCTGCCATTCCTCGACGGTGCCCGCGCTGGCCTCGACCTACGGCCGCGGCGCGATGACGAACCACTGGACCGATCTGCGGAACGCCGACGTGGTGCTGGCGATGGGGGCCAACCCCGCCGAGAACCACCCGTTGTCGATGCGTTGGGTGACCCGGGCGCAGGAGCGCGGGGCGAAGCTGATCTGCGTCGACCCGCGGTTCACCAAGACCGCCTCGGTGGCCGACGTCTACGCCCCGCTCCGCTCGGGCACCGACATCGCCTTCCTCGGCGGGATGGTCAAGTTCCTGCTCGACAACGACTTCATCCAGCGCGACTACGTGCTCCACTACACCAACGCCTCGTTCGTCGTCGCCGACAGCTACTCGTTCGACGAGGCCGCCGGGCTGTTCGGCGGCTACGACCCCGAGAAGCGCAGGTACGACAAGTCGAAGTGGAAGTACGACACGACGGCGTCGGCGACGGAGACCGAGCCGCCCGAGCCGGTGCGGGACCCGACGCTGCAGGACCCGCGCTGCGTGTACCAGCTCCTGAAGAAGCACTACGCGCGCTACACGCCGGAGCTGGTGAGCGGCGTGACCGGCACTCCGATCGAGGACCTCGAGCGGGTCTGGCGGACCTACGCCGAGACGCACGCGCCGGACAAGGCCGGGACGATCATGTACGCGATGGGCTGGACGCAGCACACCGTCGGCGTGCAGAACATCCGCTCGATGGCGCTGATCCAGCTCCTGCTGGGCAACATCGGCGTCGCGGGCGGCGGGGTCAACGCGATGCGCGGCGAGTCCAACGTCCAGGGCTCGACGGACCACGCGCTGCTGTTCCACATCCTGCCCGGCTACCTCCCGACCCCGACCGCCTCGCGGGCGACCCTCGACGAGTACCTCGAGTCCGCCACGCCCAGGGCGCTCGGGAAGCAGAGCGTCAATTGGTGGAGCAACACGCCGAAGTACGTGGTCAGCTACCTGAAATCGATGTTTGGCGAGCGGGCGACGGCCGACAACCAGTTCGCCTACGGCTGGCTGCCGCGGCTCGAGGACGGCGCGAACTACTCGTGGCTGCAGATCTTCGACGACATGTTCGAGGGGCGGATCCAGGGGTTGTTCGCCTGGGGGATGAACCCGGCCTGCAGCGGCGCCAACTCGAACAAGACCCGCCAGGCGATGGCCAGGCTCGACTGGATGGTCAACGTCAACATCTTCCCCAGCGAGACCGGCTGGTTCTGGCAGGACCCGAGCCTGGGGCTCTCCCCGTCGCAGATCGCGACGGAGGTCTTCGTCCTGCCGGCCGCCGCTTCGATCGAGAAGCAGGGCAGCATCACCAACTCCGGACGCTGGATGCAGTGGCGCTACAAGGGCGCCGACGCCCCGGGCGACGCGCGGCCCGACGGCGACATCATGAACCTGATCTGGACGGAGCTGCGGGCGCTGTACGAGACGGAGGGCGGCAGGTTCCCGGAGCCGATCCTCGGCTTGCGGTGGGACGAGTACTTCCACGAGGGGGAGCTCGAGGCCGAGGCGGTGGCGCGGGACATCAACGGCTACTTCCTGGCCGACGCGACCGCGGCCGACGGCAAGGAGTTCAAGAAGGGCGACCTGGTGCCGAGCTTCGCGTACCTGCAGGCCGACGGGACGACCTCGAGCGGCAACTGGGTCTACGCGGGGTCGTTCACGCAGGACGGCGTCAACAAGTC
>JAFGHH010000294.1 GCA_016930215.1 Deltaproteobacteria bacterium
CAATGTTGTTGGCACGAATGTGCGCGACTGTACTGGGTCGGACTACCCGGCGGCCTGCTATTCTAGGGCAGTGAGTCCGTTCTCACTGGTCCAGGGCGGAGAGGTCAGCGTGAGGAACTACCGGGGCTCAGAGGTACGATTCTCTATGCCTTCCGCGTGGATTCACCACGGGAAGGCCCTCGCTGCCGAAGTCGTGTTGACGTCACCTATTACGGCCGCAGGACAGGCTCTCCTTGCCGACTTGTATGATGGGGAGTTTCGAGGGCGCCCCGTGGAAGGCTCATATACGCTGCGGATTCACCAAACGGCGGCGCTGGACTTCGACGCGATTGAAGACATCCAGTTGGTTCTGTACTACCGCTACTGGAGCGCGAGCGATACTGCGAAGTCCGCGAGACCGGAGGGTGAGTCCGAGGAGAGAGAGTAGCCGGCCATGCGCTGGTGGCACAGGTTCAGGGTTGTCCGCGGCGCGGCGAGCCGAGCGGTCCGATGGCTCGTCCTGGTTGGCAGCACGGCCGCGGTGGTTTCCGGTAGTGCCGGCTGCTGCACCTCGGATGCCGAGTGCCAGGACGGCGTCGCGTGCAACGGGTTCGAGCGATGCATCCTGGGGTCGTGCTCCGCTGGGGAAGCCGTCGTCTGTGACGATGGCGTCGCCTGTACGGTCGATGCGTGCATGGAGCCGGAGAGGCCTGGCGGAAGCGCGGTCTGCAGCTTCGACCCTGACGACTCGCTCTGCAGCAACGACCGTGCCTGCGACGGGGTCGAGTACTGTAGCGCCGAGACGGGGTGCGTAAGCGGTGCGCCTTGGGACTGCGACGATGGAGTTGCATGTACGGTGGACTGGTGTCAGGAGCCGTTGGCGCCGGCGGAGGACCCGTCGTGTCTCTCGGTGCCGAACGACGCCGCCTGCGACGACGGCGCGCTCTGCAACGGCGCGGAGACCTGCGACGTCTCCACCGGCTGCGTCGCAGGTGCGCCCTGGGACTGCTCGGACGGCATCGATTGCACCGACGACGTCTGCGTCGAACCCGAACCGCCCGGCACCAGCCCGTCCTGCGACTACCTGCCCCACGACGACCGGTGCCAGAACGACGTCTTCTGCGACGGCGAGGAGCAGTGCATCCTGGAACTGGGGTGCCAACCCGGCACGCCACCGACCTGCGACGACTCGATCGACTGCACCCACGACTCCTGCGACACCGGCCTCGACGCCTGCGCGCACTCCCCCGACGACACGCTCTGCGACGACGGCGCCTGGTGCAACGGCCCCGAGACCTGCGACCCGGCGCCGCCCGGCGACATCAGCCCGGGCTGCCGCCGCGGAACGCCGCCGGACTGCTCCGACGGCATCATCTGCACCGACGACGGGTGCGACGAGGACTCGGACGAGTGCGTCTGGACGATCAACCTGGACAACTGCCCGTTACCACCCGTCTGCAACGTCCCGGTCTGCGACACGGACGCCGTACCCGCGGTCGACTGCGGCCTCGCACCGCTTCCCGACGGGACGGAATGCGAGCTGCCCGCCGGCGGGGACGGAGTCTGCCTCGACGGCATCTGCATCGAACGGGCCTGCGGCAACGGCATCCCTGACCCCGACGAGGAATGCGACTACGCCGGCCAACTCCTCGGGTGCCTCGACACCTGCAGGACGTACGACTTCGTCGCCAGCGACGTCTCGGCGTTCGACGGCGACGACGGCCGCGAGGAACTCGGCCCCGCGGACCACACCGTCGCCGTCCTCGACGACGGCCGAGTCGTTCTCGCTTGGACGCAGGACGAGGACGCCGACCCCTGGTACGCCGACATTCGCATTCGCGTCCTCGACCCGGCCACCGGCCTGGTCACGGGCGACGACGTGCTCTCCGACCTCGCCATGCCCCAAGAGCATCCCGTCGTCGCCACCCTCGGCACCGACCGGTTCGTCGTTGCCTGGCAAGGCTACGGCGAGGACACCGGGGGCGAAGACGTCGACATCTACCTCCGCCTCTGCAACGTGAGCCTCGTCCCGGGCATCGGTGACCTCGGCGACCGCCTCGCCGTTGCCTGCCTCGCCCCCGTGCGCGCCAACACCACCGTCGGCGAGGCCCAACTCCACCCGACCCTCGCCGTCTCCCCCCTGCGCGACCGGTTCGTGCTGGCCTGGGAGGACTGGAGCGCCTACGGTGAAGGCTCCGACCCGTGGGGGCTTTGCGGTATCCGCTACCGGATGTTCGCCGTCACCGACGGCCGTCCCGCGACCGGCTTCACCACCGACGCCCGCGCCAACTCCACCACCGCCGGCGCCCAGACCGAGCCGGCCGTCGCCATCGGCGCTACCGGCGAGTTCCTCGTCGCCTGGACCGACGACAGCGGCACCGAGCCTGAAGGCTCCGGCACGGCCATTCACGCCCAGCGCTTCAACGCCGCCGGCGTGGCGGTCGGCACCGAGTTCCGCATCAACACCCGCGTCGACTTCGAGCAGTACGAGCCGAGCGTCGCCGCGGTCGAGTTCCCCGAGCCGGGCTATGTCGTCGCCTGGACCGACCTGGAGGACGACGGCCGCCTCACCGTCCGCGCCAACTTCGTCTTCGCCGGCGGCGGCCTCGACCCCGCCTCCGAGCTGGTCCTGCCGCACGTGATGACCCCGCCACCGACGCTGCCGGCACGACCGCCGATGCAGTCGGCCGCGTCGCTCGCCGCAGGGGCCGACGCCGAGACCCTGGTCGCCGTCTGGATGGAGGAGCCCCGCGGCGCCTTCCGCCTCGCCGACGACAGCTTCACCGCCATCGCCGGCGTCCGCCTCGGCGTCGACTGCCCCGGCTCCGGCTCGTGCGCCGTCGCGGTGCTCTCGACGGCCGACGTGCTCCTCAACACCACCTGGCCCGACGTGCAGGAAACCCCGTCCGCCGCCTTCGGCGCTGCAATCTACCCCGGCGACCCGTCGGGTCCGCTCGCTCTCGCCTGGACCGACTGGAGCGACGCCGACCGCTCCGGCGGCCTCAACGAAGTCCGCTTGCGCTACCTGCCCCACGGGTGGGTCCTGGAGGCGACGCCATGAGGGGGGCAAGGCAGTCGAGAGCGCGGCCGGCGGCCGCGCGTCGAGGGTCCAGGTTCGGGGCGTGGTACATGGGCGACCGTGACGCAACGCGGGTCGAGCGGTCCCGGCGTAGCGGCCCGGCCGTGTCGGCGGCGATCGTCGTCGCCGCGGCCGCTCTGCTGTTCGCCCCGCCCGCCTCCGCACAACCCACCTCGGGCTGGTTCGGCGAGGGGCCCAGGGCCTCCTCCGCGACCGGCGGCCCGAGCGCCCCCGACGACCCCCGCCAGGTCGCCTCCGAGGCGCTCGAACGCCTCCAGAACGGCCAGGG
>JAFGHH010000295.1 GCA_016930215.1 Deltaproteobacteria bacterium
CGTGCCGCGGCCCATCGGCCCGCACCGCCTGCTCCAAAAGCCTCCGCCACAGCAGGTGCATCATGAAGGGTGGATCACCACCAACCTGGAGTACGAGGAGTGGGGCAACTTCCTGGGCAACCCGTCGCTGGTCGAGGCGCTGCTCGGCCGGCTGCGCGACCGCTGCCACACCGTCAAGATCAAGGGACCGACCTTGCGCGGCCAGGAAGGGTGAGCCGATCGCCCTGCGGCCCGGGGCCCCCGAGTGCGCGGCCACAAGAGCGGGCTCTGCTGGCGAGCACCCCGCGACCCCAGACCGGATGCTCGGGGCCCCGGGCCGAAGGACGATCCCCCCACCCCCCGCCCGCCCCCGTCGGGGGCGGGAGCGCGTTTCCTCCCCCTCCCGGATGCACGCGGCCACGACCGGCCGGCATCAGCGGCGCCGCCGCCCCGACTACCGCCGCGCACCGCGTCGCCACGAACGCCATCACGAACGCCATCACGAACGCCGACCCGAATCGCGCTACGCGCCTGGTCCACTTCTCAAGAGCAGAGGTGGGTCAGTTTTCGAAAGCGCCGGGGTCATCCTGGGCCCGAGCGGATACGAGTGGGTGGTGGACCGCCTGTTGCTGGATTGGTACGGCGGGGACCCATTGCGGATGGAACGCGAGGTGCGCTGGACCTGGGATGCAGACGGCGACGACCTTCGGAACGAGGTCGACAACTGCCCGTGGGTACCGAACCGCGACCAGCGGGACCTGGGAGATGCGGCCGATGATGGGGTCGGGGATCGGGTCGGTGACGCCTGCGACAACTGTCCGACAGTCGACAACCCCGGGCAGGAGGACCGGCCGATGCTCGCCTCGGTTCGCACTCCGGGAGGCGCGGTTGTCGTCGCCGACTGGGCGGCCGGGGTGCAGTTCGGCCCCGGCATCGCCGTTCGCGTGGAGCGCTCGCGGCTGGAGGTGGCGGTGACGGGCGATGCCCCGTGAGTTGACGCCGCTGCTCGTCGTCCTGGCCGGGCTCGCCGGATGCCCGAGTTCGGTCACGCGCGACGCAGACGCCGAAGCGGAGGTCGAGCAACCGGATGGCGGCGACGCGCTTGACGTCGATGCCTGGGACGGAACGGATTCGCCGCTCGACGACGGCGATTCGTCGGAGGCGGAGGCCGACATGGCCGAGGAAGCGGACGGGTGGGACTTCGGCGCCGACCTGTGGGATCCGGAACGCAACTGTGATGCGGCGGCGGAAGATCCGCCCGCCTGGATCGCGCCCCCCTGCGGGGACGGGTGTCGACAGGTTGCGTTCGCGGCGCAGCCTCGGGGTCCCTTCGCTGCTTCCGAACGATGGCTTGCGTACCGGTCCCGATACCGCACCTGGGTCGTGGAGCTCGAATCGACCGACGAGTCGGTGCTGTTCTGTCATCCCTACTTCGTCGGCAGCTACGGGCTCGACGTTGACGGCGACGTGGTGGGCTTCGCCATTGGTACCGACTTCATGGTCGGCGAGATCCACGTCGACTACGCGAGCATCTGGACTACCGACCTGCGTGCGCGTCGATGGAGGCCGCTTCATGAGTGGACCAAGCCGCATCCAGCGGAGATGACGGGAATAGCCGCCGCCCGCCTGGGCGCACGTCACTTCGTCTTCTCTTTGTACGACTTCGTCCAGGATGGCCCGAGCAGTTGGACCCAGCGCGGCAACATGTACGTTGCAGACATCGACACCAGGGAGCTGTGGCGATTGATGGACACGGATCGACCGTGCTGCTTCGGTTGGCCGGACATCGGGGGCGACTGGGTCGTCTACTCCACGACGGACGCGGTCCTGGCGTACAACCTCGAACGAGGGACGACGATCGGGCCCGACATCCCCGGCGACCAGTACTGGCCGCGCACCGACGGCGTGAAGGTGATCTGGCTCGACCACCGCAACTACCCCGGTGGCTACATGAGCGGCGGCTCGTGGGACATCTACTCCTACGACTTCGAAACCGAGACGGAGCTGCGGATCACCACCGAGAGCACTCCGGTCTACGAGGACGCCGCCCCGGACATGCTCGGGGACGTCGTCGTCTGGTCCGACCGCCGCAACGCCACACTCGAGGAGCCGCACCATCGCGACCTGTTCCTGTATCGCTATTCCACCGGTCGCCAGCAGCAGCTCACCTTCGCCTCGGGCGCCGCCCGGTGGCCGCGCGTGACGAGGGACGCGGTCTACTTCCTCTGGAGTCCCGACCCCGAGCCGGATCCGGACACCGCCGACCGCGCGATCTGCGAGCAGCGCCTGCCACCGCCCTGATCGCCGCGTCATTTCGCTGGAGCGGACCGGTACGCGCGCCACGCCCGTTGCCCCACGTCGCCCACTGCCCACGCCGTCCGCCCGCTGTCGCCGGGGCCCCGCGGCCGCTTTCCTGAACGGCCCTTCATTTATTGTCTTGACACCGAGGCCCGCACGGGCGGAGATCCAGGCAGGCCCAGTGGGGGATGCGGCGCCGGGCGGCGACCTCGTCCGAACGACGGGGCGGACCACGCGCATCGCGGGAGGAGCAGGCATGTTTCGGATCGAGGAACGCGACATCCAGTTCTGCCTCTACGAGTACCTGAAGATCGAGGAGCTGCTGGCGCTGCCGGCGTTCAAGGAGATGGACCGCGAGACGTTCGATCTCCTGCTCCGCAACGCCTTCGACCTGGCCAAGGAGGTCGTCGCCCCCGTCAATGCCCCGGGCGACCGCTCGGGCTGCCGGCTCGACGACAAGGGGCAGGTCCACGCGCCGCCCGAGTACCAGGCGGCCTACAAGGCGGTCTGCGAGGGCGGCTGGTTCGGGCTCTCCGACCCCGTGGAGTGGGGCGGCCAGGGCGTGCCCGAGACGTTGCGCATGGCGGCCTGGGAGGCCTTCTGCGGCGCCTCGTGCTCGCTGATGATGTACCCCGGCCTGACCCAGGCCGCGGCCTCGCTGATCATCGCCCGCGGCACCGACGAGCAGAAGAAGACTTTTTCTGAGAAGCTGCTCACCGGCGCCTGGGGCGGCACGATGTGCCTCACCGAGCCCCAGGCCGGCAGCGCCGTCGGCGACAGCCGCGCCACCGCCAAGAAGGTCCGCGAGGGCTGGTACAAGATCCAGGGCACCAAGATCTTCATCTCCTCCGGCGACTGCGACCTCGTCGAGAACACGATCCATCTCGTGCTCGCCCGGACCCCCGAGGCACCCGCGGGCATCAAGGGTCTGTCGCTGTTCATCGTCCCCAAGCTCCGCGTGGGCGCGGACGGCAAGCTCGGCGAGTCCAACGACGTCGCCGTCGCCGGCATCGAGCACAAGATGGGGATCAAGGGCTCGGCCACCTGCACCCTCGCCTTCGGCGACAACGACAAGTGCGAAGGGTGGATCGTCGGCAAGGAAGGCGACGGCATCGCCATCATGTTCCACATGATGAACGAGGCGCGCCTCGGCGTCGGCCTGCTCAGCCTCGCCGTCTCCGCCGCCTCGCACCTCGAGGCGTTGGACTACGCCCGCGAGCGCATTCAGGGGGTCGACGCGCGGCAGATGAAGGACGTCAACGCCAAGCGCGTGGCGATCATCGAGCACCCGGACATCCGGCGGATGCTCCTGACCCAGAAGGCCTACGTCCACGGCCTGCGCGCCCTGATGTACCGCGTCGCCCGCTGGGGCGACGTCGCGCGCCACGGCTCCGGCGAGGAGCAGGAGAAGTGCCAGGCGCTGGTCGACCTGCTGACCCCGATCTGCAAGGGCTACGGCTCCGACCGCGCCAACGACGTCACCGCCGCCTCGGTCCAGATTCTCGGCGGCTACGGCTACTGCCAGGAGTACCCCTGCGAGCAGTACCAGCGCGACGCGCGCATCTTCACGATCTACGAAGGCGCCAACGGCATCCAGGCCATGGACCTCGTCGGCCGCAAGCTCGGCATGAAACGCGGCATGGTCTTCATGACCTTCCTCGGCGAGATCCAGGGCTTCCTCGCCAAGGCCAAGGAGCACGCCGCGCTCAAGGACTGCGCCGCCGAGCTCGAGAAGTCGGTCGAGGACCTCCAGGGCATCGCGATGACCTTCATGGGCAAGAACATGGCCGGCGAGACCCTCTACGTCCTGCTCCAGGCCACCCCGTTCCTCAAGTTCATGGGCAACACCGTGACCGCCTGGCTGCTCGGCGAACAGGCGCTGCTCGCCGCCGACAAGCTCGCCGCCCTCGGCAAGGGCACCGACGACCCCGAGGCCGCGTTCTACGACTCCAAGGTCAAGATCGCCCGCTTCTTCTTCAAGAACCTGCTCCCCGAGAACCGCTCGCTGACCCAGGGCATCCTCTCCGAGGATTCCTCGGCCCTCGACGTCGTCCTGTAGCGCCTAGAACACCGGCTCGAACCGCAGCATTCCGTCCGCCGACCGCAGCACCAGCTGCGGTGCGCAGCTCGCCGGGTCCGACACCGTCAGCACCGGGTAGAGGTACCCCTGCGAGGCCGTGCGGTTGGGGCGCCGGAAGGACGCGACGAGCTGCGGGATCGCGCCGTCGTGCACCGCCAGCGGCTCCAGCGTCCCCGTCGCCTCGTCCCACCGCAGCACGTCGGTGCGCCACCGCGGGAAGTACCAGCCCGGCACGTCCGGGTCTCCCGGCAGCTCCACCGGCGAGACGACCCACTCGTCGTGGCCGTCGCCGTCCAGGTCCCGCACGTCCCACAGGAACCGCCCGCGCAGCACCTGCGCGTCCGCCGTCGCCCCCGGCTGCGACACGTGCAGCCACCAGTGCCCGCCCGCGTACACGTTGTAGGCCAGCCGCGACGGCCCCCCGGTCCCGGTGCGCACGAACGGCCCCGCCGGGTAGACCACGCGCCCCTCGTACTGGTGGCCGTCCGACGCATCGTGTGCGTACGAGTAGAACCGGTCGTCGAGCGCCCCGGTCGACAACCGGTGCACCGTCACGTGCCGCTCGATCTGGCCCCACGGGTCGGAGACCATCGCCGCGCTCACCAGGTCGTCGTAGACGGTGTACGACGAGGCGCCGGCGAGCAGCACCAGCAGGTCGGGGTCCTGGGGGTCGAGCGCCACCAGGCCGTAGTTGCGGCCGGCGAGGTCGGTGCGGCCGCCCGTGAGGAACGGCACGTCGCGCAGCAGCTGCCCGGCGCCGGGCGGGGTCAGGGCGTAGTGCACGACGCGCCCCGAGGTGAAGAACACCAGTCGCGGCACGCCGCCGACCTCCGCGATCAACCCGTTGGCCACGTGCGAGTTCGCGAGGTAGCTCGTCCCGGTCCCCCACGGGTTCGGCAGGTCCGCGGTGTAGGTCGCGTCGAAGGCCGCGGAGGACGGGTAGTGGAACGCCTCGGTCGAGAAGCCGCTCCCGCTCCAGGTCGCGAACCACGAGGTCGTCGCGTAGTACGGCGAGAGCGCCACGGTCTGCGTCGAGGCGCCGAACAGCACGGTGCCGATCGTCCACTGCGAGGTCGGGTAGGTCGTCGCGCCGAACGTCCAGCACAGGTCGCGCAGCGGTGCCACGATGTCCGCCAGCACCTCGCCCGTCGCGCCCCGGACAGCGGTCAAGCGCGTGTCGACCGTCGGTGTCGAGCCGCACACCTCTCCCGTGGGCGTGCTCTGCGCCAGCACGAGGTCCGGCCGGCCGTCGCCGTCGAAGTCCATGCCGCCGGCGAGCGCTCCGGCGCCCGGCGTCGCGGTCCACAGGGGCCGTTCGTCCTGGTCGAGCGCCTCCAGCGTCGTGCCGTCCCAGGCGAACGCCGTCGCGCGGACCGGGCCGGTGCCGTCGCCGACCCGGTACAGCGGCAGCACGGCGTCGTCGGCGAGCCGCAGGGCGTTGACCGTGCCGAACTCGCACGGTGGCGGCGCGTCGTCGCTGCCGCCGTCGTCGAGCGCCTCGGGCGGGACGTCGGGCGGGGGGACATCCGTGACGTCGGTCCCGTCGTCGAGCTCCGGGGCGTCCGGCGCGACGTCCGGCAACACCTCGGCGACGTCCTCGCGGAGCGCGTCCTCGGCGCCGGCGTCGTCCGGCGTCGAGCCGCCGTCGCCGCAGGCGACGGCGAACAGCAGCAGCGACGACACCAGGGCGAGCGTGCGACCGTACGTCATCGGCTCCTCCCGTACGACATGGTGGTCCGGGCGGCCGCCGGACGCAACGTCCCCGTGGCGTCTTCGATGACACGCTTCGCGGACTCGTGCTACAAGCGCCCGATGACCCCGCCCGGCGCCGTGCCCCCGTCCGCCGGTCCGTTCTCGTGGAAGAGGGCGGTGTTCCACGCGCTGTTCGCGCTGGCCGGCGTCGTGGCGGCCGGCGGCGTGCTGGCCGCCGTCACGAATCCGGTCGACCCGTTCCGCTTCGGCGAGGGGATCGGCCGGTTCGCCGCGGTGGCCGCCCTGGTCGCCTTCGGCGCCTCGTGGCTGCACCAGACCGGTCGCCGCCGGCTCGCCCGGCTCGTCGTGGGCGCGGTGGTCGCGCTGCTCGTCGCGACGGTCGTCGCCGTGTTCGCGATCGACCGTCCGGGCCGACGCGCGCCCCCCGAGCTGACGGCGGCGGAGCGGCAGGAGCCGGTGCCGGTGACCGACGGCGCGGCGTCGCGGCTGCGCCAGGCGGCGCTGGGGTTCTCGATCCCGCACCCCGGCGCCGCGTTCCAGGCCTTGTCGCCGGGCGAGGCCCGGGAGCTGTCGCGCGTCTGGAACGACCCCTCGATGCATGCCTGGGGCTGGGTCGATGAGACGCGCGGCGCCGCGCTCGTGGTGGGGGCGCTCAAGGGCCTCGAGCGGCGGGAGGACATCGAGGGGTTCCGCCGCGGGATGGTCCGCTCGCTGCAGTCGAGCGGCGGCGCCGCGGTCGAGACCGACGAGCTGGTCTGGGAGGAAGGGCGGCGCGAGTCGCGGCTGACGGCGACGGTCCAGGGCGTGCACCTCGCCGCGCGCTCGACCCTGCTGCCGCGGTCCGGCGGCCGCGCGCCGCTGTTCGTGGTGCTGGTGGCCCTCACCCTCGCACCCGGCGAGCTGGGCTTCGTGCTCGAGGGGCTGCGGGCGGACTGACGCGGGATGCTGTTCCTCACGGCGATCGGCATCGGCTTCCTGCACACGCTGTTCGGGCCGGACCACTACGTGCCGTTCATCGTCATCGGCCGTGCCCGGCGCTGGGGGCTCGGGCGCACCTCGCTGCTGACCTTCGTCTGCGGGCTGGGGCACGTCCTGTCGAGCGTGCTGATCGGGCTGGTCGGCCTCGCCGCCGGGGCGGCGTTGCAGAGCGTGCAGGGCTGGGAGGAGGCGCGGGGCGAGTGGGCCGGCTGGGCCCTGTTCCTGCTCGGGCTGGCGTACCTCGCCTGGGGCCTGTGGCGCGGCCTGCAAGGGCACCGGCACCGGCACGCGCACCTGCACGACGACGGGACGGTCCACGTGCACGGGCACGAGCATGCGCACGAGGGGCATCCGTCGGTGCACGCGCACGCGCACGGGGCCGGGGACGACGCGGCGCACGACCACGGGGACGGAGCCGTCCACGCGCACGGCGCGGATCACCCGCACGGGACCGACCACGGCCACGACGCGGGCGCGGCGTCCGACCAGCCGGCCGCCGCCGGGCCGCGGCCCTGGAAGAGCCTCACGCCCTGGCTGCTGTTCCTGGTCTTCGTGCTCGGACCCTGCGAGCCGCTGATCCCGCTGTTCTTCGCCTCGGCGCTGGCCGGTGCCTGGCACGAGGTGGCGCTGGTCGTGCTGGGCTACGCGGCGGCGACGCTGGCGGCGATGCACGCGCTGGTGGCGCTGTTCTGGCTCGGCCTGCGCCGGATCGACCTCGGACCGCTCGAGCGGTGGACGCACGCCGCCGCGGGCGGCGTGATCGCGCTGGCCGGCGCCGCGATGGTGTTCCTCGGCCTGTAGCTCAGGTCGCCGGCAGCGGCCGCAGGGCCGCGCGAAGGCGCTCGACGAGCTTCGTGCGGCGCAGGGTCGGCCTGACGGTCCTGCTGGCGACGGACCTCGAGTAGGAACCCCGAAACGGCCGGCTCGAGTGGCAACGGGTCGGCGGCGGCCTGGGCGATCAGGCGGACGACTGTGGCGGATCGCGGCCTGCGGCGGCCGGGTCGAGCGGGCTGGCGCCCTGGATTGCCGGCGGGAGGGAGGCCGTGCGCCGCCGCGCGTGCAGGAACAGCGCGGCGGCGAGGGCAAGCACGCCGATCGAGAGCCACTGCGAGGTGCTGAGACCCGCCGCGCCGCCTCGCGGGTCGGCGCGCAGGAACTCGACGGCGAACCGGCCGATACCGTAGCCCGCGAGACCGATCGCGGTCGCGAGGCCCGGCCGATCGCGGATGGAACGTCGGGCCAGCAGGACCAACACCACGACCGCCACACCGGAGGCGAAGACCGACTCGTAGGTCTGCGTCGGATGGAGCGGCACGCCCACCGGCCGGGGAGGGGTATCGAAGCCATCGAACACCACCGCGAACGGCCCGGTGGTCGGCCGGCCGTAGCAACACCCGGCCGACAGGCACCCGAAGCGGCCGATGGCGTCGGCCAGCAGCACGGACGGAGTCGCGGCGTCGGCGAAGCGAAGGAGCGGCACCCGGAGCAGGAGACAGGCCAGCCAGGCGCCGAGCGTTCCGAGGGTGACGCCGCCGAGGAAGGCGAGTCCACCCTGGGCGGTCCAGAGGTCGCTCGCGCCTTCGATGGGGCACCCGCCCGGCTCGACGAGCCGCGTCAGGAGTCGGGCGCCGGGAAGGGCGGGGATCGCGGCGGCAAGCGCGACCACCAACGGCTTCCACCAGCCCGTGCCGGTGGTCCACCGTGCGAGATACCAGGTCATGGCGACGGCAACGACGAACGCGACGGAGAGGGTGAGGAGGTAGGTGGGGACGAAGCCGAGGAACGGTCCGAGATGGAGTCGAGGGAGCATCCGGCAATCGACCTCAGGGCTGGGCCGGACACGCGGGCCGGGTGACCAGCGTGACGAGCTGCAGGCTCCGGCGGTGGCGGCGGTCGGCGCCTTCGACGTCGAGGCGGCCGCCGGCGATGACGAGAGACACGGTCTGCCGCAGGTCGCCGGCGCACGGCGGGTCGGGAGCCGCACGCGAGCTGGCATGGAAGTCGGCGGTCCAGCGGCCATCAGGCAGGTCGGCAACCTCGGGGAAGGCGACACCCTCCCGGAAACGCCACGAGGAAGTGCGCTCCGGGAACAGTCGCTCGACGTCGTGGAGGGTGAGATGAAGCCAGGGCCAGGCGCCGCCGGTGGGTGGAACGTGCACGGAGATCCGGAGTCGCCCGCCGTACCCGCAGCGGTGGTCGGGGAGGCACGAGGTTCGGTCCGCGCAATCGAACGACGTCCGGCACCGCGGTGCGGGCAGGTCGCCGCCCGCCACCGGATTCCGGAGCCGGCCGAGGAGCAGAGTGAGGGCGGCCGCGAACACGAGCGCGGCGAAGGCGAGCGCGGGCCAGGGAGGGGACAGGAGCCTCATGGCGCCGGAACGAAGATCACCCACAGGTCGCGGTCGACCGGCATCGTGTCCGGGATCGAGGCCGTGAACAGCATCCAGAACCCTTCACCGGTCCAGACCGCGTCCAGGACCTGAAGGTCCATCCGGTGCAGCGCATCGGCCGGCTGCTCGCCCTGGAGACACGCAAGGACGTAGCGCCCGGCCACCCTCCCGGATTCGTCGACGAAGGTCGCGGCCATGCCCTCATCGAGCCAGCCCTCGGCCACCCCACGCCATTGGAGGCTCCGATGGACGAAGACGTACCAGCCCCCTCCGAAGAACGTCTGGTTGAAGCCACTGTCGTCCACACTGTTCGCGTTCGGCCCGAAGTTGACGGGCGGGGCGACCTCGTTCAGCTCGGCGTCGAAGAGCTGCGCCCAGTCCTGGCGGAAGACGGCGAAGGTCGTCTCGCCTGCGGTGAGCCGCACCCACGAGGGGCAATCACAGTCGGTGTGCTCCCGCAGCTCGCGCAACTCCACCTGATGCTCGTAGAGCTCCTCGTCGGCCTCGGTCAACGGCCGATGACCGCTGCCGAGGAGCAGCGTCCGCCCGAGGAGCTCGTCGCGGCCGACCCAGGCGAAGATGTACTTGTCCCCGAGCATCGTCACGTCAACGTCCTCGGGTGCGCTCAGCGGACTCCAGTCGACCCAGCGGAACCACGGCAGGTAGTCGTCCCAGGTCTTGTCCCAGTCGGGGTCGACCTCGCCCACGACGTACGGATCACCAAGGTACCCGGGGATCTCCTCGAACACCCGCCCGCCGTGGATCTCGAAGTGCCAGCCGTACCACGGCGCAGGCGGGTAGTACTGCCCGATCCCGTTGAAGTACCGGATCGACGAGTCGATCACCACCCGTTCCACCGGGTCGAGCTCGCCGATGTAGTAGACCTTCATGTACTCCTCGATGACGCCCGGGTCGTCCGCGCAGAGTTCGCCAGATTCGAACACGAAGCGGAATCGCCCGTCGATCAACCGGCCGACGCTGCGAACGCGACCGGCACCGCTGCCGCACCAACTCCCATCATCGACGAACTGCGGTTCGCCGACGGCCCCATCGGAGCCGAGCGTGCGAATCCGGATGCGCGGCCCTTCGATGCTGCGCCCTCCGTCGTAGAGGACGTACCCCGAATCGCCGGCCCAACCGAGGTGCGCCGACTGCTCTGGCTCGCCGGCGTGGAGGCGATGGCTGCTGAAGGAGTCCGTCAGCCGGACCGCACCCCGGACATCCACGCCGGTGCAGGGCAGGTCCTCCGGGAAGCTCCGCACCCAACGACCGTCGTCCACATCGGTCGGCGCATCGACCTCGGCGTCCGAGCCGGTCGCGCCACGGTTGCAGGCGCCCGAGAGGACGACCGCCAGGAGAGCCAGCGCCACCAGGCAGCTCGCGTTCCGTTGCGAAATCGTCATCGTCCTTCCTTCCTACCGGCGCTCGAGCGCCCGAACGAGCGCCTTGCCGTCCTCGATCCGGATGCCGATCACTTCGTCGGGGACTCCGTCGGTGGTCACCGGCGGGACGCGACCCGGAACCGGGTGCAGTCGGTCGAGCGCCGAGAGGAGGTCCCAGTTGCCGAACAGCAGGCCGGCGGTCAGCGGTTCGTCGGCGACGAGGCGCCACAGCATCGTCGCGACCGGCTCCACGCTGGCCTCGAGCCCTCCCGCCGAGCCCTCGACCTTGCGGCTCACCCGGGCCGATATCTCTTCCCCGGTCTCGGATGCGCAATCACTGCCGCACCCGGTTGCGTGGTGGGTCGCGTCCCGGCCCGTCTCGGGATGCACCACGATCACGCGGGAGACGGCCCAGTGCAGCGCTCCGGCGTGGTAGTACGGTTGCAGGGCGAGTTGCAGTCGCCAGGGACCGTCGAAGATCGTGCCGGTGGCGCCGCAGCGCCAGGTCCAGTCGAAGCTCTCCTCCTGGCCCATCGAAACGACCAACTCGCCCTGCGCGGGAACGCCGGGGGCCACTTCCAGCCCGCGCCAGAAGAAGTCGGGACCGAACAGCTTCTCCCGGAAGTCGACACCCGTGTCCGTCAGGTCGGGGACGTAGGTCGCGGCGAGGAAGTTCTCCACCATGCTCCGGATGGCGCCGTCGTTGAGGAACTGGTAGAGCGGGTCGATCATCTCGAAGGTCGGGTAGTTCTCCTGGCGAGAGAGATTCCGGGCCAGGAGCAGAAGCGCGGCGTCGGTGATGTCGCCACCACCTTGCTTGCCCACGATCCTGGCCGCGTGTTCGTCGAACAGCAGGTCCCGCACGCCGCACCACGGCGCCAGCGACGCCGACGCGCGACAGGTGCTCCCGATCGGACACACACCCGGTCCGTATGACCCCGGCTCCCTGGCGGGATCGCAGTACCCGACCGACATCGTACAGGTCACCGCCGCGGTCTCGATGCAGTCGTACTCGTGCCCGGAGGGCTGCAGCGGGCGCCGGTCCCGACACCCGCGATACGGATGGCTCTCTTCGCCCAGGCAGTTCGAGCCGCAAGACTCGTAGGTGCAGCCGCTCGCGCTGTTGCATCCTCCTCCACCCGGAACGAAGCCCGGAGCGGACGGACACCCGAGGATCATCTCCTCGCAGACGGTCCCTACGCACGCCCCTTCGGGCGCGCAGATCCCGCCGACGTAGCTCGAACAGGCGGAGGGGAGCTGACAGACGTCGCGGTCGATGCTCCACGGACCGCCTTCCCGGCAGACGTAGCCCGGAGCACAGTCGTCGGTCGACTCGCAGTAGACGGGAGGACGGCACAACCCCTCGAGGCAGCGCCAATCGGTCGTCGTCGGGCCCAGCTCCATGCACTGGTCATCGACGAAGCAGCGGATCGGAACGGTGGGCGCGAGACCCGCGGTGACGCTTCCGCCCGGACAGGCGTGCCAGACGCCGCCCTCGCGATCGAACGACCACCGTTCGTGCGAGGGCTCCTCCTCGAGCGTCCCGTGCTTCGGCTCCTGCCACGGGACGCAGACGTCGCCGAAGCCGGGCACGTGCGCCCGCAGGCCCGCCACGAGGACGGCGTCGTCGACGAGGACGAACAGGCAGCCGTGCGCCGTGCCGTCGGCATCGATATCGGCGTCGCCGGGGCCCGACAGGCAGATCGGCTCGACCGGCGCTCCGTCGACCGACACGTCCCGGACGGCCGAGGTGCGGACCTTCAGGTCGGCCCACGTCGGGTCGTAGCGGGATGACAACACATCGTCGAGAGACGGATACCACCTTGCCGGCGGCAGCTTCTCCAGGTCCTCCTGTTCCGCGGTCCGCTCGGGGTCGTCGTAGGCGGCGAGGCGGCACCAGGACTCGAAGTCGGCGCGACTCCCCTCGGCGTAGCCGTTGCGGTTGGCGCGAAGCTGAACCCGACGTTCGATCTCCATGTCTTCGGGGTCCTCCACCGGAGGGCTCGCGTCCGGGTTGCAGGCGATGCCGTCGCCGTCGTAGTCGAGCGCGCGGCGGACTTGGTCCTCTTGCTCGGGATCAAGCGCCGGGGCAGCGAACCTGCTGTAGCGC
>JAFGHH010000033.1 GCA_016930215.1 Deltaproteobacteria bacterium
CCAGGTCACGGTGGTGTCGATCCCGAGGCTCAGCCGGAAGGCGTCCGAGGCCTTCCAGGTCAGCTCGTCGCGCAACTGGATCGGCACGAAACCCTGCAGCGCGTCGAACGAAACGCCGGCCCGCACCAGGAACTCGTTGTAGCCGACGCCCAGCAGCAGGCGGTTCTCCGCGTCGTCCCCGAGCCGCCGCCTCCAATCGGCCTGGAAGCGGTAGAAGCTGGTCGCCAGCGTCCGTTCGCCGACCAGCGTCGGGCCGCCGGCGTCGAGGTCGTCGATCAGCACGCTGAACCGGTCGTCGGAGCCGTAGGCGAAGAAGCTGAGCTCGTCGTCGGGGCTCGGCTCCCAGTCGGCCAGCGCCTGGAAGTCCCAGTAGACCGGCGCCTGGAGCGTGTCGAACGGCACCATCTCCTGCACGGCGGCGAGCACCGCGTCGACGTAGCTGCGGCGCAGGCCGAGGGCCAGCGACGCGTTCTCGGCCAGGGGACCCTCGACGAACGCGCCGGTGTCGATCAGGCTCACGTCGACGTACCCGCTCCAGGCCTCCCGGTCGGGACGCCGCGGGACGACGTCGACGATCCCGGCGGTGACGCCGCCGTAGCGTACCGAGTAGTTGCCGGGGTAGTAATCGATCCGCTCCAGGAAGTCGGCCGCGACCGCCGAGCGCAGGCCGCCGAAGTGGTAGAGCAACGGCACCTGGACCCCATCGACGTAGAACGCCGTGTTCTGCGGCGCCGACCCGCGGACCACCACCAGGCCGACGCCGAACTGCGGCCGGGCCACACCGGGCAGGTTCTCCACGACCCGCAGCGAGTCCCCGCCCGTGCCGGGCATCCGGACGATCTCGCGGGTCTCGATCGTCCGGCGGGTCATCTCGCGCGGCGGCCGTCGGCTGCGCACCACGGTCTCGAAGGCGCCCGCCGCGGGCGCCAGCCGGTACAGCACCACGGTCAGCTCCCCCGGCACGACCTCCTCCTCCACCTCGAGCGTCGCGAACTGCGGCGCCGAGACGCGGACGCGATAGCGGCCCGGAGGAAGGTCGAACACGAAGAAGTCGCCGAGAAACGCGGTCAGCGCCACGACGGGCTGCTCCAGCCCGGCGCCCTCGATCGAAACCGCCGCCCCCTCGATCGGCACGTCGTTCTCGCCCAGCACCTCTCCCTCGAACGTGATCGTCGGAGCGAGAGGCACCGGCGGCGTCTCCACGGGCGCCGGCTCCGTGGACGGGCCCGCCGGGGCCTCCGCCGGGACATCGAGCGGGACCTCCGGCGGCGGCGGCTCGAAGACCCAGCGGAAGACGAAGCGTGCCGGGATCGGACGACCATCCTGCTGCGCCGGCGCGAACCGCGAGGCGCGAATCGCCGCCACGGCGGCCGCGTCGAACGCCTCGCCGCGGGACTCGAGGACCTGCACCTCGAGCACCCCGCCCGTCTCGTCGAGGCTGACCCGGCAGGGAACCTCGACCCGGGCCTCGCCGACCGGTTCGCCCTCCGGCCATGGAGCGGCGGCGGCCTCGAGCAACGACGGCGGCACGAGGTCCAGGGCCGGCTGGGCCGCCGCGGTCGGCGCGGTCGTCGCCGACCAGGCCCAGCCGAGCGCCGCGGCACCCAGCACGAGTCGGCGGTACCGCGGCCCGTGGCTCACAGGCAGACCCGGTTCTTGCCCGACTGCTTGGCGCGGTACAACGCCTTGTCGGCGCAGGTGAACAGCGTCACGGGCTCCCCGGCGTCGGCGGGGAACGAGGCGACGCCGATCGAGATGCCGGGGTGCAGCGGGATGCCGTCCTTGGCGTAGGGATGGGCGTTGACGGCCTGGAGGATCTCCGTGCCGACCTGGGCGGTGCGCGGCGTGTCGAGGCCCGGCACCGCGGCGACGAACTCGTCGCCGCCGAAGCGCGAGGCGATGCCGCGGCCGGCGAGCACGCGGCCGATCACCCGGCCGGTCTCGCCGATCGCGTAGGCGCCGAACAGGTGGCCGTGGGTGTCGTTGATCTGCTTCACGCCGTCCATGTCCATGCACAGCATGCCGACGCAGCCGCCGAACGAGCGGGCGGTCTGGATCATCGTTTCCAGCTCGCGGTCGAACTTGCGGCGCACGAACAGCCCGGAGAGGTCATCGACGTCGAGCATCCGCTGGAGCTCCTGGTCGAGCGCCTGTTCCAGCTTGTCGCGGAGCTCGAAGCGCAGCACGGTCCGGCCCAGCATCACGGTGTCGCCGGCGGCGAGGATCGTGTCGCGCGCCTGCTGGCCGCGTACCACGGTGCCGTTGGTGCTGCCCAGGTCGACCACGCCCCAGGCGTCGCCGCGGTCCTCGATCCGCGCGTGGCGCCAGGAGACCCCGCCGTCGTTCAGCACCACGTCGCAGCCCGGGTCGCGGCCCAGCACCACCGTGCCGGCGATCGCGATGCGCTTGCCGACATCGACGCCGCCCATCACCACCAGCACGGGACGAACCGACTCCTTGAGCGCCGCGGCGAGCTCCTCCTTGAGCTTCGAGCCGTCCTGGATCTGCATCGTGGCCTCGACGCCCGGCAGGCGCACGCGGGCCCCGGACGAGGTGGTCGTCACGCTGCCGGGCAGCGGCTCGGGAGAGCTGGTACGGTCCCGCTCGTCGGCCATCGGTCGCGTACTCTATCACGTCCGGGGCGCGGGGGATGCGCCCGGCGTGCTCCCTGTCGTCACAGCACCAGCAGCCCGTACAGACCGATCTGCGCGAAGTCCGGGTGGCTCGTGTCGTAGCCGGGGAACAGGTCGAACGTGGCGTTGAAGCCCACGGGGCCCCAGGTGAAGCCGCACATCAGGCGCACGCCGACCTGCGTCTCGGGCAGCAGCTGGATCGGCAGGCCGATGCCCACGTCGAACGACGGGATGACCGGCATCGAGGCGATCGGCGAGGCACCCTGGAGCTGCAGCGCGAGAATCGCCCGGTCCCGGTAGTCGGTGTCGACGCTCAGGCCGTACAGCAGCCAGGCCGGATACGCCACCTCGTAGCCCCAGCGCATCCAGAAGCCGCCGGCGCCGTCGCCGACCATGCCGCCGAAGCCGAGCACCACGCCGCCGCTGTGGAAGGCCTCGACAGAGCCCGCGTCGAAGCCGAGGTCGAGCAGCGCGGGGGTCGCACCGTCCGAGCTCCAGGTCGCAGTGCTGCGGTCGCCCTCGGCGACGACGGTCCAACCCTCCGGAGGCTCCGCGGGCAGGCCGCCCAGCAGGTCGTAGGAATCGCCGAGCACCGCGGCGAAGCCCCAATCGGTCGGGTAACGCACGACCACCGTCACCGTCCGCGCCTCGGCCCACGTTTCCAGCGGCGCCAACAGGTAGCGCAGATCGAACTCCGACTCCCGCCGGCCCCCGACCTCGACATCGAGCAGCAAGTGGCGCGTCACGACGGCCGGGAACCAGCCGGCGGGCTCGAAGCGGGCCCGGGCCGCGATCGTCCCGGTCGCCGTCACCTCGCACCGCCCGCCCGGCTCGACCTCGAGCGTGAAGCCGGCGTGCGTCGCCTCGCGCCCCAGCACCTCGTGCGGGTCGGCCCCCGTCCGCAGGCCGGCCAGGAGCGCGACGAACCGGGTTCGTTCGTCCTCCGACAGCTCGACGGACGCCAAAACACCATCGACCCGCACCTCCACGTCGCGGGTGTCGACACCAAGGAAGTCGGCCAGCACCGACTGCGGGTCCGGCGTGGGGTTCGCGATGCGGTAGCGCGCCTCGAAGACGCAGGTCGGCTCCGGCCGCGCGTCCGCGCAGTCGAACGTCAGCTCCTCCTGCTCGACGACCAGGGGCGTCGCGGTCCCCCATTGCGGCGCGCCGAGGACGCCGGGCTGGCGTTGCACGGCGGCGATGTTTCCGAGGGCCGTGGCGGGAGCGGCGGCGGCGACCAGGACCATCACGGCGAGGGTCAGCTTCGGCTGGGACACGCGGGACCTCCCCGGCCCCGGCATCCCGAGGCCGGGCGGGACTCTAGCAGAGACGCCCCCGCCGGGAGAAGCGGGCGGGTGCGCGCCTCGCCTGCGGCCGGAGCCGGCGCTCAACGGCCTTGCGCGGCGGCCGCGCCCAGACGGAACTCGAGGCGTTGGAAGCCGTCCATCGGCGCGAAGACGGGCACGCTGCCGTCGGTCACGAACAGCTCCCGCGGGCCGCCGAGGTCCACCCCCGGCTGGTGCAGCAGCACCGCGCCGTCGCAGCTCACCGCGCGGAAGCCCCAGGTGCCGGGCTCCAGGGTGAAGTCGCGGCGTACGCCCGGCGAGACCGCCTCGTTCGGCCCGAGCCAGTCCTGGCCGACCGAGGACTGGTCGGCGGGCCACAGGTAGACGAAGCAGATCGGCACGGAGGTGGCGTTGATCAGCGCGACGGGGTTGCTTCCGGCGTAGCGCGTCGACCAGTCCGGATCGCGCGGGACCGACGTCCCGAAACACCCCGCCGCCGCCACGGCTACGGCCAGGCCCAGGCACACCCGCAGCAAGACCAACGACATCCGTCACCCTCCCACGCCGGGGTCAGAGCCACCGGCGAATGCGGAAATACAGCAGCATGCCCACGCCCACCAGGGCCATCAGCCCGAGCGCGAACAGGTAGCCGTAGGGCCAGCCCAGCTCGGGCATGTTGCCGGCCTGCTCCCGGTCAAAGTTCATCCCGTAGACGCCGGCGATGCAGGTCATCGGCATCATCACCGTCGTGATCAGCGTCAGGAACTTCATCACCTCGTTGAGACGGTTCGAGGCCGTGGAGAGGTACGCGTCGAGCACCCCGCCCAGCAGGTCGCGGTACGACTCCGCCAGGTCCGCCACCCGCGTCAGGTGGTCGTGGACGTTGCGGAAGTACGGCTGCAGCTCCGCCGGCACCAGGTCCAGCTCGTCCCGCCACAGCGCCAGCAGGATCTCCTTGTGCCGCGCGGAAGCGCGCCGGATGCGCTGCAGAGAACGCTTGAGCGTCAGGATCGTCTCGAGCGTCCGCCGGTCGGGCCGGCCCACGACCTCCTCCTCCAGCCCCTCGATCTCGTCGTTGAAGCGGTCCATTACCGGGCCGTAGGCGTCGACCAGCCGGTCGAGCAGCTCGTGGAGCAGCAGCGCCGGGCCGCGGGCGAACGGCCTGGCGGACCGGCCCAGCAGCTCGCGCACCTGCTTCACGCAATCGACCGGCTCCTCGTGGTACGTGAGCAGGAAGCGCCGCCCGAGCACCACATCGATCTCGGCCGTCTCGAACGGATCGACCGTCGGCTTCGCGGGCAACCGCGCCTCGTGCACGGTCAACAGCAGATGGTCGTCGAGGTCCTGGATCCGGGCGCTCGAGCTCGGTTCGCGGCACGTGCCGACCACCACGGGGTGCAGATTCAGCGGGTCGGTGAGCAGCGCCGACTCGTCGTCGGTGGGCGCCTCCACATCGATCCACAGCCAGGCCCGCTCGTCGGCCAGCAGGGCCGGCAGCTCCGGCCGCGATGCCTCGCGGACCGTCGCCTCCCCTTGCCGATGGAGCAGGATCCGGATCATCGCCGCTCAGTGCTTCGTGCCCGCCTCGGCGACCGTGCCGGCCAGGTCGTCGATCGCGCCCCAGTCCACGTCCGGGAATCGCCGCCGCAACCCCTCGCGCTGCTCGACGCCCAGCGACCGCCAGCGCTCGACCAGCGCCCGCCGCGTCTGCTCCTGCTCGGCCAGCAACTCCGTCCGCAGCCGGTCGTGGTGCCGCGCCAGGGCCAACGCCATCAGCCGCCCCGACAGCATGAAACCACTGGCGAACTCGATCACCAGCAGCAGCGGCACCAGCACCAGCGTCACCTCGAGCGACGCCAGCAGCAACAGCGCGCCGGTGGCGACGATGGCGGTCGTGGCCAGCGTCAGGATCCCGAACACCCGCCAGCGGATCGAGCGGTAGACCCGCTCCAGGGCGTCCTGGGCCTCCGCCCCCCCCGCCGGCTCGGCGAGCGACCCGAGCTCGGGCAACGGCGACTCCGGCTCCCCGGACGGCTCCACCTCGGTCATCGGGCGGAGTCTACCGCGGGGGGGGACGGGGTCAACCTGTTCGTCGTTCGGGACGATGCGGCCGGCCGTTGGCGGCCGGCCGTCGGCCGGGTGGAACGATCGGATCGTTGTGGAGGGAGGTCGGCGGTGGGCCGGCGACCGGGGACCTTTCCGCCGCCTCCCGCGACTTGGCGCGAGCCGGTGCGCTCGTCGTATGCTCGCCGGCGCGATGATCCGCCGATCCGGCTGGCTGCCGCTGCTCGTGGCCCTGGGCTGCGGTCGGGCCTCGCCCGCGCCGGCCGTGGATGCCACCGGACGCGCCGACCCGACGGAGACGGCGACGCCCGACACCGACAGGCACGTTCCGTCGATGCCCGACGCGGCGGCGAACGACGGCGCGATGGACGCTCCCGCAGAGGAAGCGGCGGACGTCACGGACGAGGCCGCGGCGGACGTCGTGATGGAGGCGACCGACGCGGGGGCCGCCGTCGAGGATGCTTCGTCGGTCCTGCCGGCCCTGCGCGACGACGCGGCCGAGCCCGGCTGGCGCTGGGACCGCAAGGCCCGGCGCGTGATCGACCGCGACACCCTCCCCGCCGCGTTCCGCCGCGCCGGCTACGACCTTCCGGCCGGGGCGGCGGTCTACGCCGTGCGCATCGTGCCGGGGGTCGAGGGGCCGGCCTACGTGCTCTACCAGGCGGGCCTCGGCGCGTTCTCGCGGGACTTCTGGCCCGCCTCGACCGTCAAGCTGCTCGCCGCCCTCGCGGCGCTCGAGTACGTCCGCGAGCTCGGGTTCACCGGCGCCGCCCGCGTGACGTTCGACCCCGAGACCGCCGACTCGCTGCGCGCGATCGTCGACCGCTCGATCCGCGTTTCCTCGAACAGCGACTACGACCTGACGCTGCTGCTGGCGGGCGTGGACCGGCTGAACCGCGAGTTCCTCACGGCGGCGCGCGGGTTCCCGACGACGGTCCTGCAGCGCTCGTACATGGGACTCGGCGTCCCCGACTCGCCGGAGTGCACGCTGGAGCACGGCGGCCGCTCGGTCGTCGTCCCCGCCCGCCGCGCGCGGGACGACTACGGCTGCCTGGACGGCGGGAACTGCGCGAGCCTGTTCGAGCTGACGGAGGCGCTGCGGCGGCTCGTGCTGCACGACGAGCTTCCCGCCGCCGAACGCTTCGACCTCGACGACGGCGACCGCACCGCGCTGCTCGACGCCCTCTGCGTCGCCGACTCCTCGCCGTTCCTCGACGGCGCGGTTCGGGTGCTGGGCACCCCGCCCCGGATCTGCCACAAGACCGGCTCGGTCGGCGGCCGGGACTTCCTCGACCACGCGCTGCTCGAGGACCCGGCCTCCGGCGAGCGCTGGCTGCTCGCCGCCTCCGTCCCGGACCAGGGCGGCGGCACGAAGTCCAAGGCGGCCCTCGGCGACCTGGCCGAGCGGGTGCTGCGGGCGCTCCGCGGGCGCCGCGGCGGCTTCGCGCTCCAGCCGGACGCCGGCATCCCGCTCGTCGTCCAGCTCGACCGCACCGGACGCGGCCGCCGGGCGTCCGTCACGCTGACCGTGGATGCGCCCGGCGCGGACGCCGTCGAGCTGTTCCTCGACGGCCGGCCGTTCGGCGACGCCGTGCCGGAGGACGGCCGCTTCGTCCTGCGCCCCGCGCGGACGCCGCGCGACGACCACCTGCTGACCGTCGTCGCCGCGCGCGCCGGCGCCCCGATCGGCCACCGGTCGTCGCGGCTGTCGGTCGGGGGCGCGCCCGCGCCCGGACGGCGATGCTCGGCCGCCGAGCGGTCGCCGACCTCCCCTTGACGCTTTCGACGCATCGCGTCAAGTCCTTGACACGCAAGGATTATCGTCGCAGCATGAGGTCGGCTGGACTTCGGGGGCCCCCGGCCTGGAGGAGGCGAGAATGGACCGCGAGAAGGTGGCGTTCGCGATCATGAAGCCGTTGGATCTGGCGATGGGCGTGGCGGTGACGGCCGCGCGGCGGAGCCCGTCGTTCGAGCCGTTCAGCGACCGGTTCTACGGGATGGCGCGCACGGTGCTGGGTCGGATGTACGCCAAGAACAACGACCTGCAGGCCGAGGGTCTGGAGCGGGTGCCGATGACGGGGGGCGTGCTGTTCGCGGTGAACCACCAGAGCTGGAACGACGTGCAGGTGGTGGGGGCGACGTGTCCGCGTCGGCTGCGGTTCCTGGCGAAGACGGAGTTCGAGACGTGGCCGATCCTGCGGCACCTGATCGCGCTGTCGGACTCGCCGTTCATCCGTCGCGGCGGCGACCCGCGGGGGATGGAGCAGGCGGTAGCAGCGCTGCGCGAGGGTCGGGCGCTGGTGATCTTCCCGGAGGGGACGATCCCCGGGGAGGAGGACGTGGGGCGGGACCAGCTCGAGCCGGACACGGGGCTGTTGCGCGGGCGGACGGGGGCGGTGCGGCTGGCGATCGAGGCCGGGGTGCCGATCGTGCCGGTGGGGGTATCGGGCACGGGCAAGTCGTTCCCGCCGGAGGTCTACCCGCGGCTCGAGCTGCTCGAGGCGCCGAAGCCGGTGCCGGTGACGGTGCGCTACGGGGAGCCGATCCGCTACGACCGGTACCACGCGAAGACGCCGACGGCGGACGAGCTGCGGCGGCTGACCAAGGAGCTGATGCTGGCGATTTCGGGGCTGGTGGACTTCGGCCGGCACTACATCCCGATCAAGGTGCCGATCCCGCCCTTGCCGCGCTACCGCAAGCTGGGGGTGCTGCTGCTGCACGGTTTCACCGGAAGCGTCCGGACGGTGGACGGGATGGCTCCGCTGCTGCGAGAGGCGGGAATTCCGCACCGCATCCCGGTGCTGCGCGGCCACGGAACGAAGTACACCGACCTGGAGGGGGTGACGGCGCAGGACTGGTACGAGGACGCCGAGGCGGCGCTGATGGAGCTGTCGCGCGAGGTCGACAAGGTGGTGGTGGTGGGGCTGTCGATGGGGGGGCTGGTGGCGCTCCACCTGGGGATCCGGCACGCCGACCAGGTCGCGGGGGTGGTGACCTGGGCCGCGGCGCTGCGGTTCCGCGACCCGCTGGCGCCGTTGTCGCCATTGCTGGCCCGGGTGGTCCGGAGCTGGCCCTCGCCGGAGTCGTTCCGCGATCAGAGCCTCAAGGTCTACTCGGAGAACTACCCCAAGTTCATGACCGGTGCCTTCACCTCGCTCTACAACTACGCCCGCGAGACGGAGCGCCGGCTGCCCGAGCTCCAGGTGCCGATCTGCGTGCTCCACTCGAAGCGCGACCAGGTGATCGACCCCCTGTCGGCCAACCTGGTCTACCGCGACGTCTCCTCGACGCACCGCGAGATCCATTGGTTCCACCGCTCGGGCCACGAGATGGGGCAGGACTGCGAGCACGAGGCGGTGTTCGCCCGTACGATGGAGTACATCGGCAGGTTCCGCGGCTAGTACAACGGGGCGCAAGTTCGTAGGGGGTTGGCCCTAGGTCCAGGGGCGCGACGTAGCCGGCGCGCAGCGCCGGCGAGTGCGCCCGGCGCGGGCGGGCACCGGCGGGCTACTCGACCCAGCGGCCGAGCGGGGCGGTGTAGGCGGCGGGGATCTCCGGCAGCCCGTCGCTGTCGGCGTCGGGCAGGGCCTGGACGTACTGCCACAGCGCCATCCACAGCTTCAGCTCCTCGACCGAGGCCGGGGTCGTCGGGTCGCGGTCGAGGATCACCGCGAACAGGTCGGTGACCTCCGTGCCGTCGGCGTTCTTCGGCGTGATCACGAGCCCGCCGAAAGTCATGTCGGAGATCATGGACATCAGCGAGGCCACGTAGTAGTCGACGGCGATGCGGTACAGGTTGATGTCGGTGCCGTCGAGGGCGAGCGAGGTGGCCGAGTAGCCGTCGCGCTCGTTGCCCAGGAACACGCCGTCGACCCGCGCGAGGAACGGGCCGGTCGGATTCGAGTGGCAGCGCAGGCCGGAGAACTGGATCCAGTAGTCGCTGCCGCCGACGCCCGACAGGCTGGCCGAGACCTCGCAGGCCGCCCGCAGCTCCAGGGCATTGACCCAGAAGCTGACCAGCGGGTAGCCGGGGATGCGGTCGGGACCGATCCCCAGCGGCAGGACGCGCATCAGGTCGGCGAAGCAGACCACGCCGAAGTCGCCGACGAGCAGGTCGTCCCGGATCACGCCGTCCGACTCGAACGCCGCGATCACCGGGTCGCCGGGGGTCACCGCGGCGGCGATCGTCCGGAACGCATCGGTGACCAGGTCGCCGACGTTCGACTCGGCGAACTTGGGCGTCGTCAGCGCGAAGGTGGTCTCGGCCACGGGGGCGCGATAGGTCGTGCCGAACATCGGCGTCAGGACGGTGTCGTCCAGGCCGTCGATCGCCAGCTCGACCAGCCCCTGCACCGTGGCGTCGCCGGCGATCGTGTCGTCGATCTCGTGCAGCGTGTACTCGACGAGCGTCACGGTGTCGCCGTCGATTTCCACGGTCAGCTCGCCGAGGTGCTCGGTGTAGCGACCGGCCTGGACGATCAGCGTGTCGGTGTCGTCCGGCACCAGCACCTCGGTCAGCGCGTCGTGGCTGTGGCCGCCGACGATGATGTCGATGTCCGGGGCGGCGACGGCCAGGGTCTCGTCGTTCTGCTCGTACCCCAGACCGATGTGGGTCAGGGCCACCACGACGTCGGCGCCGGCGGCGCGCAGGGCGACGGCCGCCGCCTGCGCCTCCGCGAAGTCCTGGCTGAAGGTCACCGGGGCCTTCAGCGGCGCGACCTCGGCGGCGTTCTCGCCGAGCCACGACAGCAGGCCGACGTGCAGGCCGCCCGGCAGTTCGAGCATCAGGGTCTCGACGATCGCCCCGTCGGAGATCAGGTCCTCCAGGCCGTCGTCGCCCGTATCGGTGTCGTCGGTGATCATGTTGGTGGCGAGGATCGGGACGTCGAATCCGGCGGTCACGCCGGCTTCGATCGTCGTTGCGAGGTGCGCCGGCATCCAGTCGAACTCGTGGTTGCCGAGCGTGATCGCGTCGTAGCCGACGAACTCGAAGAACTGCAGCTCCGTCGCCGCGACCTCCCCGAGGATCGCGAACATCGTGCCCATCGAGAAGTCGCCCGAGTCGGTGACGATCACGTCGTTGCCCGCGGCCTCGGCCGCCGAGCGTCGCGTGGCGATCAGGGCCGCCAGGCGCGCCGCGCCGCCGATCGTCGGGTCGTCCCCGGTCGTCTCCGGGGTGTACTCCAGCTCCGGGCCCGTCCCCATCAGGTGCGAGTGAATGTCGTTGGTGTGCAGGATCGTCAGCCGCCGCGGCGTCGTGGTCTCGCCGTCCGGGACGTCCACCGGAACGTCCGCTTCCTCCACGTCCACGTCGGCGTCCGCATCGGCGTCGGCGTCCGCGTCGGCGTCCGCGTCCGCGTCCGCGCCGGTGTCGGGGACGTCGGCATCGCTGCCGGAGTCGTCGTCGCCGCAACCGAGCGGCAGCAGCGCCAGCGGAACCGCCAGCGCGAGCGAGATCCAGGAAAGCCTTGCACGAACAGTCATCTTCCGTCCTCCCTGCGGGCGCGAAACGGCCGCCCGCCGATGGCATCACGGCCCCCACGGTCGCGGGCCGGGACGGAACCTAGCACAACATGCTAGCTTTGCCAGTACGAAGCAGGAGGCCCGCCGATGCGCAAGCTGCTCCTTCCCCCGCCCCGCGTAATCGACCCCGACCGCCGCGTCCCGGCGCTCGGGTCGTTCCGCGGCCCACTGCCGCCGGTCGACCTGTCGCCGCTCGGCCGCGGGCGGCTGTTCCGGCTGGCCCGGCACAAGCGCTGGACCTGGCTCGGCATCGCGGCGGACGAGGTGTTCGTCGGCCTGGCGGTGGTCGACCTGACGTACGCGGCGAGCACCTTCGCCTTCGCCGTCGACCGCGCCACCGGCCGGCTGCTTTCCGACCAGTCGGCGCTCGGCCCCGGCTTCGTCGGCTCGGTCAACGAGCACGCCGAGGAGGGTGCGGAGGCCCGGTTCGCCCTGGGCGCCCGACGCGCCAGCGTCCTGCGGCCGCGCGGCACGGCGGCCTGGGCGGTCCATGCGGAGCTCGGCGACCTGCGCCTCGACGCGAAGCTCGACTCGACCGGCGCCCCGCCCCCGCTGTCGGCGATTGTCGAGCCGGTCCCGGGGGCGCTGGCGACGACCCAGAAGCGCGCGCTGCTGCCCGTGACCGGCACCCTGCAGGCCGGCGGCCGGACCTTCGACCTCGGGCGGGCCGTCGCGGGCATCGACTACTCCAACGGCTATCCGCCGCGCCACACGGTCTGGAACTGGTGCTTCCTGCTCGGCCGCGCGCGCAGCGGCGAGCGGGTGGCGCTGAACATCGTGCAAGGGTTCGTCGGCGAGGCGGAGTGTGTGGCGTGGGTCGGCGACGTGCTCTACCCGCTGGGGGAAGGCCGCTTCACGTACGACCTCGAGCGGCCGCTGGCGCCCTGGCACGTGCGCACCGACGACGGCGCCGTGACGCTCGAGTTCGCGCCGCAGGCGCTGCACCGCGAGGACCAGCGGCTGGGGATCATCTCGTCGCGCTTCGCCCAGGTGGCGGGGCACTTCCACGGCACGTTCGCCCTCCCCGACCGCCCGTCGCTGGAGTTGGACGGCGTCCCGGGCGTCGTCGAGGACCAGGACATGTTGTGGTGAGCGATCAGCCGGGGTCCGCCTCGCGCAGCGCCGCCAGGAACTCGTTCGCGTCGCGGAACCGGTCGCGCGGCCGGAGCGCCAGGGCGCGCAGCACCACCCGTTCCAGCGACGGGGTCAGCGAGGGTCGCAGCTCGCGCGGCGCCGGGAAGCGGTTCTCGATCAGCGCCGCGAACTGGTCCGCCTCCGTGGCGAACCGCTCGCAGTCGAACGGCTGGACCCCCGTCAGGCACAGGTAGAGCAGCAGCCCGGTGCCCCACAGATCGACCTGCACGTCGGGCGCCTCGTCGTCCCCGGACAGGAACGGCGCCAGCCGCTCGGGCGGGCACCAGGCGAGGGTCCCCCACAGCATCCCCGGCCGCGTCCGCACCTCGTGCGGAAACAGCGCCTGGGCGCTGCGGGGCACGCGGGTCATCGACGTGGTCAGGCCGAAGTCGATCAGCCGCACGTCGGCCGCGGCCGGCGTCGCCCGGGCGGACGGCCGCACGAGGACGTTGGCCGCCTTGACGTCGCGGTGCATCACCGCCTCGCGCTCGAGGTAGGCCAGCGCGGAGAGCAGCGCGCCGACGACGGCCCGCGTGCCCGGCCCGTCGAGCGCGCCGCTGCGCCGGACGATCTCGCCCACGTCGCTCCCCGGCACGTACTCCATCACGAAGAACGGCGCCCGTCCCCGCGGCCCGGGCAGTTCCCCCTGGTCGAAGGCCTGGACGATGTTCGGATGCCGGAGCTGCCGGAGCAGATGCGCCTCGTTGAGGAACCGCTCGCGGACCTCGGCCATCTGCTGCGCCAGCGGAGCGTCCGGGTCGACGAACGCGGGCGGCGCGTCGCGCAGCCGTTCGTGGAGGTGCGGCAGGTCGAGCACCTTGATCGCGACCTCGCGCTCCCCTTCCCGGCCGAACGGGTCGGAGCGCCGGGCGAGGTAGACGATCGAGAAGCCGCCCAGGGCGATCGGGCGCACCACGCGGTAGGCGTGCTCGCCCGCCGCGAGCATCGCGCCGGCGAGGTTCGTGGGATCGGCGGACCGCTCGACGCTCACCCTCGCGACGGCTCCTTCCCCGCGCCGCGCACCCTACCCCGGCGCCACGCCCGCCGCAATCGCCCCGGGAACGCTCAGCGGCCCAGCGCCGCCTGGATCCGGCGGGCCCAGACATGGAACACCGGCGACCAGTCCTCCCGGCAGATCGAATCGAGCAGCCCGTGACTCTCCAGCCGCTCGACCAGCTCCGCCAGCCTCACCGGCGCCTCGGCGGAGCCGCGCGACGACGAGCAGACCGGCAGCAGCCGCTCGCCGTCGGCCGGATCGACCTGCACCAGCTCCGCCAGCTCCTCCAGCGGGCCGCCGGGCGCCCACCGGCCGTCCGTCGGCACGCCGGCCAGCGCCGCGAACACCAGGCGGGACTCGAGCCCGGGGCGCAGCCCCAGCAGCGCGTCCGCGAACGAAGCCGTCGTCTCGGCCAGCTCCGGATGCAAACCGCAGCGCGTTCCCGGTGTTCCGAGGTCCGCGCGTGCCGGGTCGAACAGCGCGGGGTCGGCCGCCGAGCAGTCATCGACGGTCGAGAGGACCAGCACGCCGAGCACCGAGTCCGGCCGCAGGAACCCCTCGTTCGGCGCTCCCGCGGCCGCGGCGTCGGTGAGCGCCCGCACCGCCGCTGCCAGCGGCTGCCGGAACCGGCAGCCGTCCTCGCCGAGCCGGGCGATGCAGGCGAAGTCGTCCCACAGCGGGGGATCGAGCGGGTTGGTGCCGGTGTCGGGGTGTTCCGGCGAATGTGACAGCCAGGGGCAATCGGCGTCGGGGCAGTCCGGGGCGGTGTAGGCCGTCTCGCAGACGGGCCCGTCGCCGGCCACCTGCAGCACACCGGCGTCGCCCGCGTCGGGTTCGGCGCAGCCGGGCACCGCGAAACCGCCGCTGCCCAGGTCGGCGGTCACCAGGCCCAGATGGATGTCCTCCACCGCGGGCGGCACGGAGCCGGTCCACGGATCGTATGACGGCAGCAGCAGCTCCAGCACCAGCCGCTCGACCTGCGACGCCAGGGCCGCCTGCTCCTCCGCGAGGCCGGGGCCGGTATCGACCACGAACAGCAGGTCCACCCGGCGCGTCGGCGGCAGGCCGCCGTCGTCGGCGTCGTCGGCATCGCGCGCCTCGAGGCGGTCCGACCCGCCGTCGGAAACGTCGGCGACGTCGCCCGGGGCGACCGAATCGTCGCCGCAGCCGGCGGCGAAGGGCAATGCCGGGAGGAGCACGAGGAGGACGAGAGCGGACCGGGCCATGGACTTCTCCGTCGAGGCCCGGCCTCGACGACGCGCTACGGGGTCGCGGGGGCCGGAGGGGGCTCGGGAGCCGGGGCCGGAGCGGGCGCGCCGCCACCGAGCAGGTTCGCGAGGTCCTCGCCCGGCGCCGCCACCGGCGGCGTCGTCGGGGTGGTCGTCACGCCCGCCTCGACCTTCGCCACGTTCGAGGCCTCGAACAGCAGGTCGGCCGCGGGGCCCTTGGCGACCAGGAAGATGCCCGTGTCGAGCAGCGGGTCGAGCCCGGTCAGGCGGACCCAGCGCTGCCCCTCGGCATCCTCGCCGCCGACCTCGATCGTGACCGTCATCGGTCCCGGGGCCGGCGGCGGGGCGCCCTCGGCGGCCGCGGGAGGCTCGGGCGTCCAGGTCAGCCGCACGACGGCCGTGGGCGTCGCCAGGCCCGCCGCCTCGGCGGAGGAGCGGACGAACTTCACCGCCTCCAGCTCGAGCACGCGGCGGACGTGGGAGGCGAGCTTGTCGGGGTCGAGGTTGGGGACGGCCGTGCCGGAAGCGGCGCTCCAGGCGCCGCCGATCGGGTGCTGGAACGTCCAGCTCCTGCCGGCGTTGGAGAAGAAGGCCGTGGTGACCCGGTCGGCCGGGACGTCGCCGAGCAGCCGCGGGACGCGGAGGTCGTTGAGGTCCTCGAGCAGCAGGTCGCCGAGCTTGTCGGCGCCGATCAGGTAGACCTGCCGGTCGCCGGGCGTGTCGGTGTAGACCGGGCGCTTGCCGTCGGGGGTGGTGCCGCCGATCTGCACGTTGAGGGTCTTGCCGTCGGCGGTGGTGAAGGTCCACCGGACGGGCACCCCCTGGGACGGCCCATCGACCTTGGCGGCGAGCGCCAGCAGCGGGTCGCGCAGGGAGGTGAACGTGCCTTGCAGCTCGCCGGCGAGGGTCCGGATGCCGGCGGCGGCGGCGGCGGCGGTCTCGGGGTAGATCACGGCGTACAGTCCGGCCATCTGCTCGAGGAACATCGAGTTCTGGGTCAGGACGTTGGCCAGCTCGAGCTGCCCGACGGAGTCGCCGCCGGAGCCCATGGCCATCGCGTCGCGGATGTCCTGCGGGAAGTTCTCGACCAGCTCCTTGAGCGTCACGGCGCGCTCGCCGACGCGCAGGCCCGGCATGGCGACGAAGTCGTCGGCGCGCAGGGTGCCGAGCTTGCGGATCGTGGCGGCGAGCGTGGCGCCGTCGGCCTTGGAGAACGGCGAGCCCGCGGCCGGGTTCCAGGCGTCGGTCCCCTCGCCCTTGGTGAAGGAGACGGTGGTTCCGCCGAGGGACACGGCGACGGTTTGGACCTGGTCGCTGGCGATGTCCCGGACGACGCGCCGCTCGCGGTACTCGTCGAGGCCGGTGGCCTCCGAGCCGATCACCCGCTCGACGTTGTACTTCGACACCAGGTAGACCGTCTCGGGGGCCGGGGCGCCCGGGTCGGCGCGCATCACGTAGTAGTTCTCCTTGGTCTCGTCGAGGTTGCCGACCAGCACCTTGTAGGTCGTGGGGGTCTTGCCCTCGGGCTGGGAGACGAAGGTGATCATCGCGCCGGCGAACAGGCCACCCAGGCCGGTCACCTCGGTGGAGGGGTCGTCGGCGAAACTCACGGCGCGCAGGCGGGCCAGGGCGCCGGCGGCGCCGGCGACCTTGGCGGCATCGACCAGCCAGTTCTCGTCGGCCGGCTCGAGTCCCCAGATCTTCTCGCGCTGGACGAAGGTCTTCTCGCCGCGGCCGCGGGCCACGGTGATCTGCGTCAGCTCCGTCGCCTCGAGCTCGAAGATCTGGTGCTCGCGCAGCTCGTCCACCGGCCGGACCAGCTCGTCGCGACCCAGTCCCTCCACGGTCCAGATCGCCGCGTCGTCGGGCTTGCGCACGAAGGTCCGCCCCTCGACGGTGTTGCCGACGATCAGGTCGACCACCGGCCTCCCGTCGCGGGAGGCCGTGATGCGGACTCCCTGCTTGTCGTCGAGCCCCAGCTCCTCGCGGGCGCTGGTCGTCGGAACCTCGGCCAGGTCGAGGTTCTTGAGGTTCTCGACCAGGCGGTCGATGTCGGCCTTCGAAGCCGGGAACTCCAGCGGCTTCCGGAGCAGCCACTTGCCGCCCTCATACGCCAGCTCGACCACCTCGCGCCCCTCCTTGCCTGCGGGCGCGGGCGCGGGCGCGGTGCCGAGAAGGTCGTCCTCGGGCGGCGTCGGGGCCTCGGGCGGCTCCGCCTGCTCGGGCGCGGGACGGTCGATCGTCAGCGTCACGCCGGTGTAGTCGTCGCCGAGGGCCAAGGTCTCGGCGCGGACCTGGGAGGCGGGGGGGCGCGGGGTGGCGAAGGCCAGCACCAGCACCTCCACCACGAACAGCACGGCGACCACGATGATCGGGGTGCGCTTCATGACTTCACCTCCTTCCCGGAGGACTCCGCCTCGGCTTCGTCCGCTCCCCGCTCCGGCGGGGGCCCGATCTTCCCCGGCGACACGCCGTCCGGCCGGGGCGCCTCCTTGGTCGTCAGCAGCGAGCCGTCGAACAGCTTGTCCTTCTCCTTCGGGTCGGCACGCGCCTCGCGGCGCGCGGCCGCGGTCCCCGGGCTGCGCCGGTAGGCGCGGACGAGCACCATGGCGCCGAGGCTCAGGGCGACGAAGGCGGCGGGCCAACCGAGGGTCAGCAGCCAGGTGAACTTCTTCTGGTGCGTATCGTCCGGGAGCGGGGCCTTGAACGGCGGCGGCTCGGCGCTCTTGCCGCGAACCTCGAGCAGCCCGTGTTCGGACAGCAGCCAGTCGACGGTGTTGAGCAGGAGGTTCGGCATCAGCCGGAACCGCGGGTCGCCGGCCAGGCCGCGCTCGAGCGCGCGGGGGATCAGCGGCACGTGGGAGCCGAGCACCAGGATCCGCACCGGGAGATCGGTCTGGTCCTTGCGCTCCTCGACCGACGCACCGGTGGGCGCCTCCTTGCCGGCGAAGTAGCTGGTGAGGTTCCCCTCGAGCGCGACCATCAGGGGGCGCGGCCCGCGGGCGGCGCGCAGCTTCTCCTCCTCCGACGAGGTATCCCGGAGCTCCGGCGGCTCCTGGGGCGGCATGCCGCCGAGGGCCATCGGGAACATCACCTCGCTGGAGCTGCCGAGCCACGAGTGCTCCGAGGAGCGGAGCAGGGTGGTGGAGCGGGTGTCCATCCGGCCGCGGCCGGCCTCGGAGAGGTCGACGGTCGAGGACTGGAAGACCGTCAGCTTGTCGATCCCGAAGGTCACCGGGTGTCCCTCGGCGAGGCCCTGGGAGCTGAACACGGCGGTGAACTTGGCGTACTCGCGCTCCAGGGAGCCGCCGCGGGTGATGCGCAGGCCCGTCGCCTGCTGCGGCACCTCGTCGGTCGGCGCGTCGCTCAACACGACGTCGTCGCCGAGTTGCACTCCGAGGTGGGCGAGCCAGCCGTCGAGGGCGGCGTCGAGCGGCTTGATTTCGGGCATCTGCATCTGGCCCATCATCTGCATCTGGGGCGGCGGCTCGACGACGGTGAAGCCGTTGCCGAAGAAGGCCAGGGCGCCGCCGCGCATCACGAACTGGTCGAGCTGGTACAACTCGGCCTCGACCAGCGGGTCGGTGGGGGTGGACATCAGCAGCGCCTGGACGTCGGCCGGGACCGGCTTGGCCCCGCCCTCGAGGTTGACCGTCACCACCTCGTGGTAGGCCAGCACGTTCTTCAGCGACTCGAGCGCCTGCGGCTGGTCGAAGATGCCCTGCAGCTCCTTGTGGCCGGTGAGGATGCCGAGTTTGATCGGCTTGCCGGTCAACGTGCGGAGCAGCGTCGTGATCTGGTACTCCAGCCCGACCTCGCGGTCGATCGCCGGGATGCGCTCGGTGCGGCCCTTGTAGGTCACCGCCATCCCGCGCATCACCTCCTTGGTCACCGGGGTACCGGCCTCGAGGGCCATGTACGGCTTGGGCTCGATGCCGATCGCCTTGGCCCGCTCGCCGACGCCGGCGTCCTTCGGGTCGAGGTAGCGGACGACGACCTGGCCGCCGGCGGCGGCGCGGTATTCGTCGAGCAGGTCGGCGAGCGATTCGCGCAACGGCACCATCTCCGGGGGCACGTCCTCCGGGAAGAACACCTCGACGGTGACGGTGTCGTCGAGCTTCGCCACGAGCTCGCGGCTGACCGGAGACAGGGAGAACAGCTTGTCGCGGGTCAGGTCGATGCGGGCGACGTGGAGCGACCCGAGGACGATCAGCACCATCAGGTCGAGCACGACGAACGCGGTGAAGAACGTGGAGCGCCAGCGCACCACGGAGCGCGACTGCCCCGCGAATCGCTCGACGAGCAGCCAGGCGATCAGCGGGAGCAACAGCAGGACGGCCGCGGCGATCCAGCCCCAGTAGGGGCTCTGATGGAACAACAGCTGCAGCGTGCGCGTCATGGGACTACCTCCACCGCCGGCTGCCGACCAGCCGGTGCGCCAGGAAGACGAAGATCGCCGAGACGCCGAGGAAGTAGACGATGTCGCCCGAGTCGAGCACGCCGCGGGCGATGCCGTCGAAGTGCGGGCGGAAGGCGAGGAAGTCGAGGACGTTGCCGACGCCCGGCCCGAACAGGAAGCTGACCTTGTGCAGGAAGAAGAACGGCAGCGCCACCACCAGCGCGACCACGAAGGCCACGACCTGGTGCTGGGTCAGCGACGAGGCGAACACGCCGATCGCCAGGTAGCCCAGCCCGACGAGCGACAGGCCGAGGTAGCCGGCGGCCACGGCGCCCCAGTCGAGCTTCCCGAGCGTCGACACGTAGACCGGGAACGGGGCGGTGAGCGCCAGCACGACCAGCAGGTAGACGAAGGCCGCCAGGTACTTGCCCAGCACGACCTCGATGTCGCGCACCGGCAGCGTGGTCAGCAGCTCCAGCGTGCCGGAACGCCGCTCCTCCGCGAACAGCCGCATCGTGATCGCCGGCACCAGGAACAGGAACAAGAGCTGGCTGCCGTTGAACAGGTTGTCCAGGCTGGCCACCTTGCGCACGTAGAACGGCCAACCGACGTCCTGGTGGAACACGCCGAAGAAGAAGAACAACCCCAGCAGGAACAGGAAGATCGAAGTGACGACGTAGGCGAGCGGCGAGCCGAAGTAGGCCGCGAACTCGCGCTTCCCGATGACCCAGGTGGTTCGCATGACGCCCTCCTAGTTGCCCGGCAGCGGCTCCAGGTCCTCCTGCGTGAGCCGCAGGAACACCTGCTCCAAGGTCGCCAGGTCGCGGTGCAGCTCCAGGATCGACCACTTCTGGTCCGTCGCCAACCGGAACAGCTCCGGACGCAGGTCGTTCGTCGTGCCGGCCAGGATCGCCCAGGTCGGCGGCTCGCCGGGCCCCCGGTCGACCGGCGCCACGTCCTCGACCCACGACAGCGACTTCAGCCGATCCCGCACGTACGCCTCGGCCGGCGGCGCTCCGCCGGCGCCCGGCCCCACCGCGAACAGGTAACGCCGCCGCTCGCCTCGCAGCCGGCTGCGCAGCTCGTCGAGCGAGGCGTCGGCGACGACCTTCCCCTGGTTGACGATGATCGCCCGTCCGCAGGTCAGCTCGACCTCGGACAGGATGTGCGTCGAGAGGATGACCGTCTTGGTCCGTCCCAGCTCGCGGACGATCCCGCGGATCTCGACGATCTGGTTCGGGTCGAGACCGCTGGTCGGCTCGTCGAGGATCAGGATCTCCGGGTCGGGCAGGATCGCCTGGGCCAGCCCGACGCGCTGCCGGAGCCCCTTGGACAGGATCCCGATCGGGTCGCGCATCCGGTCCGCAATGCCGCACTGCTCGGCCGACCGGGAAACCCGCATGTCCCGCTCCCGCCCCGTGATCCCCCGGACCTCGGCGCAGAACCGCAGGAAGCCCATCACCGTCATGTCGGGATACAAGGGGGCGTTCTCCGGCAGGTAGCCCATCATCTGCCGCACCCGCAACGGCTCCTCGGAGACGTCGAGACCCTTGACCTTGATGCTTCCCGCGGACGGCGCCAGGAAGCAGGTCAGCATCTTCATCGTGGTCGTCTTCCCGGCCCCGTTGGGCCCGAGGAACCCGAGCACCTCGCCGGGGTGCAGATCGAACGAAATCCGGTCCACCGCGCGATGCAATCCGTAGAACTTCGTCACGTCGCGGGCCGTGACCATGGTTTCCGTACCAGCCATCCGCCTGTGACCTCCTCGACGACCGCCTGGGGTCCGTTCGCGCAGCCGCCCCGTCCCGAGGGCGCCGCGATGTCCGAAACGCCGCGCACCATAGGCCGACGCGGACGTTTGTCAACCCTAAACGCCTGGAAAGGGGGGCTATTCCCGCGAATCGCAACGGTCGGGCGATGGCGGGGCTCCCGACCGGGCCCCCCGACCCGACCGGTCGCCCCAAGGAAGGAGGAGGAAGGAACGCAGGCGGCCCGGGCCGAGCCGCGGGAAGATCAGACCGACGCCCGGCGGTCCGGACGACCCGTGTCGTCCACCACCACCGGCCAGGGAAGCTCCGCGGACGGCCGAGGGGTCGGGGCGCGCGACTCCGTCGCCTGCGCCGCCAGCGCCTCCTCCGCCGCCTCCTCGGCCAGCAGGTCGAACGCCGCCTGGGCACCCATGTAGCGCGCCAGCACCCCCGGCCGCAGCGCCGCCACGGCGGACATCGCAAACCGCGAGATCTCGGAGAAGGTCTCCACCGTCGCCGGCTCGCGCCGGAGCGACTCGAGCACCGTCCCCGAGACCGGCTTGCCGACCGAAACCACCACCTTCTGGAACGGCCGCGGCACCAGCGCCCCCACCGGGAGCACGTCCTGCGTCCCGTAGAAGCACAGCGGGACCACCTCCGCCTCCGGCGTGTGGTAGATCACCTTCCCCACCCCCGGCCGCGCCGGCCGCAGCGACAGGTTCCGCGACCGCCCCGCCTCCGGGAAGAAGTGCAGCCAGTCCCCCACGTTGATCCGCGCGCACGCCTCCAGCATCCCGACCTGGTCCAGCGACGTCGGCTGCTCCCCCTCCCGCGCCGTCACGAAGCTCCGCAGATACGACTCGAGGTCCAGGCCCGCCTGCCGCGCCTTCGCCTCCATCAACTCCATCCGTTGCCAGCCCACCCGGCCCTGCAGCAGCTCGGCCAGCGAGTCCGGCAGCTCCACGGCCTTGCACCCCTTGTAGGAGCGGGCCATGAACACCATGTTCGAAACCTCGTTGAACCAGCGCGCCACCCGCGCCCCGAGGCTCTTCCCCTTCGGATTGAAGTTGCTCGCACAGGCCGTGCTCCACCAGCACTTCGTCTGCACGTTGAAATTGTACAGCTTGAGCACCGCGATCAGCACCATCGGGTCGTCGAACAACGACACGTGGTTGCTGACCGTGATCAGACCGCGCCCCTGCGCCGCAGCCCGCTTCACCGCCTCGAACAGGTGCTCCCGACCCTCCACTTCGTACCGGGTCATCAGGTTGATCAGGTTGAACGTGTTGCCCACGAGGTACGAGCGGGTGCGGACGCGGAACCGATGCCCACGCCCCTCCATCCTCAGCGACAGAGGCTCCCTCGGCAGCTTTCCGGGCTTGGTGTTCTTCATGCGACTCCCTCGGCGGCCCCGCCAGCAAGCGACCCGCGTGCCGAATCATCACGGCTTTGTCACTGGTCCAACACCACGGAATTACTGAACGCAGCAGCGGTGGTTACATCGGACTACATTGCCGGGCCGCCACCTGCGGTACCCGGGGTGCGTAGAAAGGGTGGCAGTGGGGCCGGGGGAGAGCGGAGCGGGAGGGGCCGAGAGTCCAGGTCGGCACCGAGGAGCAAGGTGGAGAGGACGGGGAGGCCACGAGCCGAGCGACGAAGGCTGGGGATGAAGGGCGGGGAGGGAGTAGGATGCGGGGAGCGGAGGTGGCGCATGAAGAGGCTCCTGTTGGTGGTCGGTCTGGCGGGGCCGGCCTGCTACCAGTCGTTTTCCGACGGGGACGGAGGAGCGGAGGATGCGCGCGACGACGCCCGAACGGACGTGCGCGACGCGGCGGAGGTGCGGGACGACGCCGACACCGCCGACGCTGCCGACGTGCCGTGGTGGGACGGCGCGGAGTGCGTGACGGACGACGACTGCGTCGTGGCGCTCGAAGAGGACCGCTGCTGCCAGCCGAACCCCGTGGCGGTCTCGCGGGCGCGCCTCGCCGCCGATCCGTGCCTGCACGCGCTCGGCGCGGTCTGGACCCCGTCGGGCGATCCGACCTGCCACGTGCTCTGCACCGCGTGCGAGAACCTCGCGCGGCGCTACTACGCGGCGCGGTGTGTGGAAGGCACGTGCGTGGGGGTCGAGGACTTCTGCGAGCCGATGACGACGCCGACCACCGCCGGCCTGTTCTACGCATCGATCACGCCGCGCGGTGGTTGGGAGCAGTACCGCGGGCAGGTGATCACGGTCCGCGGGTGGGACCTGCTCGGTCCCGACTCCTGCGCCTGCTGTTTCGGCTGCCCGTGCGACTGCCTCCTCAACCCGGTGCAGCACACGCTGGACTGCACGATGGCGCTGCGGGGCTCGACCTGCGGCCGGGCGTGGGGCTGCACGGGGGACGAGTGCAGTCCGAGCTGCAGTCCGCCGTACCCGATGGGCACCGTCGTCACCGAGGGCTACCTGGTCGACTCGGAGGCCGACGGCTGGGAGCTGTGGCCGACCGTGTCGTGGCCCGAGTGCCCGCCGGCCGGCCCCAACCCGGAAGGCGCCCCGTGCGACGTGATGGGCGACGACCCCCACGGCTGCGCCGAGGGCCTGGTCTGCTTCTACTGGGGCGACGAGATCACCGCCTGCGACGGCGAGTGTCGGCCGTACGGCACCGAGTGCACGGTCGATGACGACTGCGCGGGCGACGACGTGTGCCACCTGGGCTACTGCGTCTGGTGCTGTCCGGGGTAGACTCCCGACCGATGATGGTCCTGGCCCTCGACCCGGGCTCCCGGCGCGTCGGCGTCGCCCTTTCCGACGCGGGCGGCTCGTTCGCCTTCGCGCAGCCGGCGCTCGAGGTCGTCGCCGGCGGCGGCCATTTCGCGGCCGTCGCCCGCCTCGCCTTGGAGCGACGGGTCGAGCGCATCCTGGTGGGCCTGCCGCTCCGGCTCGACGGCGGCGAGGGGCCCGCGGCGAAGGCGGCGCGGGAGTTCGCGGCGGCGGTCGAGCGGGCGACGGGGCTGCCGGTGGAGCTGGTCGACGAGCGGTTCACGACGGCGCAGGCGCACCGCGAGCTGATCGCGGCGGGCCGCCGGCGGAAGGAGCGACGGGCGACGGTGGACTCCGCGGCGGCCGCCCTGCTGCTCGAGGCGTGGCTGGCGGCGCACCGGGAGCCCGGACCGTGAGCCGCGGCACCGCCCTCGTCGTCGTCGGCGGAACGGCGGCGCTGCTGGTCGCGGCCGCCGTGGCCGCGCTCGCGATCCTCGCGGCCCCGCGGCCCGTGCGGCTCGAGGCCACCGTGGTGGTGCGCGAGGGCTGGACGATCTTCGACATCGCCCGCGAGCTGGAGCGGCGGAACGTCTGCCCCGCGAGCGACTTCGTCGCCGCCGCCACCGATTCGACGCTGGTCCGCGGCCTGGGTGTCCCCGCCGACGACGCCGAGGGGTTCCTCTTCCCCGCCACGTACCGACTGGCGGTGCCGACGCCGGCGCCGCGCGTCGTGACGCGCCTCGTCGGCACCTGGAAGGAGCGCGCCGGGCGGTTGCTCGAGGCGCGGGCGGCGCGCGTCGAGGCCGCCGGGCGGAAGCTCGGAGGCGATGGTCGCCTGGCCCTGGTCACGATCGCCTCGATGGTCGAGGCGGAGGCGGCGGTGGCGGCCGAGCGGCCGCGGATCGCCTCGGTGATCTGGAACCGCCTCGACGGGCTCGACCCGGAGCTCACCCGCCTGCAGCTCGACCCCACGGCGAGCTACGGCTGTCGCCGTTTCCCCCGGCTCGTCTCGTGCGCCCGCTACGCGGGCCGCGGCCCGCCGAGCCGCGCGATGCTGGCCGACGCGACCAACCCGTACAACACCTACCGCCGGACCGGCCTGCCGCCCGGACCGATCGGCAACCCGGGGCTCGACAGCCTCCGCGCGGCGCTCGACCCCGAGCGCACGACGTACCTGTTCTACGTGGCGAAGGCCGACGGCAGCGGCACCCACGCGTTCAGCCGGACGTACGAGGAGCACCGCCGGGCGGTGGCGAGCCGCTGAGCGGCCACCACCAGGTCCGCCGACCGAGGAACCGCAGCAGGGCCGGGACCAGCATCATCCGCACCAGGGTCGCGTCGAGACCCACGGCGAGGGCGAGGGCAAACCCCATCTCCTTCATCGGCAGGAGCGAGCCCGTGATGAACGCGGCGAAGGTCAGCGCGGCCACCAGCGCCGCGTTGGTGATGATCCCGCCGGTCCGCGACAGCCCCTCGTGGATCGCCTCGCGGTGCGCCGTCTCGCGCCGTTCCGGCGGGTCGCCCGGTCCCGCGCGCCGCCGGTACGCCTCCTGGATCCGTGCGACGAGGAACACCTCGTAGTCCATCGACACCCCGAACAGGATGCAGAACAGGATCACCGGGGTGACGAAGCTCAGCCCGCCCGGCGGCGGGCCCTCGACCCCCAGGAGCCCCAGGCCCCAGCCGTGCTGGAACACCAGCACCAGGATGCCGTAGGTCGTGGCGAGCGAGGCGGCGTTGAGCAGCAGCGCCTTGAGCGGCACGAGCAGCGAGCGGAACAGCAGGGCCATCAGCAGGAAGGCGGCGAGCGCCACGACGGGGATCATCACCGGCAGGCTGCCGGTCAGTCCGGTGCGGGTCTCCCAGTCGCGCGCCGGGGCGCCGCCGACCCAGGCCCGCAGGCCCGGGTCCAGTTCGGCGAGCAACGCCGGCAGCTCGGCCCGCAGCCGCACCACCAGCGCCGAGAGCGTGGCGTCGTCGGAGGTCTTCGCCAGCACGTTGAACGAGGCGTGGTCGGCGTTCCGGCTGACGAACCGTCCCGCGAATCCCTCGCCGAAACCGTAGCCGAGCCGCAGGCCGAGCACGTCGACCGAGAGCGGCATCAGCAGGTCGGCGCTCTGCACGAGCGAGACCCCCGGCCACGCCCGCACCCGGTCCAGCAGCGCCAGGAACCGCCGCTGCCGCGCCGGGTCGCGGAACGTCGTCCCGTCCTCCGCCCGCACCATCACGACGATCGGGTACAGGTCGCCCTCGCCGGCCACCTCGAGCACGCGCGACAGGCCGCGCCGCGCCTCGACCTCCGGCGGGATCACCTCGTGCCGCGGGTTCTGGACGCGCAGCGCCCCGAGGTGTGGGGCGCAGAGTGCCACGAGCAGGACGCCTGCCAGCACGGGCCACACCGGCCGGCGCAGGACGCCGCGGCTCCAGCGCTCCCAGAACCGATCGACCGCCGCGTGGCTCCGGCGGAACCAGCCCCAGCGGGGCCAGTCGAGCCGCCGGTGGAGCAGCGACAGCAGCACCGGCAGCAGCGTCAGCGTGGAGAGCAGCGTGCCGGCCACGGTCAGGACGCCGGACAGCCCGATCGAGCGGGCCAGGCCGAGGTCCGGGATCAGCAGGCCGGCGAAGCCGACGAGCACCAGGCCGCCCGAGCCGAGGATCGCGCGACCGGCCGTCGCCGCGGTGACCTCGAGCGCTTCGGGGGGCTCCCGCCCGGCCGCCCGCTCCTCGCGGAACCGCGTGACGTACAGCAGGGCGTAGTCCAGCCCCAGCGCCAGCCCGGTCATCGTCGAGACGGTCGACACGTAGACCGACAGCCGCACGTGGGCGGCCACGACCCAGACGACGGTCAGGCAGGCCGAGACGCCCAGGCCGGCGGTGCAGAGCGGCAGGAACGCGGCGGCGACGCTGCGGAACATCCAGATCAGCAGCACCAGGCTGACCGCCAGCACCAGCAGCTCGGCGCGCAGGCCGTCGCGCCGCACGAGCCGACCGATGTCGTGGTCGACCGCCGGCGCGCCCGTCACCAGCAGCTCCAGGTCGGGGAGGGGCAGCGATGCGCGGACCGCATCGACCGCGCGGCGCAGCTCGAGCACGCACTCCTCGGCGGCGGCGTAGTCGTCCGCGGACGCTTCGATCTCGACCAGCGAGAGCTGCGTGTGCGCATCCGGGGAGACGAACGAGCTCCGGAGCGGCAGCTCGGGCCACGAGGTGAGCAGCTCGACGCAGGGCAGCCGGCGCACCGCCGCGTGCGTCGCGACCACGCTGTCGCGGAACGGCGCGTCATCGACCGTCCATCGCGGATCGTGGAACGTCAGCTCGGCGACGAACTGCGCCTGCCGCGGGAACTCGTGCGCCTGCAGGCCGCCGACCACCGAGGAATCGGCGCCGGGTCGCGACGGGATGATCGACTTGAGGCGCGCGCTGACGTGGTAGGCCCCGTACAGCAGCAGCGGCAGCGGCAGCAGCCAGCAGAGCAGCACGACGGCGCGGTGCCGCAGCAGCCAGCGGGTCGTGCCGACGAGCAGCCGTCCGAGCATCGCTCCGCGTCGGCCCTCCCCGCGCCGCGTCCGCCCCGCGCCTAGCGCAGCTCCCGCTTCGGCTCCTTGAGCCAGCGCACGCCGACCCACGCCTCGAGCCCCGGACTGACGTGCACGCCCAGGTTCGGGTCGATCACCACCGCCTCGGCCCCCGGGTAGCCGCGCACCAGCTCGAGGCCCGCAGTGGGCCCGAGGATGAAGGCGGCGGTGGCCAGCGCATCGGCGACCATCGCCGAGGCGTGGACGACGGTGGCCGAGACGCAGCGGATCGCGGGGAAGCCCGTCGCGGGGTCGATCACGTGCGACCAGCGCTGCCCGCCCGCCTCGAGGAAGTGCTCGTAGTCGCCGGTGGTGACCACGGCGCGGTCGCGCAGCGGGAACTGCACGAAAACCTCGCCCGGCTCGCCGCGCGGGTGGCGGATGCCGACGTTCCAGTCCCGCCCGCCGCGACGCCCGCTGACCAGCACGTCGCCGGCGGCATCGATCACGAAGTCGTGGAAGCCGAGCCGCCGCAGCACCGCGGCCGCCTCGTCGACGGCGAAGCCCTTGGCGATGCCGCCGAGGCCGAGCTGCATGCCGCGCTCGGCGAGCCGCGCGGTGCCCGCAGCCGGGTCGAGCTCGAGCCGGTCCCAGCCGATCTTGGTCCGCAGGCGGTCGACCTTGGCCCGGAACGGCTTGGACAGCGGGTCGATGTCGCTCTTGTCGAAGTCGCCCCAGGCCTGGCGCAGCACGGCCCAGGTGACGTCGAACGCCCCGCCGCTGCGCTCGGAAACCTGCCGCGCCACGTCCAGCACCCGCAGCAACTCGGGCGACACCGCCACCGGCTCGGTGCTCCCGGCCGCCTCGTTCAGCTTCGACACGTCGCTGTCCGGAATCCACTCGCTCAGCAGCCGCTGGACCTCCTCGACGCGGTCGAAGGCATCGCCGATCGCCTTCCACAGCGCGTCCGACGGCTCGGCGTAGACCCGGATCGCGAAGCGCAACCCGCGCAGCTCCCGCGACTGCTCGATCACCTCCTCGCGCGAGCGCTCGCAGGCCGCCAGCGTCGCCAGGGCGGCCGCCCCCAGCAGCAGCGGTCGCAGACTTCCCCTTCGGCATCCGTCCATCCGTTCACCTCGCTCCGGACGACCCGGCGAAGTCGAAGCGCCGCCGGCGCAGCAGCGGCACCAGGGACACCGCGGCGGCCAGGGCCATCGTGGCGGCCGGCGGCAGGAACCCGAGCGCCGCGAGGCCCGCGTTGAGCAGCGCGGCGCCCGCGGCGACCACCACCTGCAGCCAGACCGCCGCCGAGGCGCGGCGCGCCGCGCTCAGGCAGGCCACGGCGACCCGCGGGTCGTCGGCCGCCGCCGCCACGTCGCACGGGAACCCGTGCGGGTCGGACACCCCGATCGCCGACGCGACGTCCGCGTCCTGGATCACCTGCGCCGGCTCCGCCGGCCGCCCCACCACCGTCACCGAGACTCCCATCTCGCGCAGGCCGCGGATCTCCGCCGCCCGCTCCTCCCGCGTCAGCTCGGGCCGGATGTGCCGGACCCGCGCCGACCGCGCCACGTGCTCCGTCGTCGCCCGGCTCTCGCCGGTCAACAGGTGCGTCTCCATCCCCTGCCGGTGCGCCAGGTCCGCCGCCTCCCCCATTTCCGCCCGCACCGGGTCCCCCAGCGCCACGATCGCGTGCACGCGGCGCTTGAGCGCGACGAACAGCACGGTGTAGCCGGCCTGCTCGAAGTCCCGCGCGTCCTCCTCCACCGGCGCCGTCGACACCCCCTCCTCCAGCAGCATCCGCCGGCCGCCGATCCAGACCTCGCCCCGCGCCGACGTCGCCTTCACCCCGTGCCCCGGCCAGAACCGCGACAGCCGCGTCGTCGCCTCGCCCACCGCCCCGCGCCCCTGCGTGAACGCCAGCAGCGCCTCGGACAGCGAGGAGCCCCCGGCCGCCTGCTCCGCCGAGGCCACCAGGTCCAGGATCACCGCGTCGGGCTGGTCCGAGTAGTTGACGAACTCGACCACCTCCGGACGGCCGTAGGTCACGACCCCGCGATACAGGAACACGAGGTGGTGCGTCCGCGCCGCGCGCTCCACCGCGGCCGGGTCGAGATACCGCACGTTGGCCGCCGAGGCCGCGCGTGCCAGGTCGCCCAACACCAGCCCGGCGTGCCGCACCGACCACGGCACGAACGCCAACGCGCTCCCCACCAGGATCGGCACCAGCAGCTCGCTCGAGGCGAGCCACCCCGACAACGAGGCCCAGGCCACCCCCGCCACCGCTGCCGCCAGCGGCAACAGCGGGAACACCCGCAACGTCAGCCGCAGGCCGCGGAGCAGCGGCCCGCGCGCCCCGCCCCAGTCGACCAGCGCGTCCGCCCGCGGCCCGCCCTGCACCGCCGCCAGCGGCGCCGGGCGCTGCGCCAGCAGGCGCCGCTCCGCCACCACCGCCGCCGAGTACACGGCCAGCACCGCCAGCGCCTGGGGCGTCCCCGTGGCCCACCCGTCGACGAACGAGGCGACGACCAACGCGGTGCAGGCGGTGCCGACGATCACGTGGTCGACCCCGCGCCCGCGGCCCAGCAGCAGATCCAACAACCCGAGCACGAGCAGCGCCCCCGCGCCCGTCGCCGCCACCGCGTCGGGCAGCCACCCCGGCAACTCGACCCAGGTGAACCAGCGCCGCGCCAGGTGCGCCGCGGCGAACGCCCCGAGCAGCAGCAGGAAGCCGAACAGCGCCGCGGGCGTGATGCCGACGCGGTGCGGCCCCGGCTCCGTCGCCAACCCGTACGCCGGCAGCTCCAGCTTCCGCGACTCGACCTCGCCGTCCTCCTCCAGAGCCCCGACCGCCCCGTCCGCCCCGCCCTCCGGTGCCGGCTCGTCGCCCGCAGAACCCTCACCCGCCGACCCCGCCGACGCGCCGCCGAACGCCGGCCGCCGCATCCCGGCCGCCTGGGGCGGAATCGTCGACACCGAGGTCACCACCGGCGGCGGCAACGACGACACCCCGTCGCCCACCACCGACGGCGACGACGCGTCCGGAACGTGCAGGCCGGCCGACGGCCGCACCGGAACCCTGGAACCGGTCGAGCGGAACACCCCGACGCTCGGACCGTAGGAAGGACCCACCACCGAGCGGGAACCGGGCGACAGGCTCACCGCGGGACGCGAGCCGGTCGACGGGGCGACCGACGGCGGCGTGCCGGCGACCGGGGCCTTCTCCCCGGAGACCTCGGCCGAGGCCGCCACCGAGCTCCACGAACCGCTCGGCGAAGTACCGGGCGAGGTCGAGGCGCGGGCGGCGCCGAAGGTGGCGCGGCAGGCGTCGGAGCAGAAATAGACGAACGTGCCGTCGAAGATCCCGACGGCCCCGGCGCGCAGGGGATCGACCCGCTTCCCGCAGACCGGACAACCCCCGCCCTGGCCCGACGACCCGTCCATCAACGCCCTCGCCGCACGTTGTAGCAAAGTCGGGGGAGTCGCGGAAGTCGAGAGAGTCGAGACAGGGGCGGCTCTTGACGCCGGGCGGCCGGCGGGGAACGCTGCCGGCCGGGAGGAACGATGCTTCAAGCGACCGGTCCGATCCGCCCGCTCCGCCCGATCGACCCCCGGCAGCTCGCGCGCGCGAGGCTCGCCCTGCTGCTGCTCCTCCCGGGCACGGACTGCGGGGCCGACCGGGCGCCGGCCCGCCCTCCCGACGCCCGTCCCGCGACCTGGGCCGTGCCGCTCACCGAGCCCGGACTACCCAACTTCCACCGAGTCGATGACGGCCTGTACCGCGGCGCCCAACCCGGCGCCGAAGGGATGCGGTCGCTGGAGCGGCTGGGCGTCCGGACCGTCGTCAACCTCCGCGCCGCACACTCGGACCGCGACGAGCTGCGCGGCACGAGCCTCGACTACGAGCACATCAGCTTCAAACCGTGGCACCCGGAGGACGAGGACGTCGAGGCCTTCCTAGGGATCGCGACCGACCCCGCCCGCCGCCCGGTGTTCGTCCACTGCCAACACGGCGCGGACCGCACCGGGATGATGGTCGCGATCTACCGGATGGTCGTGCAGGGCTGGAGCGTCGAGGACGCGGTCGCCGAGTTGACCGGGGGCGGGTTCGGCTTCCATCCGGTGTGGGACAACCTGCTCGACTACCTGCGGACTCTCGACACGGCGCGCTGGCGGCGGGAGCTCGGGCTGCCCGACCCGTAGGTCGCAGGCCCATCGTTCCCGTGGACGGCGCCGCCGCGGCGCCCTTGACAGATCGCCTTCCGTGGAACAGGTTCCGCCCGACGGCCGCGGCGAGCGGCCCGGGAGGACTCGATGCGGCAGGTGGGATATTGGATGCTCGCGACGCTCGGCCTGGCCCTAACGCCGGCCTGCGTCACCGACGACACGACGGACGACGACAACCCGTTCCTCGGCGACATGACGAACCTCGGCAAGGAGGACTCGCAGTACGAGAACCCGGCCGGGATCGAAGTCGAGATCGACTTCGAGGCCGAGGTCGAGGCGCCGGCGTACAAGATCTGGGACGCCCCGGCCGACCTCGGGCAGTTCGCCCTGACCTACCTCAGCAAGCGGGACGAGTTCTACCTCGAGTCGCTCGCCGAGGACGCGACGACCAACGACCGCCCGGAATGGTTCGTGGGCGGGGAGTGGATCTCCACCGAGGCGGCGCATTCCGTGCCGACCGACCAGCTCCGCCGGTTCCGCATCCGCGGGATCAACGCCGTGCTGCTGCACCAGGCGGCGACGGGGGTGACCGAGGGGCAGGTGTTCCAGGCCGAGATCCCGATCAAGCCGTACACGGTGATGGCCGACGCGGGCGACACCTGCGCCGACCCCGACGACCACATGGGGCTCGACCAGTCGATCTACTGGTACCAGTGGAACCCGGACCGCAGCGGCTGCACCCTCACGACCCAGCAGGCGACGATCACGGTGGCGCGGATGTTCCGCGCCGACCAGCCGACCTACCCCGAATACGACCAGCTGCTGGCCGACGGCCGCGTCACCGCGGTGATCCTGTTCGGCCAGATCGGCGACGGCGCGGTCACCGACAGCGACGCCGGCATGCGCGCCTTCAACCAGATGGCCCGCTACCTGGCCGGGGCCGGGTTCGGCGAGGAGACGCCGGCGCCCGTCGGCCGCCGTTTCACGAAGGCCGTCGGCGACGTCTCGTTCCAGATCGACCTCTACTCGCCCTACGACTTCAGCGGCCTGTCCGACTACGCGCACTTCGGCAACTTCCAGCGCGCGCTGTCCGAGCACGAGATCGTCGCCTACGACGGCCACAGCATGCTCGGCGCCAGCGACTTCTGGTCCCGGCCGGAGTACCCGACCTTCTACCAGATCTTCCTCTACGGCGGCTGCCTCGGCTACGAGTACTACATCCGTCCGATCCTGGCCGGCAAGGGCGGCTGGGACAAGGTCGACATCGTCTCGTCGGTGGTCGAGGTCTCCGCGGACGCCAACCGCTACGCCGCACCGTTCCTGGCCAAGATGATGTGGGCCGTCGAGCACGGGAACGCCGCGAGCTGGAAGGACTACCTGATCGCGATCCGCCAGAAGGTCGGCGACTCGACCTTCGGCGCCAGCGGCGTGCGCGAGAACTGCTACACGCCGACCGGCTCGCGCTGCGTCGTCCCGCCCGACCCGACCACCAGCCGACGCTACGAGGCACCGACGCCGGTCGAGATCCCGGACAACCTCCCAGCGGGCGTCACCAGCGTGATCGAGGTTCCCGACGCGCTCACCGCGAGCGCCGTCGCCGTCGAGCTGAACGTGACGCACACCTGGGTCGGCGACCTGAAGCTCGTGCTCGAGCACGGCGCGACGCAGGTCACGCTGTGGGACCGCGCCGGCGGCTCGGCCCACGACATCCACCAGACCTTCACGCCCGAGGCGTTCGCCGGCGCGGACGCCGCCGGCACCTGGACGCTGCACCTGTACGACCTCGCCGCGCGCGACACCGGCCGCCTCGAGAACTGGACCCTCGTCGTCACCCCGTAGGACGCCCGGCCACCCACGGCGCCGGGGGCACGGGCGGCGCGGTCCCTCACTCCGCCGGCGCGATGCCGACGACGTCGCACGACACGGCGGTGAACACGAAAGCCACAGAGAACGCGTCGGGGTTCTCGGAGTGTTCGTAACAGAACAAGCCACCGTCACGGTCGGGGTCGGGCTCGCAGCTCTGGCCGGGCCCGCAGTCATACCGCACGGTGTCGACCGCGCACCCGGCCCCGGTGAACCCCTCGGGGATCAGGTCGAGGTCGGCCTGGCCGGCGACGATGCTGTGCAGGCTGCTCAGGCCGACCTCTGCGACAACCTCCGGGTACGCGGCGGCAATGAAGGCCGCAGCGTCCAGCAGGAAGACACCGCCTCCCAGCAGACCCCGGACCAGCCGCCCGCCTAGCGGTGGCGTGCCCAAGGGGATCGCGTCCAGGTCGAGCACGACGCGGACGTCGTGGATCGGCAAGGCTGCCGCCGAGCCCTCGACGATCAGTCGGAGCGTCGCGTCCGGGCCCGAGGCGGTCAGGTCACCGAGCCGGAGCTCCCGATCCGCTTCCTCGGTGTCTCGCAGGATCCCGTTGGGGAAGAACGTCCGTGCCGCGTCGATGTCTCCCGGGTCCACGAGCGACTCCGGCGCGACCTGCAGCCGCGCCGTCCCGTCGAAGTTGTTCGACGGGTCCGCGTCGACGTCCACGCCGGCGTAGACCGACAGGTAGACGATTCCGCCGTCCTCTGCCCAGTCGTCGATGTCCGCCATCCGGAGGATGATCAGGTTGCGTCCTTCGTCGATGGATCGCTGCATGTCGCCGTCCACCGACACGTCGAGGAACCCGGCGTCCTCGAGTTCCTCGACGAAGTGCCCGAACTGGTTATCGACGCAGGCCGGACCGTCGGCCGGGAGGTAGGTGTGTCCGGCCGGGGTGCAGACGCAGTCGACATCGAATCCCTCCGACTCGGACGAACTGCCGAGCCGGATGGAATCGACGACAAACCAGGCGCTCTCGCCGTCGAACGGATTCGGCTCGACCGGGACGACGGGCTCGGGGCAACCGGTCGCGGCGTCGCCCCCGTCCACCGGCTCGACGGATTCGCCGCCGCAGGTCGAGGCGATCAGGCAGACCAGACCGGCGACGAGCCGGACCTTCCGCCCGCCGCCACGACGGAGTCCGGACGTCGGCCCGACGGCCGTGGTCGGCGTTCCCATCGACGTCAGCGTAGCACGCAGTCCGCCGGCACGCCCTCCGTCCGCCGGACGATCACTCCGCCAGCCGTAGCGCCAGCTCCAGCACCCCGGGCAGCGCGGCGTCGAGCTCGAACAGCGCGCCGGTTTCGACGTCCCACAAGAGCAGGCGCCCGGACGCGTCGGGACCCCCGATCCGCCACTCCTGCGCCGGCGCGTCGTCCGCCGCACGACGCTCGACCCGGTAGCGCACCGGCCACCCGGCCGACTCGTCCGGCGCCGACAACGCCAGCGCCTCGCGCCACGCCGGAGCGGCGAGCGCCGCTCCCACCGACGACGCCACCGCCGCCGGCAGCCCCGGAGAGGTCCACGCTGTTCCGTCCCACGAGAGTGCCAGACGCTTCCCGTCACCGTGCACGACGATCCGCGACGCATTCGCCTCGCGCCGCAGCGCCAGCGCCTCGGCCGCCACCATCGGCCGCAGGAGCCGCCGCCACCCCGCTTCCGACAGCGGCCGCGCGTCCGACTCGCCCGACCACAGGACCGCGGGCACGTCCCGGCCCGGCTGCGCGGCGAGCACCGCGGCGGACAGCAGCTCCCGGCCCTCCCGATCGACGACCCGGACGGTCCAGCGGGCCTCCGCGGCCGTCGCCGGCCCGATCCTGGGCTGCAACGACAGCCGGCACAGCTCGCCCAACAGGAGGTCGACCGCCGTGACATCCACCGGCCAGGGCGAATCGTCGAACGTCCACCCGGCTTCGGGCCGACGCTCGAGCACCTGCACCACCGCCCCAAAGGTCCCGTCCGCGAGCACCTCGCGGACGCCGAACCGCACGGCCGCCAGCGGGTCGCAGGCCGTTCCGGTCTTCGTCAGGTGCGCCTGCGGCGAGGCCAGCAGGTACGACTCCTCGGGCGAGAGTCGGAAGACGACCGACTCACCCGCGCGGCGTACGGCGATCGTCCCGTCCGGCGCCGCCGCCGTGCGCTCGACCCGCACTTCGGCCCGGCCCCGCACCGACAGCTCGACCGAGCCCGCCGCGACGAACGTCGTCGAATCGTCGAACCGCTCGGGCTCGACGACCGCAAGCGCCAGGCGGCGCAGCCAGCCGTTCGCCGCCGCCGCGTCGACCTCGAACCCAAGCCCTTCGCCTTGCCACCCCTCCGGGCCGCGACGCAACGACCAACGCCCATCGCACTCCTGCACCGCGACCGCGATCACCGCGTCGGGGTCGAGCGTCCCGAACAGCGGTGCGCGGGCCAGGAACGGCACGAGCGCCCGCGGGGTCTCGAGCAGATCGACGCCGACGATGGCGGCGGTGCGTCCGTCGGCGCAGGTCACGGGTCCGGCGCCGGCCGCCGGCTCCTCGGCGAACGCCAGCTCGTGCCGACCGTCCGCGTCCTCCGCGACCAGCCGGGTCGTTGCCGCGGCGACACAGGTGGCGTCGTCCGGAAAGCCCGAGGCCCGCGGCGCCGCCGCCAGCTCGAACAGTCGCGCGGCCCGCTCCGGGTCCGCCAGCGTCCCCGGCGGCGTCACCCGGAAGCCGTCCGCGGTCCGCTCGACGCGCACGCTCGACCCGCCGTCGTGCCACTCGACCGCCAGGACCCGCGCGGGCGGCAGGCTCCACAACCGGCGGTCGCGCAGCTGGGCCGGCGTCCGCGCGACGGAGCGCCGCAGCGAGTCCTCGGCGACCCAGACCAGGCCGGGGTCGAGCGAGCTGCGGAGGTGGACGCGCGACTCGCCCGCCGTCGGCGCGCCGAACTCCACGGTCCAGACCGCGCCGTCCGACGCGCGCAGCCGCACCGTCCCGCGCGGCGGCGACAGCCCGAGCGCCGCCGGCGGCGTCGTCGGGTCCTCCAGCCGGATCGCGCGGACCGGTCGCGCCGTCTCCAGCGCCGCGAGCATCGCGTCGACCACGCCGGGGTCGGCGGGCCCGCCGCCCTCCCCCGCGATCCGCCAGTCGTCCCCGCCGGCGCTCCGCGCGACCCGGTCGAGCCGCAGCGGCGCGCCGAGCTGCAGCTCGAGCGCCACGACGTCCGCCCCGGCCGGCACCAGCCGCGGCCGGTCCGGCGCCGCGGGCCGCAGCGACACCAGCACCACCGGCACCAAGAGGCCGACGGCGAGGGCGCCGAGCGTTCCGAGCGTGGCGGTACGGAAGCCCACGCCTACCGCTCCCCCCGGCGCCGCGCGCGCAGCACGAGGAACCCGGCCAGCGCCGCGCCCGCCGGCATCGCCGCGACCAGCCACCACCACAGGAACTCCAGCGTCCCCGGCTCGAGGAACAACCGCACCCGCTCGGCCTGCACCGGCGGCAGCGGCAGCGCGGCCGGGCGGTCGACCAGCCACGCGACGCTCTCCAGCACCAGCGCCAGGTTCGCCGTGTCGCCGCGCGCGGCGAACGGCAGGAACAGCACGGTCGAGCCGCCGAACACGACGAGTCTGCCGCCGCCCGCCTCCAGCTCCGCCGCCAGCGCCAGCGCGACCGGCCCGTCCCAGTCCTCGACCTTCTGGCTGCCCGCCGCCTCGACCAGCGGCACGGCGCGGCTCGCCGGACCCGTCGCCCGCAGGCCCGCCGCCTGCAGCAGCGCCACGCGTTGCCCGGCCAACGCCCGCGTCCGCTCGAACGCGTCGCCCGCCGCGCCGACCACCAGCGACGACACCCCGGGCTCGTACATCCGGGAAGCCTCGGTCTCGCGCACGGGCGCGCGGCTCGCCGCGATCCCCGCCCGCTCGAGCAGCGCGCCGAGCCCCGCGGCCGCCTCCTGCTGCGCCTCGGACGGGGCGTCGAGCAGCACCAGCAGGCGGCCGCCCGCCTCGAGCCGCTCGCGCAGCCGCTCGGCCTCGTGCGGCAGGAACGCACGACCCGGGCCGCCGACCACCAGCGCCGCGCAGCGCTCGGTCTCGGCCTCCGCGACCGGGTCGAGCGTCCGGACCTCGTAGGCCTCGCTCTCCAGGTGGGCCCGCAGCAGCTCCTCGGCTTCCGGACCCGCCAGGTCCCACTCGCCGTGGCCCGTGGTCAGGCAGACCACGGGGCGCCGGGTCGCGGCGACCTGGAGGACCGCCGCGGTGAGCTGACCCTCCACCGCCACCGGCACCGACGACGACCGGTCGCCCTCGGCGACGGGCGGGAACAGCTCCTCGAGCGACCGGAACGCGACGCGCTCGCCCGCCTCGACCAGCACGCCCTGCTCGAGCGACCCCTCCCCGGCGCCGGCGCGCCCGAGGACGAAGGCGCGGCGGCGCACCGTCTCGGCGAACGCGGCCGGCTCGCGGTCCGGGTCGAGGAACCGCACCTGGAGCCGCGGGGAGGCCGCGGTGTAGCGCTCGAGCAGCCGGCGCAGCAATTCGTCGCGCTGCAGCCCCACTCCTTCCAGCCCCTCCGAGACCAGCACGGTCAGCGCGACTTCGCGGTCGAGCGCCCCGAGCACCGCCTCCGTGCGTTCGGAGAGCGTGAACACGGCGCCGCGGCTCCAGTCGAGCGCCCCGTGGCGGGCGCAGGCGAGGTAGTTGACCTCGACGAACAACACCAGACCGAGGGCCGCGGCGAGCAGCGCGCGCAGGCGCGCGGCGGCGGGCGGCGACCTCACGACGACCTCCGGAGGTCGAGCACCGCGCGGGCGAGCAGCAGCGCCAGCGCGGCGAGCGACAGGCAGAGCACGACGTCGCGCGAGTCGACCAGCCCGACGCGGAACCGGTCCATCAGCTCGAACGGCGAGACGTACCGCAGCACGCGGCCGGCGACCGAGCCGGCCGGGAGCACCGACCCCCCGATCCCGGCCAGCAGCCACGCGCCGCCGAAGCCGAAGGCCAGGATCGCCGCGACGATCTGGCTGCGGGCCAGCGCGGAGGCGAGCAGCCCCAGCGCCGTCAACGCCGCCCCGAGCAGCGCCATGCCGAGGTAGCCCGCGAGGATCGGGCCGAAGGCCGGGTCGGCGTGACGCCACAGCAGGAACGGGTAGACCGCCGTCGGCACCCACAACGCCAGGTAGAACAGGTAGGCGCCGGCGTACTTCGCCCCGAGAACCTGGTTCGTCGTCACCGGCGCCGTCAGCAGCGGCTCGAGCGTTCCCGCGTGGCGCTCCTCGGCGAACGAGCGCATCGTGATCGCGGCGACGAACAGGACGAGCGGCAGGTACGACAGCAGCGAGCCGCCGAAGAACGTCGCCATCGGCGTGCCGTAGGGCGCCGAGGGCCGCGACAGCACCCACAGGATCTCGTAGAAGTAGACGCCGGACAGCAGCAGGAACGTGCCGAGCACGACCCAGGCGATCGGCGAGGTCCAGATCGCCAGCAGCTCGCGCCACAGCAGCGCGCGGAAGGCCCTCACGACCGTACCTCGCCGCCGTCGGCCGCGCCGCCCGCGGTCAGCGCCAGGAACGCCCGCTCGAGCCCCGGCACCGCCGCGTCGGCGCTCTCCGGCGCCACGGCGTGTCGCCGGGCGATCTCCTCCGGCGTTCCCGTGGCCACCACGCGCCCCCCCGCGACGATCACCAGCGCCCCGCAGGTCCGCTCGGCCTCGGCCAACAGGTGGGTCGAGACGAACACCGTGCGCTCCCGCGCCAGCTCGCGCAGCAGCTCCCGTACCCGGCGGACCTGGTCGGGGTCCAGGTTGGTCGTCGGCTCGTCGAGGATCAGCACCGGCGGATCGCCCAGCAGCGCGTCGGCCAGGCCGACCCGCTGCCGGTAGCCGCGCGAGAGGTTGCCGACCAGGCGACGCGCCACCGAACCGAGCTCGAGCCGCTCGAGCGCCGCGCCGAGCGCGCCGCGCACCCGGTCGCGCGGAATCCCCTTCACCTCGGCTCGCAGCCGCAGGTATTCGACGACCCGCAGCTCGCCGGGCAGCGGGGCGTTCTCGCACAGGTAGCCGACGCGCCGGCGCACGTCGAGCGGCGACCGGAGCACATCGAACCCCGCGACCGTCGCCGTCCCCGCGGTCGGCGCGAGGAACGTCGTCAGCAGCCGCAGGGTCGTGGTCTTCCCCGCGCCGTTCGGGCCGAGGAAGCCGGTGACGGTGCCGGGCGCGGCGGTGAACGACACGTCGTCCACCGCGCGCACGCGGCCGAAGTCCCGGGTCAGTCCGCGAGCTTCGATCACGTCGTTCCGTCCCGCGCGCCCCGCGACGCGCCCGTCGCCGAAGCTACCAGACTTCGCGCCTCGGCGTCTTGGCGCGAGTTGGCGCGGCGACCTTCCCGGCCCTCGGCTCCCGGCGCGCGGAACCCGAGCGACGGCGTCCGGGCGCAACACGCACTTGGCGCGAGGTCGCGACTGGCGTAGGAAGGTGGTGTGACGTTCGGCGATCCACCCTGGCCGTACAAGCAAGCGCCGCCCGACGACCTGGGGCTCGGCGCGACGGACGACCCCGCCGCGGTCGGCGCGGCGATCCTGCGCACGCGCTCCCGCGCGTCGCGCCGGACGCTCGGCCAGTTCTGGACCCCCGCTCCGATCGCCGAGCTGATGGTCCGCTGGGCGCTCGGCGACCGCCCCGGCCGGTTCCTCGACCCCGCGGCCGGGCCGCTGACCTTCCTCGCGGCGGCCGACCGGGCCTTCGGCCCGGGCCGGGCTTCCTGCCTCGCCTTCGAGCTGGACGCGGCGCTCGCCGCCGCCGTCCGCGCGCACGCCGACCCGACGCGCTGCGAGCTCTGCCACGCCGACTTCCTGACCGACGAACGGACGTTCGCGGACGTCCCGGTCGTGTGCAACCCGCCCTACACCCGCCACCACGGCCTGCGCGACGAGGTCAAGGCGGAGCTGGTCGCATGGGCCGAGCGCGCGTTCGGCTTCCGGCCGTCGCGGTTTCTGGGCACGTACGGCTGGTTCCTCCTGCGGGCGCTCGGCGCGGTCGGGCCGCGCGCCCGGCTGTGCTTCATCACGCCGGTCGAGCTGCTCGCGTCGCGCTCGGGACGGAGGCTGTTCGAGCGGCTTCCGGAGGCGCACTGGCCGCGGCGGGCGCTGGTGTTCGGGCCGCGCTGCGACGCGTTCGCGGGGGTCGACGCGACGGCGGCGGTGACCTTCATCGACCCGGCGGCGCGGGACGAGCCGGGGGCGCTGCTGCTGCACGAGTGGCCCGGGGTCGAGGCGCTGCTGGAGTGGCTCAACGGCCCGGCCGCGCGCGCGCCGGGCCCCTGGGCCGAGCCGCTGCCGCTGGTGCGCGGCCTTCGCTTCGAGGCCCGCCCGGCGCCGCCGACGCCGCCCGCCGGCAGCCGCCCGCTGCTCGACTTCGCCCGCGTGACCCGCGGCACCGCCACCGGAGCGAACTCGTTCTTCCTGTTCGACGCGGCAGGGAGGAAGGCGAGCGGCATTCCCCGGCAGAACCTCGTCCGGGTGATCGCCCGGGCCCGCGATGCGCGACGGCTCGTGCTCGACACGACCGACCTCGCGGCGCTCGAGGCCCGCGGGCGGCCGACCTGGCTGCTCGCGCTGCGCCGCGGCGACCGGGTGTCGCCGGCCGTGCTGCCGCACCTGGCCGAAGGCGCCCGAATCGGGTTGCCCTCGCGACCGCTGCTGTCGCGCCGGCGCCCGTGGTGGGTCACCGAGGCGGGCGCGGCGCCGCCGATCGTCTTCACCTACCTTTCGCGGGGCGACCCGCGCTTCGTGCTGAACCGCGCCGGAGCGATCCCGCTGACCACGTTCCTGGCGCTGTGGCCGCGGGAGCCTCCGGCCGGCGTGTCGCGCACGGCCTGGGAGACGCTGCTCGCCGCGACGCTCAACGCGCCCGGGACGCTGGCCTCGCTGGAACACCACGCGCGGGCCTACGGGGGCGCCACGCGCAAGCTGGAGCCGCGGGAGCTGGAGCAGATCGAGCTGCCGCCGCTCGCACGGATGAAGGCCGCGGCCGTGCGGCGACTGGCGGCCCGGGCGGAGCGATGGCTCGGCGAGCCGGACCGCGAGCGCCGGCAGGACGCGGTCGCGCGGTGGGAGGTCGAGCTGCGGGACGAGCTGCCGGGAACCGGGTGAACCGGGAGGCTGCCGGGGCGGACTTCCTGCACGACCACCACGAGGTGATCGCCGCGATGGACCTGCTCGTCGTGGTCATCGTCGCGTTCCGGACCCTCTACGTCCTGATCCCGATCCGACACGGTCGTCGCGAGATCGTGCACTCCAACGTACCCCGGCACCCGACGGCCGAGTGAGTCGCCCGACGGATCCGTGAGGCGTCTCCCTTCGACACGACGCCCAAGTACCTCGTCTTCGACCGCGACTCGATCCTCTCCGTGCAGGTCGTCGGCGCGACGAAAGCCGACGGTGCGAAACCGACGCGCACGGCCCACCGGGCGCCTGGACAGAACGGAACCCGTGAACGCCGGACCGGCTCCTGCCGCGAGGAGTCGCCGGACCACATGATCGTCTGCGGCGAAGCGCACCTTCGTCGTCCATCATCACGCCCGTTCGGATCCCGTCCGGGTTGCCGTCCGTGCCCATCCCGGCCCCGGATGCGGTTTCGGCGACCGACAGGTCGAGGATTCGTTCACTCGCAGTGGCTGCCCAGGCCGTCGAACGTGTCGATCGCGTAACCGTCCCATTCCGGAACGGGGTCGAAAGCGTCGCTGCGGTCGTCGTCGCCCTCGAGGACCGTGCACTTGCGCCGCAGGGTATGATCCGTCGTGGTCACGTCGCCGCTTCCCCAGCCGCTCGCGCCGGGATCGAATTCGGCCTGCCCGATCGCATCGATCACGTAGCCGAATCCGCCGATCGTCGCTTCCAGCACGACGGCATCGTTGCCGTCGTACCACAGGTACGCCGTGTCGTCGTCGCACAGGTCCTTGAGTGACGAGGCGGCCTCGTTGTCGCAGATGACGTACGTCTGCCCGTCGCCGATCACGACGGAGCCGAACCGCTGGGTCATCCCGGACGAGGTTCCGTCCCGGACGATCGATATCGAGTAGTCCGAGAGGTCGACGGCCATGCCGGTGCCGTTGTAGATCTCGACCGCCTGGTTGTGTCCGCTGCCCTCGACGTACTCGGAGATGACCAGCGTGGCGTAGGGACCCGCCTCGGCGACGGTCAGCGTTCCGGGCGTGCCGTCCGGGGCCAGGCAGTAGAGCCAGGACGCCCCGTTGTCCAGCGTCGTGCGGTAGGCGAACGCGTAGGTCCCGGCCGTGTCCGGAGCGAAGAACTTGCCGGCGAACTCCTCCTCGACCGCGCCGGCCACGTCCCGGTTGTAGTCGGCTGCGGACCAGGTCCAGCCGGCGTCCGGCGACGTGCCCGCCGCCCCGAAGCCGATCTGTGCATTGAGGAAGGGCGTGAAGTCGCCGGCGTCGGTCAGGAACGCCTCCCGCACCCGCGCGTAGATGTCCGGGGTCAGGCTGCCGACGACGACCGTCGTCGCCAGCGGGCGATCGATCTCGCACCAATCCGGGAGGCAGGCATCGTTCCCGGCGCCCGGGGAAGCCCAGTCGTCGCCATGCTGGGCCTGGGCGAAGCACCAGCGGGCCCGGTCGTCGTTGTCGGAGGCCGGCGTGTAGGCCAACAGGGCGGGCGAGAGGGTCAACGACCGCCCGGCGAGGTGCGACCAGCTCGCGTCCCAGGCGACGGCGTCGAGGAGCACCCCCTCGCGCGAAGAGATTTCGATCTGGTCCGAGACGGGATCGACGGACAAGTCGTTCCAGGGAAGCGCGGCCGGCGGACTCGCGGCGCTCGAGAAGTCCGCAGCCCCGATCACGACGGCCGTGTCCGCCGCGACGACGGCCGGCTCGTCGAACGTCAGCGTCTGGCTCGTCGTATGGATGGTCACGCCGAGCAGGTTCAACCCGCCGCCCGACAGGTTGAGCACCTCGAACCACTGGCCCTGGGTCGCGGGCGGCTCGCCGGGCTGGAGCATGATCTCGTTGATCACCAGATCGCCGGGCGCCGCGTACGCAGCATCGGCGCATCTGCCCGCATGGCAGCCGCCGGGACAGACGGTGTCCTCCCTCACGCAGTGGAACGAGTCGACCCCGTCCGGCACACACTCGCCCGTGTCGGCCGTCAGAATCGTGTACGCCTCGGTGCACTCGGCGTGGTCGCAGACGACATCCCTGCACGGGTCGGCCACGCAGGTGCCGCTGTCCGCGGGGAACTCCACGTGGCCGTCGGCGCAGGAGTCGCAGGCCGCTCCGGCGTACTCCGCGTCACAGGTGCAGCGCGCCGCGCCGCCGGCGTCGAGGGAACAGGCGCCGTGCCCGCTGCAGGGGTCGGGTCGGCAGGGGTCGTCGAGGCAGGTGCCGCTGTCCGCGGGAAACTCCACGTGGTCCTCGGCGCACGAATCGCAGAACTCGCCGGCATACCCGGCATCGCATTCGCAGGACGCATGGCCGTCGCCGAGCACCACGCAGGTGCCATGACCGTGACACGGGTCAGCCCCGCAGGGATCCGGCCCGTCGTCACCACTGCAGCCGGGGAAGGGGACAACGAGCGTCAGCACCACACCGAGGGACACCGCGCGACACATGCAGCAACCTCCTTGGGATGAAACAGAACCTGCCCCGGTTCCACGCGGAAGCAGACACCAGCAAGGAACCACCGCAATCATCATACGTCCGTCCACCGATCGCTGTCAAGCATGCGGTGCCGTGGACTGCAGTTCAGACACTGGGGAGGGGGGCAGCCGGGTGGTCGCCGACGGCGGGCCCCGGGGGGCCGCAGGGAGGCGCGGGCGGCGC
>JAFGHH010000296.1 GCA_016930215.1 Deltaproteobacteria bacterium
CGCCCGCGCGGCTCGGTCGGAAGCGACGATTGGCCGGCGGGCCGCATCCTGGTATGATGCTCTCCGATGAACGACGCGCCGCCCGGAAACGACCGTCGGAGGTATCCGCGCTACTCCGTGCGGCTCGACGCCGCCATCGATGAGGCGGGGAGGCTGCGCCGGGCCGCGGTTCGGGACGTGAGCCAGGGCGGGGCGTTCGTCACCACCACCGAGCCGGCGCCGGTCGGCACGGAGCTGAAGATCCGGATGACCCTGCCGGGGGCCGAGTCCGAGGAGGCCCTGGACGGGCGGGTCGTGCGGGTGATCGAGATGCGGGGCGATGCGATGCCCGACCACATCACGGGGCTCGGCATCGAGTTCAGGCTGTCGCCCGAACAGCGGGCCAAGCTGCGCGACGTGCTGCTCAAGTACTGCTCCGATTCGGAGCCCCCGCCGTCCGACGACGGCCACTGACCGGCGGACTTCCCGCTTGTCCGGCGCCGCGGGCCGTGCTAGATGGCAGCCCGCTCGCGCCCGGGCGATGGCCGCTCGACGCGCGACCCGTTCCCCTCGGCGCCCCCGGCCGACGCCACGACGTCCCGGGCGGCTTGCGCAGGAGGATCCGATGGCGAAGTCCCCGTTCCAGCAGGTCAAGGATCGGTTCGGCTCGAAGGAAGCCCTGGTCAAGGAGCTCCAGGGGCTGGTGGAGAAGACCGATCTGTTCGTGAAGAAGTTCAACGAGGCGAAGGGGCTCGAGCGGGTGAGCAACCTGAAGCTGCTGCGCCTGCACCGGATTGCCGAGGAGGTGCGGGAGCGTTTCGGCACCCGCGAGAAGCTGGTGGGCGCGCTGGTGGAGCTCGAGGGGCGGGTCAAGGACGCCGACTACCGCAAGCACTTCGAGAACTACCCGCTCGGCAAGCTGCTCGACGTCTTCAAGTCCGCGGAGCGGCGGGTCAAGCGGGCCGCCGCGAAGGTCAAGCCGAAGGCCTAGGAGGGGGTTCGGGATCGGCCTTCCGATCCGGTCCGGGGACCGACGCAGCGACGGACGCCTGCGAAGCGGGCGTGCCGGCGCGAGTGGCCCCCCGACGTTGCGCTCGCGGTCGGAGCAGGGATGCCCCTCGCGGGGCACCTCCTCCACGGACCCGAACGTGCGCTGCTGCCGCATCTCATGTCCGCGCGAGCACGGATGCGGATGGCAGGGAGGTCGGGCATGGTGGCGGACCGCAGATGGGCGAGCCGGTCGACGCAAGCCGCGGACGGCCTGCGCGAGAAGTGCCATGGTTGTGGGGCGTACGGGGTTTCGGGACGGACAGCCGGTCTCCGTGAAGCAGGAGCGTTGGGAGGTGATCCATGAGGCGAGTCGGGTACCGGTCGAGCATCTGGCTTCTGATCCTGTGGGCCTTCGGGAGCTGCGGGTGCGGCAAGAGCGGGCAGGACTCGCGTCCGCCGGTCGCGCAGATCATCGAGAAGAACCGGGCGATGACGGAGGCGAAGCTGGCGTCGCTGGCGGCGATCTCCGCAGCGGCCTTGCAGCACCCCGAGCTGGTTGAGCCGACCGGTCCCGCGACGGGGATCCGGCTCGATTTCGCCGACATGTCCCGCGAGCCGGCCGAGGGACTGGTGGACTCCGACACCTGGAACGTGCTGGTCGTCGGGGAAGCGGCGCTCTCGCGCTTCGGCGCCGTCGGGGAGAGCTGGCCGTGCCGCGAGTTCTCGCCGAGCGGCGGCCCCGCCGCGGCGATGGAACTGGTCCGGCACGGCACCGTCAACGGTTCGGCGATGGAAGACGGTCCGATTAGGCGGAAGATCGTCGAGCGGTACTTCCGCCAGCTCGAGCACATGGAGTACGTCGTGGTGCTGCGCGAGATCCTGTATGAGAAGAGCGAGATCGTGGACGGCCTGGTGGGCGACAAGCGGTTCGTGCCGGGGAAGTGGATGGCCGAGGCCCGCCTGTTCGAGATCGCCTCGGGCGAGTATCTCGGCGGCGTCCTCGACGCGGCGACGATCTCCGCGGACCGGCTCACGCCGATCGGCTCGAGCGCGGAGGACATCGAGTCGGCCCTGGAATGCGCTCTGAGTGCGGAGGCGCTGCGCAACCTCGGTCTCGCGTTCCGCAAGCACATTCCGAACACCACGCCGCGAGAGATCCTCTGACGCGGGCGCGGGGCACGGCCGTCGCACGGCGCGCCCCGGACCCTCGACGCGTACCTCACGGCGTGCGACGGCCGATGCTCGACGGCGTGTCACGGGGTGGCTTGCCGCGCACCCTGAACGCCGCGAGTTGCTGCCGGAGAGCGAGGTTCTCGAAGACCAGGTCGCGGCGGGAGTGGAAGGCGGAGCCGACGGGCCGGAGGACGATCCAGAGGATGTCGAGCACGGCGGCGAACGCTGCCCGGGCGCGAGCGGAAGGTCAACGATCACGACGCGGATGGGGTTCTGCCGAGCGACGACCGGATCCGGAACCCGCGTCGACCTTCCACGGCACCGCATGCTTGACAGCGATCGGTGGACGGACGTATGA
>JAFGHH010000034.1 GCA_016930215.1 Deltaproteobacteria bacterium
GACGACGAGCTGCCTTCGGCACGCCGCGCCGGCTCGGTCAACACGATCGCCCTGGTGGGCGGCCGGCTGGTCGGCCACTCCACCGACGGCGAAGGAGCGCTCGGGGCGCTGGGCGGCACGGCCGCGGTGGCCGGTCGCCGCGCGCTGGTGCTCGGCGCGGGCGGGGCGGCCCGGGCGGTGGCCCGGGCGCTGGTGGACGCGGGGGCGACGGTGACGCTGGCCGCCCGCCGCTCGGGCCGGGCCGCCGCGGTGGCGGACGCGGTGGGCGCGGGCTGGGTCGAGTGGTCCGAGGCGGCGGGGCTGCCGTTCGACGTGCTGGTCAACGCGACGCCGCTGGGCTCCGACGGTGTCTCCTCGCCGGTCGCCGACCCCGCGACCCTCTCCGGCCGCACGGTGCTCGACCTGGTGCTCGACCCGCCCGAGACGCCGCTGTTGGCGGCGGCCGCCCGGGCGGATGGGCGGCCGATCCCGGGGCGGGTGCACTGGGCCCACCAGGGGGCGGCGCAGATGCGACTGCTCACCGGACTGACGCTCGACCCCGCCGACCTGCTGCGCGCGGTGGAGACGGCGGCCGGCGCCGGGAGGCCGTAGCCGCGATGACGTCCGTCGCGACCCGCAGGCTGTTCGGGGTACTGCTGTTCGCGGTGGCGATGGTTCCGATCGTCGGCGCACTCGATCTGCTGGCCGACCGCCGGGTGGTGACGGCCCTGCTGGGCCTGCTGGCGGGCGGGCTGCTCGCCGCCGGCGCAGCGCGGCTGATGTTCGGCGGACGCGCCGCCGCCCGGGAGGCGGACCGTGGAGAGTAGGCCCGGCCGCGCGGCCATCCTGCTCGTGCCGGCGCTGCTGGCGGCGGGGTGCGGGCGGGAGGAGCGTCGGGCGGCGGAGCCGGCCGGGCCGGCGGCGGCGACGGTCGGCGGGCGTCCGGTGCCGGTGGAGTGGGTCGCGACGGCCGCGGCGCAGAGCGGCGGCGACGTCGATGCCGGCCTGCGGCGCGCGGTGGAGGTGGCGGCGCTGGGCCGGCTGGCCCGCGAGCGCGGCGAAGAGCGGGCGCGGTGGTTCGACCGCGAGCGGCGCGCGCTGCTGGTGCGGCGGCTGCTGCGCCGCGAGGTCGCGATCCGGGAGCCGCCGAGTCCGCGGGACCTGGACGACTTGCGGGCATCGTACGAGCGGATCCGCAGCTGGTTCGTGCGGCCGGAGATCCGCACGGTCGAGCATCTGGTGGTCGTCGTGACCGACCCGCAGGCCGGGCCGGCGGAGGGCGAGCCGGCGGCGTGGGAGGCGGCGCGGCGCGCCGTGACGGACCTGGCCCCGCTGGCGCGCGGCGCGGAGTCGGCCGGGGCGTTCGGGGCCCTGCGCCCGCTGCTCGAGGCGCGGCTGCAGCGGGAATGGGCCGCCGCGGGGCTCGACGAGGCCCGGAGACCACAGGTTCGCCTGGAGCACATCGATCCGTTCGACCGCGAGGGACCGTTCGACGAGGCGTTCCTGGCGGCCGCGTTCGCGCTGCCCGAGGCGGGTGCGGTCTCCGGGCCGGTCCGCACGGCCTTCGGCTGGCACCTGCTGTACCTGGTGGAAACGCTGCCGCCGCGGAACGCCTCGTTCGAGGAGGCGGTGCCGGAGATGCTGGAGCGGGGTCGGTCGGCGATGGAGGCGCGGCGGGCCGAGGCGCTGGGGAACGCGACCCGGGAGCGGCACCCGGTGCGGGCGCGGCCCGAGCTGCTGCCGCTGACGATGGGCGGCACCGGGGCAGCGCGGCCGTGACGATCCCCCGCCGGTTCGTGCCGCAGCGCGACCTCCGGGGGACGGCATTCACCGCCGCGCTGCGCGGGCTGGTCGAGGACGTGCCCGGCCTGCAGGCGGCGGCGTTCTGCGACGAGGAGGGCGAGGTCGTCGACTACCACACGTACCTCGCCCCGTACGAGACCAAGGTCGCCGGCGCGGTGCTCGGCCTGCTGCTCGCAACCGTCCAGCGGGAGGCGCCGCACCTGGCCGCGGGGGGCATCCGGGAGCTGGTGGTGCTCACCGACCAGCACGTGCTGTTCGTCCGGCGCTCGGTCGCGGACTACTTCGTGGCCGGCGTGATGGACCCCGGCGGCGCGCTCGGCAAGCTGCTCGCGGCGCTGGACGCGGCCGAGGCGCGGTTGCTGACCGAAGCGGGGCTGTAGGGGGCGACGGCGCCGAGCAGCCGGCCGGGGGTCCGGGGACCGCCGGCGGGCCGCGTCGGACTCGCAGTCCGTTCTTGTGTGAGCACCACCGAACCCCGTTGCCTCCGGTCGACCGATCCCGTTACCATGTCGGTGTCCTCGGCACTCGAACCGGACCGCAAGGAGACGGTCCGGATAGGAGGAGTGCTGGGTCGGGGAAGGACGGCACGGTTGTCCGAGGCGCTCGAGGTACCGGGCTACCGGTTGGTTCGTCCGCTGGGCGCGGGCGGGATGGGTTCGGTGTACGTGGCGGAGCGGCTCGCCACCCACCAGCTCTACGCGGTCAAGTTCCTGCGCGAGGACCACCTCGACAACGAGTCCTCGGTGGCGCGCTTCCACCGCGAGATCAAGGCCCTGCGATCGATCCGGCACCCGCACGTCGTCGGCGTGTTCGACGCGTTCGCTCCGCAGCCGGGCCGGCCCGGCCGTCCGTGGGTCGTCATGGAGCTGCTCGAGGGCGAAGGGCTGGATCGGCTGCTGCGACGGCGGCGCTCGGTGTCCCCCAGCCTCGCGGTGTCGATCATGCTCCAGGTGCTCGACGGACTGGCGGCCGTCCACGCGCGGGGAATCGTGCACCGCGACCTGGGGCCGTCGAACATCTTCCTGGTGCCGCAGCAGCACGGGAAGTACCTCGCCAAGGTCCTCGACTTCGGCCTGTCCCGCGTGGCCGGGGGGGAAGAAGAGGAGCGGGCGAACATCACGCAGCGCGGGACGCTGATGGGCAAGCCGGCGTACGTCGCACCGGAGATGTTCCACCACCGACCGCTCGACGCGCGGGCCGACCTGTACGCCTGCGGTGTGCTGCTGTTCCGGATGATCGCCGGCCGGCTGCCGTACCGCGAGCTGCGGGCGGCGGAGCTGTGGGGGGAGCGCTACGAGGAGCGCACGCAGCCGCAGGAGCGCCCGAAGCTCGGCTCGTTCGTGCCCGGATTGCCGGAACAGCTCGAGCAGTGCGTCGCCAAGGCCCTGCGGCTCGATCCCCGGGAGCGCTACGCGTCGGCCGAGAAGATGCAGGTGGACCTGATCGAGATCGAACAGCACGTCCTGCCGCCGCTCCCCGAACCCCTGCCGGTGGTGCGGCCGCTGTCCGAGGGCCCCGCCGCCGCGTCCACGGCGGACGCCGTGCCCACGCCGCGGACGATCCCGCCACGGTCGTTGCCGCGAGGTCGGCTCTACGTCGGGGCCGCCGCGATCGTCGCCGTGGCGGCCGCCGCGCTGGTGCTGGCCTTGACCTGGGGCGAGGCGGGGCCCCGCGGGACGGGCACTCCGGTCGAGCCGGCCGCGGTGGCCGTGGTCGACGGGGGTGGCGCCGTCCCGGATGTGGTACCGAAACCGACGCCGGACGCCGGAACCGAGACCGCGGAAAGCGCCGCCGAGCCGGCGGCGACGCAACCGGAGGCCGGCCTCCTGGCGGGGCCCACGGTGCACATCGCGTTCGAGGAGGTGCCCGACGGCGCCACGGTGACGGTCGACGGGATCGCCGTCGATCCCGCGGTCGGCATCGATCTGCCCCAGGCGGACCGCAGGGTCGACGTCGTCGTCGTGCCGGAGCGGGCCGGCCTGCGGCCGTACCGCGTGTCGCTCTCGACACGCGAGGACCGAGTGATCCGCCCGCGGTTCTCGCGCGTCGGCCCGCGGCCGCCGCGCGATGCGGGTCCGACGGTGATCCACGGGCAGCAGGGGACCACCTTCGTGCTCGAGCTGGGAGGGGACCGGTGAGTCGGGTCGCGGCGCTGGTCCTGCTGCTGGCGGCGGAAGTCGCGGCGGCGCAGGAACCTCGGGACGAGGACCGGCTCGACGCACGGATGGCCGAGGCGGCGCAGGCCTTGCAGGCGGGCGACTACGCCGCGGCGCTGACGGCGTTCCGCGAGGCGCGGACGATCTCCGACCGGCCCGTCCTGCTGTTCAACATCGCCATGTGCCATCGCGAGCTGGACGACTGGGACGCGGCGGTGACGGCGTTCGACGAGTACCTGGCGGCCGGACGGGAGACCGAGCCGGAAGACCGGCTGGCGGAGGCGGCCCGGCAGCGCAGCGAAATGACGTCGCAGCTCGGGGAGCTGGAGCCCAGGCTCGCCGTCGACGGCGCGGAGTTGGCGGTCGACGGGCACATCGTCGGAACGACGCCGCTGGTCCGTCCCGTCCGGCTCCGTGAGGGGACCCACGTCGTGACGGCGCGGCGACCCGGCTTCGCGGAGGGGCGGGTCGAGGTGACGATCGTGCCCGGGGCGCGGACTGCCGCCGAGCTGGTGCTGCTGCCGCTGGAGCCGCTCGAACCGTCGCCGGCTGAGCTCCTCGAACCCTGGTTCTGGGGCCTGGCGGGCACGACGGGCGCGCTGGGCCTGGCGACGGCGGCGCTCGGCACCGCCATGATCCTGTACCGCGACGACTACCTCCTGGGGGACCGCCGGGACGCCGGCCTCTACGACCGGACGCTCGAGCTGGCCCTGGCCACCGACGTGCTGCTCGGCGTGACGCTGGCCGCGGCCGTCGCCGCCGGCCTGTTGGCCTGGTTCGCCTGGGCACCGCCGGACGACGACGAGCGGCCGGCGGACGAGCCGGCGGTGGGGTTCGTTCCGGGCGGGCTGGTGCTGACATGGTAGACCGGCCGGTGCGCGGACGTTCCGCCGCACGGCTCGTCGGGCTGCTGTCCGCCCTCCCCTGGGCGGCGGGCTCGTGCGAGCTGATCTGCGAGGTGCCGCCTCCGATCGCCGGCGATGCGGACGTCGACGGCGCCGAGGCGGACATCGACGCCCCGACCGACCCGGGCGAGGTGGAGGCGGAGGGGGTCGTCGACGACGGCGGCATCGAGGTGCTGCCGGACTGCGGCAACGGGAGCCTCGACGACGGGGAGGAGTGCGACGACGCGAACCTCAGCGACGACGACGGATGCCGCCGCGACTGCCGGTTCAGCTGCCACACCGACGAGGACTGCGAGGACGGCGACCCGTGCACGGTCGGCACCTGTGCACCCGGGGGCACGGGGCAGCGCTGCGACGTCGCGGAGGGTCCGCCGCCGCCGCTCCCGCTCTGGCCGCCCAACGGCGCCCGGACCGGCTCGCACCTCGCGCCCCCGGAGCGGCGGGCGCTGCGCCCCACGCTGCGCTGGCGTCCGTCGGCGTGTCCCGGGGTGGAGTACGAGCTGCAGCTCGACGATTCCTGCGCGGCGATCGGCTTCGCCGACTGCGACTTCCCGAGCCCCGAGGGTTCCGCGGCGGGGCTGGTGGCGACGTCGTGGCAGCCGACGGCCGACCTGGCGATCGGGACGGCACCGCCGGCCGGCCGCCGCTACTTCTGGCGGGTCCGGTCGGTGCTGCCGGCCGGCGCGCCGGGACCCTGGAGCGCGACGCGCTACCTCGACGTCGGCCGCGCGCCCGGCGACCTGGACGGCGACGGCTACGCCGACCTCGCCGTCGGCGCGCCCGGCGACAACTCGGGCGCGGGCGCGGGGCGGGTCTACGTGTTCCTCGGCGGGGCGGCGCCGGACGACGTCCCGGACATGGTGCTCGAGCTGTCGAGCGGAGTCCGCTTCGGCGCGACCGTGGCATCGGTGGGCGACGTGAACGGGGACGGTTTCGCCGACCTGCTGGTCGGCGACCCGGACTACGCGACGACCGGACGGAACCATGGCGCGGCGTTCCTGTTCTACGGGGGCCACCCGCTTCCGACGACGTCCGCGCTCGCGCTGGAGGGAACGGCGAACGGCGAGATGCTGGGCGCGGCCGTCGCCGGCGCCGGCGACGTGGACGCGGACGGCGCGGCCGACCTGCTGGTCGGCATCCCCTTTGCCGACGGGGGAGGCACCGACGCCGGGCGGGTGCTGCTGCTGCGGGGCGGCGCGGCGCCGGACGTCACGCCCGACTGGACGTGGGACGGCGGGGCCGGCGGCGAACGGCTGGGCGAGGCGGTTGCGGGCGCCGGCGACGTGGACGCGGACGGCCACGCCGACTTCCTCGTCGGCGCCCCCGGCAACGATGGAACCGGCGGAGCGGACTCCGGTGCCGCGTTCCTGTTCCGGGGCGGCCCGGTGGTCGACCTGCTCCACATCGGCTACGGGACGTGGTTCGGCGCGGCCCCGGCCGAGGAGTTCGGGGCGGCGGCGGCGGGGGTCGGCGACGTCGACGGCGACGGCTTCGAGGACTTCGCGATCGGGGTGCCGGGCACCGCCGGGGGCGGGCGGGTCGAGCTGTACCTCGGCGCCCCGATACTCGCGACGGCTCCGGACGCGACGCCGGCGGGGGCGGCGGAGGGCGACCGGTTCGGCGCGGCCGTGGCGGGCGCGGGGGACGTCGACGGGGACGGCCTGGCGGACCTGCTGATCGGGGCGCCAGCGGCGGACGGCGTCGCCGCCGACTCGGGACGCGCCTACCTGTTCCTGGGCGCCGCGCCGCCGGGAACGACTCCGACGCTGACCTTCGACGCCGCCGCGGGTGGCGACGCCCACGGCGCCGCGGTGGCCGGACCGGGGGACCTCAACGCCGACGGCTTCGCGGACTTCGCGGTGGGTGGCCCGGGCTTCGACGACGCCCGGCTGGACATGGGCCGGGTGGCGGTGGGGCTCGGGGCGGCGGTGCCGCCGGCCGCGCCGGTCCTGACGCCGACGGGGGCGGTCATGGACGCGGCCTTCGGCCAGGCGATCGGCTCGGCGCACTGAGGATCCGGCCGGCGCGCCGCCGTCGCCGGCAGTGCCGGACCGCTACGAGAGGCGGGGCGAACGCCCTTGCATCGAGGAATCCGGCGTCACGGGTCGCCCAGCAGCAGGCCCAGCTCGTAGGGGCCGAGCCCGCCGTCGTAGGCATCGACCGTGAGGGAGTAGGTTCCCGCGCCGAGCGTGACCTCCAGGCGGGTCGTTCCCGACTGCGCGGCGCACTGGAAGTCGGGCTCTTCGCAGGCGTAGGCCAGCGCGACGATCGGGGCGCCGGGCGGGTCGGATCGGGACTCGAGCCGGACGCTCACCCGGGCCGCGCGGGTCAGCGTGAAGCGGTAAAAGACATCGACCGAATCGACATAGCCGCAAGCGGGCAGGCGGTCGTCGCCGTCGGCGGCATCGAGGGTGCCGGTCACGAGAATCGCGCCGCGCTCGTCGGTCGGCAGGGTCAGGGCCGCGGCGGTGGAGCAGACGGCGCCGCCCTCGAGGGTCGTCGCGGACGGGATGCAGGCTGCGAGGAACGCGCAGTCGGGGTCGGCGCAGTCGGCGCGCGTGTCGCCGTCCTCGTCGCCGACGACGCCGCACTCCTCCGGCGGCGTCGTGCACAGCCCGGCGCCGCAGTGGCCGGTGGCGGTGCATTGGGCACCGTCGGTGCAGGCGCCGACGCAGACGGTGCCGGCGTGGCAGACCTGCACGCCGGTGCGGCAATCCGTGCCGTCGGTGCACCCGCGGAGGCAGAAGTAGGGCCCGTAGCCCCAGCCGCTGTAGTCGTAGCAGGTGCTGCCGGAGGGACAACCGCCGCACGTGTCGTCCTCGGTCGACCACTTCGTGCAATACCCGCCCGGCCAGCCCCAGGTCGCCTCGAGGAGGCAGGCGCGGTCGGCGCAGTCGGCGTGCGAGGTGCAGGCGTCGCCGACGGCGCCGAGGCCCGCGGGGCAGTCGGCGCTGCCGATGCAGTCCCAGTCGGCGCAGTCCGTCGCGCCGTCGCCGTCGTTATCGACGGCGTCGTCGCAGCTCCGCTCGGCGCAGGCGGCGTCGGCGCCGCAGTCGGCGACGTCGAGGCAGTCGACCAGGCCGTCGTAGTCCTCGTCGAGCCCGCCGGTGCACGTCTCGTCGCAGGCCGCGGAAGACCAGCACTGGGAGTCCATGCAATCGACGAGGCCGTTGCCGTTGTCGTCCGCCCCATTGCCGCAGATCTCGCCGGCCGCGCAGGTCACTTCGAGCGAGTAGCCCCCGGCGGCGCCCTCGAAGCCGTCGACGACCACGCGGTACGTCGCACCGACTTCGGCGGTGAACGTCAGGTTCTCGGACCCCGTGGAGGCGCTCGCAGCGAGGCAGGCGGCCGGGGCGCAATCGGCCCCGAGCAGGAACAGGTCGAGGTCCCCGCCGGTGGACGGCGTCATCGAGATCGTCACGCGGTTCTGGGCGGTGCCGACGAGGGAGTAGACCGTCTCCGGACCGGTCTCGGGATACGACGTGCAGGAGTAGCCGTCCAGCTCCGCGCCGCCGGCGGCGGTGCTCTCCGCGGTCAACCGGTCGCCGCAGGCGAGCGGCCGCGGCTCGTCGCAGGTGCCGACGGGCACGTCGCCGTCGGCCTCGCCGTCGGCGTCGGCTTCCGCCTCCGCGTCGGCGTCGACGCCCTCGTCCTCCTCGACGTCCGCATCGATGCCGACGTCCTCGTCGCCGTCGGCGTCCGCGTCCGGACCGACGTCCTCCCGCACCTCGACGTCCACGTCACCGGCGTCATCCGCCGTGTCGTGGGTCGAGTCGTCGTCGCTGCAGCCGACCGGGACGACGGCGAGGCACGCCGCCGCCAGGAGCACCCAGGTCGTCCTTCCCGTCATCGATTCCTCCCCGCGCGGTGCGGCGCCGGCGCCCGCGCGCGCGTCCAGCAGGCAGGTTTGCACGGATCGGCGAGGCGGGCAAGGCGGCGGGCGAACGACGGCGGGGGAACGAAGGCCGCCGATCCGGGTCGTCAGGGTTGCGGCGGCGGCGGGGGCGCGCTGGGCACGCAGCTCTGGACCGCCTGGACGAACGCCCCGACGCTACCGACGCCGTCGGGCAGGAAGTCCATGACCATGTCGAAGCCGCCCGGCGCGAACAACGCTTCGATGTGCATCGGAAGCGTCGGGAAGACCGCGTCGGCGGGGCAGGAGAGGGCCGGGTTGTTGCGGAAGCTCGCGGCGAAGTCGAGCCACCCCAGCTCGACCAGCCCGGGCTCGGGGGTGGCGAGCCGGGACGCCAGCACGGAGCCCGACGCCGCCCCGCCGCCCTGGCCGCGACCGGAGAGCATCCGCTGGAGGGTCGTCGGGTCGGTATCGCTGGTCATCGCCACGACGGTCTGGGTGACGGCGACGGAGATCTCCCAGCGCAGGTCGCCGGTGCCGGGCTGCAGCGCGGCCGCCATCGCGGCTCCGAGGCCGGCGCGGGGGACGACGACGGTCAGGCGGTCGACCTCGGTGCCGCCGACCCGTGCCGCGCTCTCGGTCCACGTGATGGAGGCGCCGAACGAGTACTTGTCCGAGACCTTCTGGAGGAGGCCGGCGGCCGCCGCGAACCCGCGGCGCAGCGCGGCGCGCAGCCCGGCCGGATCCCCGCTCTGGCCCATCAGGATCGAGAACGCCCCGCGACCGTTCGCGAGGGTCCGGGCGGTCACCGCCGTCCGCCCGTCCGTGCCGGCATACGCCTCGACCATCGCCCGCAGGACCTCGATCGTCTGGGCCCGCCACTCCTCGCCCAGCGACTCCGCAACGAACCGCTCCATCGGGTCGGCCAGGAGCGCCATGTAGCGCCGCATCGCCTCGGGATTCATCCGGGCGGCGAGCCACATCTCGGCGCCGGCATCGAGCGACTCGAGCAGGCCGAAGGGGGGCGGGTCGTCGCCGAGGGCGGTCATCGCGGCGCCGACCTGGCTGGCCGGATCGACCCGCAGGCCGAACCGCACGCGCAAGGGCGGGTCGGCTTCGGCCGCAGGCAGGGACAGGCCGAGCGACAACCGTTCGATGCCTGCCGCCTCGACCGCGAACGTCACGGTCTGGAGCACGAGGTCGCCGAGCCACGGAGGCAGCGGCTCGGCGCCGCCGAGCCGGGCGGCGCCGGCCTGGAGTTCGCCGAACGCGCGGACCAGGGCGGGCAGCGCCGACCGGGCCTGGACGACGACATGGAGGTCGTCGGCGGCGGCCTCCGGCGCCTCCGCGAGCCAGGTCGTCGTCGGGTCCGGCTCGACGCCCAGCCCGACGAGGTAGCGACCGTCGGGGGCGGTGACGCCGGACAGCGAGGCGGTTCGCATCGCCTCGAGCGGCCGAACGGTGCCGAGGGAGACGACGATGCTCGGCCCGCCGGCCGAGGGGAACGACAGGCGCATCCGGACGGGTTGGGAGAGGTCGACGACGGACGGGTCGCCGAGTCCGAGCAGCTGGCCGAACAGGGCTCCGCGCAGCATCAGCTCGGCCTGCGGGCGCAGGTCGCCCGCCGCGGGCAGCAGGGCCGCCAGGTCGCCGCCGGCCGCGCGCAAGCGCTCGAGCAGCGCGGCGACGCGGTCCACGGAGCGTCCGAGGTCGGGGGCGGTGACCCACAGGGCGGCGCCGCCGGCCGCGGATTCCGGCGGCAGCGTCGGCGTGACGGCGGCCGGGCCGCCGGCTCCGCCGCCCGGCCCCGCCGGTTCGCGGCCGGGCTCCTGGCGGTCCACCTCCTCGGGGGCCGGCGGGAGCGGAGTCGCCTCGACGGCGGGCGCCGGGGCCTGGCCGCCGGATTCCTTCTTCCCGCAGGCGCCCGCGGCCAGCAGGGCCGGCAGCAGCCACGGCAGGATCCGCAAGCCGGCCGTGAACGACCGGCGATTCGTCGCGTTGCGCAGCTTCATCGAGTCCCTCCTCCTCCCCTCCGCGGGGACGGTGTCGGCCGATCATGCACCCTGGGCCGCCGATGTAAAGCAGCCGGGCACGCGGCCTGCAGTTCAGACACTGGGGAGGGGGGCAGCCGGGTGGTCGCCGACGGCGGGCCCCGGGGGGCCGCAGGGAGGCGCGGGCGGCGC